>JAITOL010000136.1 GCA_031289955.1 Synergistaceae bacterium
AAGGGAGAAAAGCGTGTTTCGTGAATAAAGATACCGTTTGGGGTCGGAAAAGCAATCGCGGGTGAGAAGCATTTGCCCGACACATTTCGAGTATTCGGAGAAAAATTTTTCGTACATCTGCATGAGCAATCCCTGCCCAACATCTTAATATTCGAATTACATACGCGGGCTCCGAGAAAATGGCTCTGTGAAATAGTTGAAAATAAATACCCCCGACAGAATCATAGCTCCGCCGATTACGGTGCCGAGGTCCGGTATCTCGCTCAGCACGAGAAAACCGAGCAGAGACGAAACAAATGGCGTGAGAAACATGTAGTTGCTCACCGACGCGGTTTCCGGCGCTCGTTCGAGCGCTATCGACCATGTCACGTAGGCTATCGCGCTCGAAAATACCCCCAGCAGGACCACGCTGCCCAGACTTCCGGCGGACGAGGTTCCAAGCTCGCGCAGCGCGCCGGGGGCGAACATCGCCAGCATGAGCGTCCCGGCGAATATGCTGTATATGGACGACTGAAGGCCGGTATAGGTTTTGGTCAAATACCTCTGCTGAAGATTGAACGTGCCGAGGGAAAAAGCGGCGACGATAAGCCAGGGGATGCCTCGCCCCATGCTCATGACTCCGTTATGCAGCATGAGCACGAGTATGCCGGCAAACTCTATGGATATGGCCGCCCATTGGGAAAGGCACAACTTCTCTTTGTATAATATCGCCGACATGATCGCGGTGATTACGGGCGCGGTCGCTACTATCACGCTTCCTGTCGCCGCGGTCTCCGTGGCGCTGCCCTTGTTGAAAGTTATCATATAGAGGAAAAAACCGACCGCGCCCGACGAGACGAATTTCCAGATATCCCGCGCCGCCGGAGGGCGTATTTTTTTAACCGCCGCCACGATGATAAGGATGAAGGACGCCAGGATATACCTGAGGAAGCCCAGCGAATAGGCGGAAAAATGCGTCAGGGCGGCGCGGGTGTATACATATGCCAGCGACCAACACAGTATCGTCACTACGGCATAAACATGATAACCGCCCTTATACTTCATAAATATGTTATAAAGCCACCTTCCAAAATATTCGGCGACGGTTTACGCCTGACGGGCCGAGACCTGAGTCGATTGCTCCTTCCAGTCCCTCTTGAGGAGCGAGTAGCAGCTTTGATCCATAAGGCCCTTAGGCGAGAGGGCATAGTCGCGAAGAGTGCCCTCCAGTTTGAAGCCAAGTTTTTTGAGCAGCCCGTCGGAGCGATCATTGTCTACGTTGAGGAACACCTCTACGCGTTCGAACCTCATTATATTGAAGCCATAATCGAGAACCGGCTGGAGAGCCTTCCTCATGTATCCTCTCCCCCAGTACTCGTAGTCCAGTTCATAACCGAGTTCGCCGCGGCGAGCCCCTCTGTTGAGGTTGTGAAATCCGCACGTTCCGATGAGCCCCCCGCACTTCTCGACGCCCCATCTTATTCCTGCGTCATTCTCCCACAGCGAACGTATAACATAAAGCATCTGTATGGATTCATCGTGGGTAAGCGGAGACTGAGTAGTCTTCTCCGTCACCTTCGTACTCCCCCATATTTTGCTTATGGCCTCTATGTCCTCGTTTTCCAGTTCGCGCAGCACAAAATCCTCTATTTTAAGAACCGGGAAAAATCCAGCCATGAGTCCTCGCCTCCTCATTCTCGGCGTCAGATATTGGGAGCAATTATACACTTTTGAACCTCATATGCAAACGATCCGCCGCGTTCAGCATACAAAAAGCCGCGACCGAAGCCGCGGCCCGAACACAGTCACGGTGTAAGCCGACAATCCAAGGACGTTACACTTTTACTCCGACCACTATCGCCGGAGCTTTGACGATCGCCGACAGTTTATCGCCGGCTTTGATGCCGAGGGACGACAGCGCCTCGGACGATACGAGCGCGGAGAGCGGTTCGCCGCCGATAAGGCGCATGTTTACGTACGCGATGCCCCCGTTCTCCTTTATGGATACGACGGTTCCGGGGAAGATGTTTCTCGATGAAAACCTGACTCCATCAGAGTCGGTCACCAATATGACGGATTCCTCCTTTATGAGAACGACCGCCATTTTGCCGGGTTCCAGCCCCATGGCCTTGCAGGAAGCATTCGTTATTATGGCCGTTACCCTCGTGTTGCTGCCGTTGAACAGTATCTCCACCTCATCGTTCACGGCGCCGTGACGAACGGTCATGACAGCGCCCTCGTAATAATTTCGCGCGCTCGTTTTCATAACATGCCCTCCTCCAAAGTTGATATTAATGTTGCGTATAGCTTTATTTTGACATGAATGATCTCCCTCCGCAATGGATATATTAACGGATATAATATTTAAATAGTACCGCTGAAAATCCCCAACCATAGCAGACTGAAAACCTGGCGGGAAGGAGCGTGGACTGACGGCATGGACGAAATCTATGACGTGATTATCGTGGGGGCAGGCGTCGTGGGGTGCGCGATAGCCCGCGAACTGGCGCGCTACGAATTGAAAACAGGGGTGCTGGAAAAGGAACCCGACGTGGGGCTCGGAACGAGCTGCCGCAACAGCGGGGTCATTCACTCTGGGATAAACTACAAGCCCGGGACGGCGCGGGCGCGGCTCGACGTCATGGGGAACGCGATGATGGACGAACTGCGCGCACAGCTCAAAGTCCCCTTAAAACGCATAGGCAAGCTCACGGTAGCGCTCACGAAAGATGATATCCCCGGCCTGCGCAAACAGCACGAACAGGGCGTCGCCAACGGCGTGCCGGGCATGGAGATGCTGGATAACGAGGCAATGCGGCGCATACAGCCCGGCATCGAGGGCATACTGGGCCTTTGGACGCCGTCGAGCGGCATCATCTCGCCCTATGGCCTCACGATAGCGTTGGCCGAGAACGCGCGCGCGAACGGGGTTGACTTCCGTCTGAACCACAAGGTGACTGGGGCTGCCCGGAACGATGAAAAAAATATTTTCACTGTGTCCGCGACGGACACGCGCACCGGCGGGAGCATGACCGTCAGAACCCGAATCCTCATAAATTCGGGCGGGCTGCACTCCGACGAGCTGAGCCGCGTGATGGGGATCGACGACGGGGTCATATGGGCGTGCCGGGGGGAATACTATGTGCTCGACAAGCGGCTCGACGGAACGCTCAAGACCCTTATATATCCGGTTCCCGGCCCCAACGATCCGGGGCTCGGAATCCACCTTACCCCCACCGTGGACGGAAATATTCTGATAGGCCCAAGCGCCGCCTATATACCGGACGAGGACAGGGAGGACTACCGCGCCACCGCGCACGTAATGGAGGATCTCCGCAGGGAGGGGCTGCGCCTTCTGCCCGAACTGACGACCAGCGACTTCATTCGCAACTTCTCTGGAAACCGCCCAAAACAGACGCCGCCGGAGGTTGGAGGCTACGCCGATTTCACGATAGAGGAGACGAAAATACCCGGTTTCATCAGGCTCCAGGGCATAGAAAGCCCGGGGCTCACCAGTTCTCCGGCCATAGCTATCGAGGTGAGGAATATTGTGGGACGACTGGCCGAACTCAAAAAACGCGCGCGCTTCGAGGAGAATCGGCCCGGTTTCGTCGGACGCTTCTCCGCTCTTCCGCGCGAGCAGCGAATGGACATGATAAAAGATGAGCCGGAATATGGCGAGATTATATGCCGCTGCGAGCAGATCACAAAAAAAGAGATCCGCGACGCGATAGAAAACCCGCTGGGATCGCGAACTATGATGAGCGTGAAATATCGGGCGCGGGCGATGATGGGACGCTGCCAGGGAGGCTTTTGCGCGCCCAGGATAGTTCGCATACTGAGGGACGAATATGGATACAAACCGAACGACTGCATGATGAGGAGCTGGAGATCCCCCATGTTTACCGGCAATGTTCGCACCGGCGGGGACAACGAATCATGACGAAGCCCGCAGGACGCGAAACAGTCATCATAGGAGGAGGCCCGGCAGGTCTGGCGGCGGCGATAGCGGCGAGCGAGGCGGGATGCCGCGACGTTCTTCTCATAGAACGCGACGTGAGGCTTGGCGGCATATTGAACCAGTGCATACACGACGGCTTCGGCCTGCATCGCTTCGGCGAGGCGCTCTCCGGCCCCGAGTACGCGGCAAGATTTATAGAACGCCTTCGGGAAACGACCGTCGGCGTCATGACCGGCACAATCGCGCTGAACATATCGGATCAGCGGCGGCTGCTTCTGTCGAGATCCGGCGAGATGATCGAGATGGACGCGGGGGCGGTGGTGCTCGCCACGGGATGCCGGGAGCGTCCGCGCGGAGCTTTGGGCATACCCGGACATCGTCCTTCCGGCGTCTACACGGCCGGAGCGGCGCAAAACTTCGTCAATATGGAGAACATCATGCCGGGTAAAAGGGTCGTGATCCTAGGTTCCGGCGACATAGGCCTCATAATGGCGCGGCGCATGACGCTCGAAGGCGCGCGCGTGGAAGCGGTATACGAGCTGCTGCCATACTCGGGCGGGCTGCCGCGCAACATCCGGCAGTGCCTCTTCGACTACGGCATACCGCTGCGCCTTGGCACAACGGTCGTCGAGATAGTCGGAATGGATCGCCTCGAGGGAGTCCGCACCGCGAAGGTCGACGAAAATCTCAAACCGATACCGGGCACGGAGCGCTTCGTTCCGTGCGACACGCTTCTTCTGTCGGTCGGCCTGATACCGGAGAACGAGCTCGCCCGTGAAGCGGGAGTCGAGATAAATCCGACGACAGGGGGGCCAAATGTGGATGATCGATACATGACGAGCGTGCCGGGAATTTTTTCATGCGGCAACGCGCTGCACGTGCACGATCTCGTCGACTGGGTTTCAGACGAGGCGGAGCGGGCGGGAAGGGCGGCCGCCCTGTATGCGGCGTCATGAGATGAGCGACGCGGCCGCGCCGACCCTGGGGAAATTCATCTGCGTCGTCTGTCCCAACGGATGCGTGATCGACGCCGAATTCATTCCGGGGAGCAAACCAAAACTCATATCGTTCGCAAACGCGGGATGTTCAAAGGGCGAACGATGGATAAAACAGGAGATAGAGACGCCGATGAGGACGATATCTACGAGCGTGCTCGTGAAAGGCGGCGACTATGTATGCGCGAGCGTCCGCACGAAAACACCGATACCTCTCGAAAGAGTGATGGACGTGATGGATGCGTTGAAAGACATCGTCATAGAAGCGCCCGTCCACATCGGACAGACCATAATATCCTCCCCGGCGGGGATCGACGCCGAAATAATCGCCACGCGCGAAGTCGCGAAGGTATAGGAGGTTATAAACCATGGAGACGCCAAGGATCGTAAGGGTTCGTCAGAAGTTCAAACGCCCCGTTGTGAGCGATATATCGTCCGCCGTACATGAGGAGTTCGCGCGGCTGCGCCTGAAGGATAAAGTCGCGGGACGCCGCGTCGGCATAACGGCCGGCAGCCGCGGCATAAAGGATAATTTGCCCATTCTGCGCGCGCTCGTCTCGGAAGTTCGCGGAGGAGGCGGGGAACCCCTGCTGCTGGCGGCGATGGGAAGCCACGGCGGCGGCGCTGAGGACGGACAGCGAGAGATACTGCGAAGCCTCGGCATCACGGAGGACTCCGTCGGCGCTCCGGTCATGACATGCGCGAAAAGCGTCGGGATCGGCGAGACGCGGGACGGCCTGATGGCATACGCGCTGGAATCCGCGCTGTCAGTCGACTCCATCCTCGCAGTGAACAGGATAAAGGAACATACCGCCTTTCACGGCGTCGTGGAGAGCGGCCTCTTTAAGATGCTGGTCGTCGGGCTCGGCGGGCCCAGGGGCGCCGCTCAGTTTCACAGCGGAGGCAGCGGCGAACTTCCGAAATTATTGCTCGACATCGGCGCCGTCATGCTGGAACATCTGCCAATAGCGGCCGGTTTCGCGATAGTGGAAAACGGTTACGAGGAGACGGCCGAGATCATGGGGATAGCTCCCGGGGAATTCAGAAACAAAGAGCCGGAGCTGCTCGAATATTCGCGCTCGCTGATGCCGTCTCTGCCAGTGAAAAACCTGCACGCCCTCATCATAGAGGAGATGGGAAAGAATTACAGCGGAACGGGAGTGGACACAAACATCATAGGCCGTCTGCGCATAGAGGGAACGCCCGAACCTTCCACACCGGCCATACAGAAGATAGTCGTTCTGGATATCTCGGAAGAATCACACGGCAACGCGAACGGCATCGGCCTGGCGGACGCCACGACGAGGAAACTGGTCGAAAAGATAGACAGGAAGTCCACGTATCTGAACTGCGCGACGACCGGTTTTCTGACAAGAGGGGCCACTCCGGTATATATGGACACGGAGAGAGAGACTATCGATCTGGTGATGAAAAGCCTCGGCAAGATCAAGCCGGAGGATGTGAGGCTGACGCAGATACCCAGCACGCTGCACCTGACGGAGTGTATGGTATCAGAGGCGTTGATTCCCGATATCGAAGCGCTGCCGGATGCTGAGATAATCGGAGAGCCGAAAGTCATGGAGTTCGAGGAGAACGGCGCGCTGACATACAGAATAGGCCGCCACGCCTGATTATGAGATTTGACAACCCGTCGGCCCCGCTCCCCGTGAGCGAGGCGCGGTTTATTCCTTGTTGAATGTGGCGGGACGTTTTTCGAGAAATGCCTCTACGCCTTCGGAGTAGTTCTCGGAACGAGAGAGAAGATCCTGATACTTTATCTCCCTGTCGAGACACTGGTCGAAACCTGGGAATACCGTCTGATTTATGAGCGTCTTCGTGAGCGCCACGGCGTCGTACGGCAGAACCGAAAGCTTCTTTGCGAGCGCCATGGTCTCGGTCTGGAGGTTTTCTTTCGTCGTGACCACGTTGACGAGCCCCATCTCATAGGCTTTTTCGACGGTCAGAAGTTTGCTCAGCATAAGGTATTCCGTGAGACGCCCGAAGCCTATGTAGCGCCCCAGGGCGTATGTGTATCCCATGTCGGGAATGAGACCGATGTTCAGAAAAGCCTCTATGAACAACACGTCGTCCGACGCCACGCGGAAGTCGCACAGAAGCGCCAGCGAGCACCCTGTCGCGGCGACCGCGCCATGCAGCGAGGCTATGACCGGCTTTCGTATCGCGCGTATCTTGCGCCCAACATTTCCGGCGGTGCGGACGAGCCTTACGAGTTTCTGGGTGTCCTTCTCGTCGAGGCCGCGCTTTAGCGCGCGGATGTCGGCGCCGGAGCAGAAGACCCTCCCCTCGCCCCTTATGACGAGAACTCGCACGCTGTCGTCGTCCATACAAATATCGAGAACGTTCCCCAGATCCACGAGAAGTTCCTCCGTTACAGCGTTGAAATTCTTTGGAGAGTTCAGCGTTATGGTGGCGATTTTATCGCGGGCCTTGAAGACTACGTTCTCAAAATCCATACGAGTTCCTCCTTGAGGAAATATCACATCACCCCGCGAATATGCCTTGCGCGGATATATTTTCAATTATCTTACTTATAATGCTCTTTGTCAAAACTTTAACAGCTCCATAATAATAGCAAATCCTTCTGTCATTCGTCTGTGATAATGTCCGCATGAGACGGGAGCGAGTGACATTGAGCGGGAAAGAACCAAGAGCGCGTGAAGGTGTTGGAGTGAGTTCGTCTGGCAGTGTATGAGCAGCGAAGAAGCCCATTGGCGTATGCAACTAGATTCACTTCAATCCTTCCAATCCCACCAGTTCTGTCTGTCTGGCGGTAATTGTCCGTCATGGTCGGCATAATGCACCGCCAAGCGGTAGCAGTACAAGGCGCACCTGTCCACTGGCTTTCCTTGTGCTATGCAGTCAGCGGCATAGACATCATCGGGGCTTTTTTGCCTTAGCGACTCAATCATCGGAAAACCTGCCCTCGTCAAATGTTCCGCCATATTGTTCCCGATACCTGGGATTTTCGTCAGTTCTGATTTCATACTCTACCTCCCTCATTATCTTCGCAGCCTACCCCCCCAAACCGTAGGCAAGAAAATAATAAACCTCGCTGGCCTATTGCGAGAACAGGTGTTAAGCTATGTTTGCGAAAACAAATGCTTTCATCAGCGAGGTGCGGTTATTATGTCGGAAAACTACAAGAGAATCAAGATAGAAATGGAGGAATCGTGGCGCCCGCTTCGTAAAAAGAAGGGCGACCGCATGAAGATGCTAAAGCAGGCCACAAAATAGCCGGGATGTATTTCGCAGGGCTATTTTCGCGGATTTTTTCCA
>JAITOL010000168.1 GCA_031289955.1 Synergistaceae bacterium
CTGCCAACGTGTTCCGCGAGGATGTCGAACGATGTATGGAGTCCGGGATGAACGACCACATCGGCAAACCGCTCGATTTCGACGAGGTTCTGAGCAAACTCCGAAAATATCTGCCGCCACGCGGGCCGAAAAATGAAGACTAGGCGAATCCCGCTCGCGATAAAATAACCGGGCATCATTATGCTGGTATGGGCGGCGCGCCATTTTACGCTCCGCTCGCGTTTTTTTCGCGTTTATGTCATACTGTTTCGCGAATGAGTTTACGGATATGGAGGTGCTGGGGATTCTCCCACTCGTCATGGACAATTCGGATAAAAGCGGCGGCATCGTCATTCTCGATTTCGGATCGCAGTACACGCAGCTGATAGCGCGCAGGATACGCGAATTCGAGGTCTACAGCGAAATATTGCCGTGGAACGCGACCGAAGCCAGGATCATGGGGCCGCGCCCGAAGGGGATAATCCTGTCCGGAGGACCGCGAAGCGCGACGGGGCCGGACGCGCCCAGCATCGATAAATCACTTTTGACAGGAACTGTCCCCGTTCTTGGAATATGTTACGGCATGCAGCTAATAGCCCATACGCTCGGAGGGTCGGTCGAAAAAGGACGCCTCGGGGAATATGGCAGGACGCGCGTCATATTCGGGGACGGCGCGAGAGAGAAGATACTGAAGGGCGTTCCCGACGCCATAGACGTATGGATGAGCCACTGGGACGAGGTGAGCTCCCTGCCGGACGGCGCCGCCCAATTCGGCGTGAGCGAGTCGGGATCGTGCGCGGCGTTCTCGATGGACGACGGACGGATAACCGCGCTTCAGTTTCACCCGGAGGTCGACACCACCGAATACGGACGCGAGATTCTGTCGAATTTTCTCTACGACATCTGCGGATGCGAGCCGAACTGGAAGTTGGGGGACTGGGTGAAGCGCTCCCTGGGCGATATAGGCTCGACTGTCGGGCATGACGAACGGGTCATATGCGGCATCTCCGGCGGGGTCGACTCGACAGTGGCGGCGGTTCTCGTGTCGAAGGTGATCGGCGACCGGCTCGACTGCATATTCGTCGACCACGGCTTCATGAGAAAAAACGAACCGGAGCAGGTCGTAGAGGCGTATAAAAAATTGAACCTGCGCATACGCCACGTGGACGCCTCCGAGAAATTCCTCGCGGCAGTAAATGGCGTCACGAGCCCGGAGGAGAAGCGCAAGATCATAGGCGAGCTCTTCGTGCGGGTTTTCGAGGACGAGGCGAGGAAAGTCGGCGGCGCGAAATGGCTGCTCCAGGGGACTATATATCCCGACGTGATAGAGAGCGGTTTCGTCGGCGGCGACGTCATCAAGAGCCACCACAACGTCGGCGGACTGCCCGAGGACATGGAGATGAGCCTGCTCGAACCGATAAGGGAACTGTTCAAGGACGAGGTGCGCCGCATAGGGCCGCTCCTTGGAATTCCCGAAGAGCTGCTCAAACGTCATCCGTTCCCCGGACCCGGCCTCGCGGTGCGATGCCTCGGAAACCTCGCGCGCGAACGGCTCGACATACTGAGGGAAGCGGACGCCATCTTCATGGAGGAGATCCGCAATTTCGGGCTCTACGACTCGATATGGCAGGCGTTCTGCGCGCTCCTGCCGGTTAGGAGCGTCGGGGTGGCCGGGGACATACGCACATACGGCGAGACCGTCGTGCTGCGGGCCGTGGCGTCGCGCGACGCTATGACGGCCGAATCGGTGCGGCTGCCGTGGGAACTGATAGACAGGGTGGCAAAACGCGTCTGCGGCGAAGTTCCTCTGGTGGGCAGGGTCGTGATGGACGTGACGGGCAAACCGCCGGCGACGATAGAGTGGGAGTGATGTCCGCGGATCATTCGGACGAAGTCAGGCTGGACTATTCGCGCGAACGCCGCAAAGGGGTCGGCGAGGTCGTCTATTGTTCGGGCAAGTCGGACGAACAGCTGTCGCTGATAGCCTCCGACATAAGATCACGCCGCATGAACATGGCGTTCAGCAGACTGTCCACGGAACAGGCGGAGCTCATCGCCCCGGGCGATCCGCCCATGTCCTACAACCCCGTATCGAAGCTCGGCCTCATAGAGTTCACCCCCGCCCCCAGGCTCGGCGCGACGGTGGCCGTCATCTCGGCCGGCAGCAGCGACGTGCCGGCAGCGCTCGAGGCGGCCGAGATCGTCCAGTTTCTGGGGTGCGACACGCAAAAATTCTTCGATGTAGGGGTCGCGGGGCTGCACAGGCTGCTGGACTCGCTGCCGGAGATAAGGGACGCGGACATAGCCATAGTGGCGGCCGGCATGGACGGAGCGCTGCCGACAGTGGTCGCCGGACTCGTACCATGCCTCGTGATAGGGCTGCCGACATCCGTCGGCTACGGCATCGCGTCAGGGGGCGCCGTCGCGCTCAACACGATGCTGTCGTCCTGTTCGCCGGGAATGGTTGTCGTCAATATCGACAACGGGATAGGCGCCGGGCTTGCCGCCGTTGTCGCGGCGAAGAAGATGTCACGCCCGGCGTGTCCGGCTGTCATTATCGCGCGCGCCGCCGAGCGCAAACTGAAGTACGCGGAGGAACTGCCCGATATCAGGGAAGAGCCTCCGGACGATTTATAGTGATATGATATGTTCAAAACAAGGGGCTGTTCGCCGTGAAATGCAAATTAAATTTGAAGATAAATATGGCTATATTAATTTTATTTAAAATAATTTCATTTATTTTTCTCGCCATAGCGATGGTTTCGACCGAAATTCCGGCGCGCGCCGCTGACAGACCGATACTGGTCATCTATTACATGAACGACGTGCGTGGATACGCGTTGAGCGGACAAGCGTTCGCCTCGGCTCTCAGGGGAGAACTCGTGGCGAGGATGCTCTCTATGATGAAATACGACGCCATAGCGGCGGGCGACCACGATTTCGATTTCGGATGGGAGCGCCTCCTGTCGCTCCGCGACACCCACGAACTCGGCTTCATCTCGGCCAATGTCAGGGAGCGCGACGGCAATCGCCCGATAATGCTCTCTTATGTGACGCGCAATTTCCCCAACTTGAAAATCGGCATATTAGGGCTCTCCACACCTTCGACCCCTACTGTGACGGATCCACGCAACGTGGCGGCCCTCTCATTCGGCGACCCGGACGAAACGATAAACATTGCCCGCGAGACCGTGCGGCGCCTGAGGGAACAGGATGGCGCCGATCTGGTGATAGCGCTCACCCACCTTGGGAGCGAACCGGACTGCGACCCGTCGAGCCTTACGCTTGCGCGGGAGGTTCCGGACATAGATCTGATAGTCGACGGGCACAGCCACAGCGAACTGGACGGCGGGATAAAGGCCGGGAACACCATGATCGTGAGCGCTGGCGCGTATCTGACACATTTGGGAAGGGTCGATGTTTTCGCCTCCCCCGGCGGAGGGTACGAATTCAAAGCCCGCCTGATGCCGGCTTCCGAATCCGAAAATGTCACGCCCAAGCCCGAACTGTCATCAGCGCTGGAGATACTGAAAAACGAACTCGATGCGCTCGAATGATGGATTCTCGTATTGCATTGTACGGGTAAAACATTTACACTATGGTCTGAGAAAAAAACTGAAAGGGAGGCGGGATCAAATTGAAAAAACCCCGG
>JAITOL010000200.1 GCA_031289955.1 Synergistaceae bacterium
GACGATGATAATAAACTCCGAAAGACGGCGTACGCCGCCATGTTCGCGGCTATAGCCGTGCTGCTGTCCGGCTTCTCGTTTCCTATCGGGCCGTCGAGATGCTTTCCGTTTCAGCACGCCGTCAACGTGATAGCCGGAGTCCTGCTCGGTCCATGGTGGGCTTTGGGCGGAGCGTTTATATCCAGCATGGCGCGCAACATGCTGGGGACGGGAACGATACTCGCTTTCCCCGGCAGCATGTGTGGGGCTTTGGCGGTCGGATTTGCCGCCAACACTCTCTCCGCAAACCACAGGGCGTTCGCCGCCGCAGCAGAGCCGCTCGCCACAGGTTTGCTGGGCGCATGGATAGCGAGCCTGATAGCGACGAACTCGGGAAGCGGGCCGATGTTCACGCTTCTTTCGATTGCCTTTCTGGCAAGCAGCGTCCCTGGCGCGTTAATAGGATACCTCGCTCTGTATTCGCTGAAAACCCTGTATCGTCGCGTGGGGGAAAAAGCCGGAAACTGCTGAAGCCGTAATCTTGGCTTGCCAACGATTGCCGCTCATATACCAAAAGATGACGCCGGGGTGAGACAGTATTTGAGTGGCAGCTGTGATATAACCCAAGTTTGACTTCGGAATAATAGTGAAGTAACCTGTCTTATGTTCGAAAAGATCCGTTGTCCTGAATATATCGTTTTCAGATGCCGTAAACAATCATAGACGGTGATAGATATTTCCAGTCACTCTAAGCTCATTCCTCGCCGCGATTATGTGGAAAAATCACGCGACGAGCGGCATAATGCCGCCATTTTATCAGTATGGTTGAAAATATTTACGCTTTAAGCTAGAATCATTTTATGATCTGTAAAAAAGTTTTCTTTTTTTGCGTCACTAAACCTTACAATGTTTTCATGAAAGGGGATGGGATGCCGATAAAAACGTGCCGCTCGATATGTCGGGAAAAAATATCAAGAGGAGGCTTTCTTAATGTCCGAAATTTCTTTCATGAAATCGCGCTGTAAATTTCTTCTGATGGCGACGGCGATGTGCGCCGTTTTATTCGCCGCGTCCCCCGTTTTCGCGCTCGATATAGTTCTGGCGACCCCTGTGGAGATCCAGGGCATCGATGTACAGCAGATAAATTGGGAATACCAGCCCCATGAGCTCATCTACGAACCGTTGTTCCATCTGGATCCTGCTACGAACTCCTTCGTTCCCGCCCTCGCGTCGGCGTGGAAGCTGACCGAAAACAACGAGCTCATCTTCACCGTGCCGCGCGACGGCAGAAAATTCTCCAACGGAAAACCCCTGACCCCCGAAGCGGTCAAGGCATCCTTCGAGAGATATCTGAAAATAAGCCCTTACGCGGACGATATGGCCGCAGTCGAGTCGATAAGGATCGAGGGCGATGACGTGATATTCAAGTGCAACTCGTCGCCGGTTCCGGCCATGGTGAGCATGTCCACCGGCTACGGCGGCATAGTGGACGTCGCCGAAGCGGAGGAGAAGGGCGACGAGGCGGTAAAGAGCGGCATAGCCACGTTCGGCCCGTTCAAGGTCGGCGAGTGGGTTCAGGGGTCGCACCTCCGCCTGATTCCCAACGAAACCTTCAGCACGTTCAACACGCTGGTGCAAAACAAAGGCGCCGTCAAGATCGACTCGGTGACCGTCCGCTTCATTCCCGACAACTTCACCCGGGTCAGCGAGCTTCTGGCCGGAGACGTCGACATCATATACGACGTGCCGAGCGAACGGGTCGAGGCATTGAAAAACGACCCGAACATCGGCCTCCACACCAAACTTCAGACCGGCGCCGACATACTCTACATACAGCCGGAGGCGAAGGGGCTGACCGATATCAAGGTGCGCCTCGCCGTGCTTCGGTCGATCGACCGCGCCGAGCTGGTCGCGGCGATGTCCGGCATTGCGGAGCCTCGCTACGGCATTCTCTCTCCGACCATGATCGGCTTCAGCAAGGAGTTCGAGGACGAGGCCGCCAAAAATTATTCCTATGACCCGGCCGAAGCGGCCCGCCTTCTGGACGAGGCCGGCTACGTACCAGGATCGGACGGCATACGCGCGAAGGGCGACGAAAAGCTCGACTTCACCTTCCTCGTCCCGTTCGACCAGCCGACGCTGAAGACGATGGCGCCAGTCGTCCAGTCGCAGCTCAAGAAGGTTGGGATAAACCTCAACATCCGCGAGTTCGAGGACCAGTACGTCAAACAGACGGCGCGCGACAGGAAAAATGAGATATCGATGCGCCATTACTCCTGGCCCGACGGCGACATGCTGACCTGGCTGGCCCACACTGACTCCGGCTACTACAGCTATTCGGACGTGGACAAACTCATCGAGGCCGGGCGCGTCAGCTCCGATCCCGAAGTGAGATCCAAGGCTTACACCATAGCGGAGCGCTCGATAATGGAAAAGGGCATCATGGTTCCGCTCATCTCGAATATCGAATACGCGGCATATAAAAAGTCCCTGAAAAACATAGTGATAACGTCGCTTTTCATATTTTTGAACGACGCCGTGAGGGAATAAGCCGTTTTATTGACGGAGAGATGAGAGATTTCGCGCTGTTCGTCGCAAGACGCGTCCTTTATGGGCTGTTGGTGATCGTCGCCGTATCGGCCGTGCTCTTTTCGATCCTTCAGATGATGCCGGGGGACGCCATAGAGCTTCTGGGGGGCAATCGGGTCTCCAGGGCAAGGATAGACGCGATGCGGGTGGCATGGGGACTCGACAAGCCGCCCGCATGGCAGTATTTTTATTGGCTCAGGAATCTGGCCGGGGGGAACATGGGCGTTTCGATACTGACGTCACAGGATGTGGCGAAGATGATATCGTCCCGCCTGCCCTATACCCTCGGGCTCACGTTATGCGCCCTCTTGGTTCAATATCTGATAGCGATTCCTATCGGGCTGATAGCCGGAGTGAACAAGGACTCCTGGTTCGATCGGGCCAGCGTCCAGGCTACGGTGATCCTTCGCGCGATGCCTAATTTCTGGCTCGGTATCCTGCTGATGCTCCTTTTCAGCGTCAAACTCCGCATGTTCCCAATAAGCGGCTACAGCGGGGCCAAATCGCTTGTGCTGCCGGTTTTGAGCATCGCGCTGCCTTATATCGCCGATACTATGAGGCTCACGCGCGCGGAAGTGATAGAGACGATGGCTGAACGGCACGTCACCACCGCGCGCGCCAAAGGGCTGAGCGAGCGTTTGATATTGCTGCGGCACGTTCTGAGAAATTCGCTGGTTCCTGTCACCGTCATGTTTTTTCTCGCGCTGCCGTGGCTCATCGGGGGTTCCGTAGTGGTCGAAGCCGTCTTCTCGTGGCCCGGCATGGGGCGGCTTTTGTGGCGCTCCGTCGCCCAGCAGGATTATCCCGTGATACAGGGAGTGGTGTTCGTTATAACGACTCTCACAGTCGTGTGCAACACGATCGGCGACGTGGTTCTGTCGCTTCTCGACCCCAGGATCAAAGGGGCTGTCAGAAACTGAGCGCGAGTCCATCACTCAAAAAATCTTCCCGAAATATCTCTCTGATCATCGGGCTCGCCGTCGTTGGCACAGTCATCTTATGCGCCGTGTTCGTCGGCTCGCTGTCGGGTTATGAGTTCGACACGATCGACATGGCCGGAAAACTGAAGGGCCCCAGCCGCGCCAACTTGCTCGGAACGGATCATTACGGCAGGGATGTTTTCACGAGAGTCCTGTACGGCGCAAGGGTGGCGCTCAAAGTCGGCTTCATGGCCGTCGTCATAGAGGGTCTCATCGGCGTGACGTTCGGCCTGCTCGCCGGGTATTTCGGCGGATTCATCGAACGCGCCATCCTGTTTGTCACCGACATCACATGGGCAATGCCGCCAATGATACTTGCCATGGCCATCGTCACGGTCATGGGCCCCAGCGTCGACAACGTGGCCTTTTCGATAGCGATCGTGAGCTGGGCACAGTTCACGAGGATAGTCCGCGCCAAAACGATGTCGCTGCGCGAGAGGCCATTCATCGAGGCCGCTAAAAGCATCGGCGAGAGCGACATTTCCATCATAGTCCGCTATATATTGCCGAACGTCGCCCCGTCCGTGATAGTGCTCGCCACGCTGGCGTTTCCCACCGCGATAATGTCCACGACCGCGCTCGGCTTTCTGGGGCTCGGAGCTCAGCCGCCCACGCCGGACTGGGGAGTGATGCTTTCGGAGGGATTGAGCTATCTGGACAACGCCTCCTGGCTCTCGGTTTTTCCTGGAATAGCTATAGTGATACTGGTCGTCGGCTTCAACTTTCTGGGCGAGGGGCTGCGGGAACTGATCGACCCCCGCATGAAACTGTAGATATGGAAAACCTCCGCGGATCATTCGAGACGCTCCTTGACGTCCGCGACCTGAATGTCCGCTACAGCGGATCGTCCGGGAATATTTACGCCGTAAACGGCGTCTCTTTTTCGATAAATAAATCAGAGGTTTTTTCCCTGGTGGGGGAGTCCGGCTGTGGCAAATCGACGACCGCTCACGCGATAGCCCGCCTGCTCGACGAGAGGAAAGCGCGGATGACAGGGGAGGTTCTGTTGGAAGGAAATGACCTGATGGCGTTGCCGTGGGGTGAAATGTCGAAATATCGCGGCAAAGATATCGGCATGATCTTCCAGAACCCGCTGGACTCATTGAACCCTCTCTGGACCGCCGGTTATCAGATAGGAGAGGCGATAGCGCTCGACGGCCTGGATCGGTCCGCCGTGAAGACGATGACGGAAGGGCTGCTTCGGGAAGTGATGATACCAGCCCCCGCCGTGAGCGCCGGCCGCTACCCGCATGAACTGTCCGGCGGGATGCGCCAGAGGGCGATGATAGCGATGATGGTCGCCCGCCATCCGGGGCTGCTGATAGCGGACGAACCGACGACGGCGCTCGACGTCACGATCCAGTCGCAGATACTCCAGATCCTCCGCGAGCTCAAAGAGACGCACGGAACGTCGATACTGCTGATCACCCACGACTTCGGCATAGTGGCCGACATCGCGGACAGGGTCGCTGTGATGTACGCCGGCAGACTGGTCGAAATGGGAAGCGTGGACGAAATTTTCGATTCCCCGCTTCACCCTTACGCGAAAAAGCTGATGAGCTCGCTTCCCCGCGTCCCGAAGGGCGCGGGCCGCCTCGACGTGATAGCGGGAAACGTGCCGGATATGACGTCGCCTCCATCCGGATGCGCTTTCATGGATCGCTGTGACGAGGCGGCGCCGGAGTGCGCGAAATGGGGCGGCGAGATGACGGACTCAGGAGGCGGACATTTGGTCTCCTGCGCCATGGTGAGTTAGGATATCCAAACGATGACAACCGGAGACCGCATCATAAAAGTCGAGAACCTGAAAAAATATTTCAAGACTCGGACAGGGATATTCGCGTCCGGCTCGAAGCCAGTGAAAGCCGTGGACGACGTGTCGTTCGACATATATCGCGGGGAGACTGTCGGGATAGTTGGCGAAAGCGGATGCGGAAAAACGACGCTGGCGCGTCTGATGCTCGGTCTCGAAACGCCGACGGGCGGCAGAGTCCTGATAGACGGGGAGAGCCCGTTCGAGGCTCGCGGGGCGCTTTTGAAATCGCTGCGCAGAAAAGTGGGGGTGGTGTTTCAGAGCCCACAGGCGTCGCTAAACCCCCGGGCGACAGTGGGGCAGTCTCTGGAGCGCCCAATGGCCCTCCACGGGCTGTCCGCGAAAGAATCGAGCCGGACGATAGCCCGTCTCGCCGAGGCGGTGAACCTGGGGAACGACCTGATGTCGAGATATCCTCACCAGCTATCGGGAGGTCAGCAGCAGAGGGTCTGCATCGTGCGGGCGCTGCTTCTCTCCCCGCAAATCATGATCCTGGACGAGCCGACTTCCGCTCTCGACGTCTCCGTCCAGGCCCAGATCGTAAATCTCCTGCTCGACCTTCAGCGCGAAATGTGGCTCACTTACATGTTCATATCCCACGACCTCAACCTCGTAAGGGCGATGAGCGACAGGATAATCGTGCTTTATATGGGTCGCGTGATGGAATCCGGCCCGGCCGAGGAGATAATGGGCGATCCCGCTCATCCGTACACGAAGGCTCTGATCGCGTCCTCGCCGTCGTTCTCCCCGAAAAAACAGCGCGACGCCAGATCGGCCCGCAGCCTGATAATGGGCGAACCCCCAAACCTGACGGATATCCCCACAGGCTGCCGCTTCCAGCCGAGATGCCCCGCCGCCCTGCCCGGCTGCTCCGAGTCGATGCCGGAAATCCGGGAGTTCGCGCCGCGACGGAGCGTCAGTTGCCATTTGTATGGAAGACTTGAATCCAGTAATTAAGATATACCCTCACTCTTCGCGGCGGCTCTCAGAATTGTCGGCGACATCCACGACCTCCCAATGTCCGGTCTTATCCGGGCCAACTCTTCTAACACTGCCATTCTCTCTTAGCTTTTTTACAACACGTTGAACCGTTTTGCGCGTCCTGCCAATCTTTTCAGCAATCACGTCCAGAGAAACCCCTGGTTCTGCCGCAATTAAACTCAAAACCAGCGCGACAGTGCCGATGGCAGTAACATCAGGCTTATTTACAGGGACATTTACAGGGACATTTACTCTATTTACAGGGACATTTACAGGGACATTTGCTCTATTTACAGGGACATCGGGCGAATTACCAAGCGAATTATTGAGTGGCACGTTCGCGATCAGCGGTATAATAGTACGAAAAACATCTCCCTCAATCAACTCTGGTTCAGCGCCATCAGAGTAAAGCCGTGTGTATCGATATAGGTTCCTCACGCCAGAGCCAAGTTCGTCGGCGCGCCCAATATTGACAAAAAATCGGGCAATGATCGGGTTTTTGGATCGAGCGGTGAAATTGGCCGGATCAAGCTTGCCAAGTATTTGAGAACGATTTGCATTTTCCGTGACGATACGATCCTTCTCTATGATGACCCTGGACATCAAAGAACTGGAGTATTCGCGATGCATAAGAGTGTTGCTGACCATTTCGCGGGCAATCCAGGATCGAACGCTGATATTTTGTTCGCCTATCAGGAAAAATCGATCCATCGTGTGTTCAGCGATAAATTTCATAATCTTATCGAACGCTTCGATCAGATTGGTGGTTACCGTAAGCCGGTCGTCGTAGCGATCAAGGTTGTCTCGGCGGAGCAGACAATCTGTCAGGTATCCCGGCGCACAGGAGCGGATCACCTCATCACGCCCGAATAGCAGTATCCCGGCAAGGTTGAAACCCTTTTTGCCCGTCCGCATATCTTCCTCGTATAGACCAGCGCTTTTGAAAAGCTCCATCTCGTGCATTTCATTCCATGGATGGCCAGGCAAACGGCTAACCGCCATTTGCTTCACGCGAGGGAGCAAATCCAGGCGCAAATGGTCAAGGGTTGCATAAGGGAATACTTCGCGCTCAGTAAATTGCGCTGATTTACGAGCATAGAGATTCGAGGCCAGATCTGTGGATTTTGTTACATTGATGTCGGCATCCTCGGAGCGGTCAAATATCCTTCCGCCGCAAAGTTCCACCTGCGAGCTTACCGGTACATAAACATAGAGTACAAGTTTACCGTCTATCTCGACTTTTTCCAGACTCAGATACAGCGAAGGTGAGATTTTCTGCGGATTGTTCAGCATATTAACGAAGTTTCTTATGATTCCTTGCGCCGCGCCGCGATTCACTCCCAGCACATTACCGCTATCGTCAATGCCCAGCAGAAGATGCCCGCCATAGCGGTTTGAGAAAGAGCACACTGTTTCAAATACGCCATTGCTTAAAGTGTCAGCACATTCTTTGAATTCGACAGTCCAGCTCTCACCTTGAGACAGCAGTTTTTTTAACCCTTCCGGCGTCATTCATGCATCTCCCTGTTTTATGCTTCTCAAAATAGCCCTTCAGCACAGTGGACGATTTGCATCTTTTTCTCTGGTATCATTATAAAGGCTCATCGTCAAAAAGAAGCGTATTTTCAGCATTAATGCTTGTTGATGGACAAATACAGCGACGCGCATACGCTTGAATATTTACTGGCCCAGGCGAAGGAAGAGGCAGCCCAGGCAGAAGAAAAAGGAATAGAAAAAGGCGTGGTAAAGGTAGCCCGCAATCTTTTGGAAAAAGGTTTTGATATGGAAACGGTAATTCAGGTCAGCGGGCTATCCATGGAGGACATAGAAAAAATTTAGAGTCGATTTTTTGTTGGATTGCTCTTTAAACCTTAAAATCGGGACTTGTGGTTTGAGGTCTCCGTTTAACCTGTTGGCATTGGCTTGCTTTTGCCATAACCCGAGCATTTATGGCGATGTCCTCAAGATTGCCTGTGGATTAAAGTGAGCCTTTGCAAGCGGTATTGTATGTATCAAAATATCACAGCTTGTATGGTATAGTAGCTTTATGAATAAAAAAAGACGCAAAAATTCAGTTATATCAACTATAATCAAATTAGGCATTATAGTGATTCTGATTGGAATCCTGACATCGTATAATCTCGCCATTCGCCGCTATGAACTTCATTCTCCAAAGATTGGCGCTCCTATTCGGCTGCTCCTCATAACCGACCTGCATAGCTGTTATTACGGCAAAAATCAGACAACGCTTGTTAAGGCCATCGAAGCTCAACGCCCGGACGCGTTGATGTTTTGCGGGGATATCGCGGACGACAAAATACCCATCGATAACACCAGGGCATTGCTGGAAGCTGTCGCAGATCGGTATCCCTGTTTTTACGTCACGGGAAACCACGAATTCTGGGGAAAAGAGGTCGAGGCCGTCAAGCGGCTATTCAACAGTTACGGCGTCACGGTTTTGGAGGGGGAACACGCGTTCCTTTCAATTCGAGGCGAGGAAATTATCGTCTGCGGCGTCGATGATCCTGAGAGTGGAAAATTTTCGGCACAACTCGCTTCGGCTGCCGAGGGAACTGAAATCGGCCCTTATAGCGTGCTGTTGTCTCACAGACCGGAATTGTTCGCGCAATATGCGCAGTATCATTTCGACCTGGTGTTGGCGGGACACGCTCATGGCGGGCTTTGGCGCATTCCGGGACTTTTGAACGGATTGGTCGCGCCGAATCAGGGATTTTTCCCAAAATACACAGGGGGACAATATTCAGAGCAGTCCTCGATTATGATAGTGAGTAGGGGTTTGGCCCGCGAATCGACACTCATTCCGAGGATGTTTAACCGACCAGAACTCGTGGTTGTCGACCTGAGGCCGCCCGCGCAAAACTAATCTCGCGCGTCGTGAATTTATTTGCCGGCCTCCATGAGTCGCCGATATGCCTCGGTATCCTCGAGCGCGGGGTTTTTCGCCGCGTAATCTATCGCCCTTTTACCGTTTTTATCCCGGATATCAGCCGCCGCGCCGACGTCGAGCAGAATGGATATCCAATCCGGCTTATTATTGTAAGCGGCAACCATCAACGCCGTCCATCCGTCGTCATCCGCCGCGTTTACGTCGGCGCCGTTATCTATCAGAGCCTTTATTTTGTCGAGACCGCTGTTTACCCGCATCGCCATTATCAGCGCCGTAGCTTCCTCATCGCCTCTCGCGTTTACATCCGCGCCATTTTTTATCAGAATGTCGATCATCTCAGAGAGGTCGCTCATCCCCGCCGCGCTCGTCAATGGAGTCGTGCCGTTATCGCTTCTCGCGTTTACGTCCGCGCCGCCGTCGATCAGGGCTTTCACGATCCCGGCGTCGTTTCCCGAAGCGGCGAATATCAAAGCCGTAGCCCCGAAGTCGTTCCGCGCGTTTACATCCGCGCCCTCTTCAAGCAAGGCGATAACCGCCTCCAGATCCCTGTTGGCGGCGCGCATCAAAGCCGTCTCTTCCTCATCGTCCCGCGCGTTTACATCCGCGCCGCCCCTGATGGCCGCAGCGATTTCCTCATGCGTCCCCGACGCGCAAAGCTCAAGAAATTCCTCGTCGCTCATGGCGGCGTCAGCGATACTCACGCCCGCAAAAATCACGCATAGGACAAAAATTGACGCAAAAATCCTGTGATTCATAAACGTCACGCTCCTGCCAAACCGATATGAAAAATCCAAATTTCTCGAAAACTCCCGCATGGAGAATTGACTGCCACGCAACTTTTCCCATTCTCCTACAGAATGACGTTGATACAGGAAATATTTTGGAAATGCTTATCGAATGTCGCTAACGAAAGGCCATACGCATGAGCGATGGCCGC
>JAITOL010000193.1 GCA_031289955.1 Synergistaceae bacterium
AAAAACTCCATTCCATCGCCCGAGGCCATCTCACGCCCTCCAACCTCCTGGGACGACGAGTAACAGTGCCTGCACGACAGGTTGCACCTGCCGGTCATATGCCATACGATCACGGGAAAACGAGGGATGGATTCGCCGCTGTATCTCAGCAAGTCCCCTGGAAAGGAAAATTTATCGGGATAAAGTAAGCGCGATACGTTTATCAAGCAAGCCGCAACGGAAGGCGGGCAATGAGCACAAGCGCGTCCTCCCCATCCGAGTAATAGCTTTTCACCCTCGTCGAATAGACGAAACCTATCGATGAGTAGAAATTACGGGCCGCGCCATTTGACGAACGTACCTCCAAACACATCCGCCCACATTCCCACTCGCCCGATATAGCGTCGAAAGCGGCCATAAGCTGGAGAGCCACGCCTTGACGCCTGAACTCCGGCAGCACGGCCAGGTTCATGAGATGGGAAGCGTCGTCCGCTCTTCCAAGAACGCCATAACCGGCTATCGCGTCCTTTATGGACGCCTTGAGGTAAACGGAACTGCCCGGTTCGTTCAGATCGTATTCGATAAGCCGCTCTTCCCAGGGGATGTCGAAACACGCGGCCTCGATAGCTACAAGCGATTTGACATCCCCCGGAACGCAGAAATCTATATCGACTATTTGCATGCCATGTATCGCGGCATCAGGCTAAAAATCTACGAATATAGTGTCTTCCCTGCCAGGCCCCACTCCTATGAGCCCGACCCGGACGCCGGTCTTATCCTCTATAAATTTCACGTAGTCGCGGGCCTCGGAGGGAAGATCCCCGAAACTTCGGCACTTCGAAATATCGTCTTTCCATGACTTGAACGTCTCGTACACAGGTTTTACGCGATCCAATACCGCGGCCGAGCTCGGAAAGCGATCAGTTCCCTCGCCGTCTATCTCGTATGACGTGCAGACTTTCAGCTCGTCCAGCCCTGAGAGTACGTCCAGTTTGGTGAGGGCTATGACGCCGAGTCCGTTCACTCTCACCGCGTAATTGAGCCCCACCATATCGAGCCAGCCGCATCTCCGGGGTCTGCCGGTCGTGGCGCCGAACTCCGCGCCGCTCTGGCGCAGACGCTCTCCGATGTCCCCTTTGTCCTCCGTCGGGAACGGGCCCTCTCCAACGCGCGTGCAATAAGCCTTGGTCACTCCGATGACGCGGTCGAAGCGGCCCGGACCGAGCGTTCCGCCCGTGCAGCAGCCGCCCGACACGCAGCTCGAACTCGTTACGAACGGATAAGTCCCGTGATCCACATCGAGCAGCGTACCCTGAGCGCCCTCGAAAAGAACTTTTTTTCCGGCTCGAAGCGCCGAATCTATTTCAAGCGAAGAGTCTCCCAGATAAGGTTTTATGAAACGCCCCCACGACAGGGCTTTTTCATACAGCTCGTCGAAATCGAGCGGTTGTTCTCCGTACAGTTTATCGAGAATCAAATTCTTCTCCTCGATATTGATTCGCAGCTTATCGGCAAGCTGCCTCTCGTCGACGATATCCTCCGCCCTTATCCCTATGCGGTTGTATTTGTCCACGTAGCAGGGGCCTATTCCTCTGCCGGTCGTCCCTATCGCGCGGGCGTTCGAACTCCCCTTCCTCGAGCTCTCGGACAACGCGTCGAGCTTTTTATGGTATGGCATCACTATATGGGCGCTGCCGCTCACCACCAGCTTTGTCCCTATATCCTCCGGCGACGGATCGAGCCCCTTTATCTCGGCTATGAGCTGCTCCGGGTCGAGGACGACTCCGTTGCCTATAACGCAGACACGGTTGGGATATAACATTCCGGACGGCAGAAGATGGAAGACATGTTTTTTGCCCTCCACGATCACGGTATGGCCGGCGTTTGCGCCGCCCTGATAACGGACGACCACGTCGACTTCCCTGGCCAGCACATCCACAACGCGTCCCTTGCCCTCGTCACCCCATTGCGCCCCGATCAGAGCCTGTACCCCGTTTTTCATCTTTTATCCCCCTTTGCGTACTCCGCCCACTCGGGCAGAGTGACGAGGCCGACGCCGGACTTATGAACACCGGACGCAACCTCGCTCGAAAATTTTTCCAGAAAAACGACAGTTTCGGGCCTCAGATGGCAAATGGCGACCACCATGCCCCTTTTTTTCGCCGACGAGAGGGCGGATGCCATCTTGCGCGCTATTTCATCCCTGTCGGATTCGTTATCCAAAAAAAAGGAGTTCCTTGCGGACGCGAGCCCTCGTTTCACCGCAACGTCATAAGCGACGCTTCTCGACGACGTTCGGCTGTCCAGAAAAAACAGATCCCGCTCAGCCAACACATCCATCACATGCTCCATAACATTCAGGTCCTCCGTCGCCTTCGAACCTCTGTGGTTATTTACGCCGAAAGCGCCGCCGAACGAATCGAGCAGAGGCGTCAGAGCGGAACGCACATCCCTCCCGGACATTCCTGCCCCTATATAGTAATATTTCGCGTTTCCAGCATGTCCGTCGGGATCGACCCAAGCCTGCATCGGAACATGCACTATATACGGAATTCCGGCGCCTTCGAGCAGTTCGGCTGTCGCGGCGCTGTATTTCAATCTCGGTATTATAGCCCACGTCATCGGTATATCGAGCGAAGCGACCCTGCGGGCGAACGCCATATTGGCCCCGCAATCGTCCAGCACTATTGCCAACTTTGGCCCTTCGTCCCTCGAAGTCACGGAGACCATATCGCCCGAAGCAATCCGCTCAGTTCTTGCCGCATCGGATGGAGGCTGGATTTCCCATCTGAGCGCGGCCCCCGCGCCTATAAACGAAGCTCCGACAATTCCGGACAGCAACACCGCAACCAGTGAGGCAACACCATACGCGCGCGCGGCAAACCTACGCGCGCGCTTCATACCGCACATGGGCACAACCCCGGTTCGTCCGTTCTACCGCTTTGGCAGCATGACGTTTTTCATCACGCCCAGCGCTTTCTGCAGCTGTTTATCCTCCGATGTCACCTGCGTATAATCGCTTTCCACCACATAATCGGGAATGAGTCCCTTGTGGTCTATTATCTTTCCCGAAGGGGTCGCGTAACGGGCTATGGATATATACATGCCGGCCATATCCGGAAGAGGGAAAAGCGACTGCACAGAACCCTTTCCGTAACTCTTGGTTCCCACGAGCGGCGCCCGTTTGTGATCCTGCACCGCGCCCGCCACTATTTCCGACGCGCTCGCGCTTCCCTCGTTTATCAGCACAACGAGAGGGAGATTCGTGGATTTTCCTCTGTTGGCGTAAAGCGAGTCGTCATATCTGCTGACCCTGCCTTTGAGGCTCACCACAAGATCGCCGTCGAGGAACAGCGACGCGACGTCGACCGCGACGCTGAGAAGCCCTCCCGGATTGTTCCTCATATCGAGCACAATTCCTTTAGCGCCGTTGCCGGCCGCTTCGGTTATCGCGTCGTTCAGCTCGGCCGCGCTCTTCTGATGGAAGTTATTGAGCTTGATGTACGCAATATCGTCCATCATCCGCGAACGCACGGTTTTGATATTTATTATCTCGCGCGTCATATCGAACGACTTGAGCTCGTCCTCTCCGGTTCTTCTCATCCACACTGTGACCGTTGTGTTCGGTTCGCCCCGCAGTATCTTGACGACATCGTTCTGATCCATACCGATGACCACAGTGTCGTCTATCTTCACTATCTCGTCGAGAGGCTTGACTCCAACCCGTTCCGCCGGCGTGCCTTCGATAGGGCTTATCACGAGTATCTTGCCCTCGCGCGAGCCTATATACATCCCAAGTCCGCCGTACTCGCCCTCCATCTCCATGCCCTCTTCTTTGAGCTGGCTGGGCTCGACGAATCTCGTATATGGATCGTCTATCGCCCCCACCATCCCCTTCAGCGAGCCGTAGAACAATTCTTTTTCATCGGGCAGCTTCTCTTCGTCGACGAAGAACGTCTCGATGTTGTTACGCACCTGGCGCATCGTCATCAGGTTGTGCTGAGAGAACGGCAGAAGCCTAGCCCACTCGCCGTTCGAGTCGGAAGCGGCGGCCGTTATTATGGCCGTGACCATGAACCCTCCTATGAAAACGCCCAGCAGAACATCTTTAAATCTCTTGAACATCATGTATCATCAACTTTCAAAAAAATATTTTTTCGTCATCACTGCAAATATTTCATAGGATCGGTGGTGTTACCGTTCACGCGAACCTCAAAGTGCAGATGGTTGCCGGTGGCGACCCCGGTGGAACCGACGCGACCGATCTTGTCGCCCGTTTTCACCTTCGCGTTTTCGGCGGTATCTATGCCTGAGAGGTGTGCGTAAACCGTCGTCAGGTCGCCGCCGTGGTCAAGTATTACAACCTGTCCATAACCTCTCAGCCAGCCGGTATACAGAACTTCTCCGTCCGCGGCGGCGCGAACGGGATCTCCTCTGTTGCCGTCTATGTCTATCCCCGTGTGAGTGGCCTTTGTCTTGAATACCGGGTGTATCCTCGTCCCGTACGGGCTCGTAATCTTGCCGCGAAGCGGCCATGCCACCTTGCCGCCCTTGTAGTACACTGGGGTTTTGCCGCTTCCGGCCTGCCTTTTCTTCTGGGCGAGGAGATCGTTCACCTTTGATTTCAGTTCGTTCGACGACTTTAGCAGCTCGGCCTGCTCGGCCTGAAAGAGCGCTTTGTCCTTTCTGGCCTGCTGGAGCATATTGTTCCGTTCGCTCGACGTCTTCTGTATGGTCGATTTCTGTTTTTCGAGCTCTTTGTTCTTCGAGTCGAGTTCCTTGCGCTGTTTCTCGAGTTCGGCGCGAGCCCGGTCGAGCGCGTCCTTTTGAATCAGAAGCTCGTTTATGAGGAGCTTGTCCTGCTCCGCTATCTTGGTCAGCAGATACGACGTGGAGAGCGCGTCCTGGGTGCCGCTCGCCGACATAAAGAGGCTGAATTCCGCCGCGCCGCCATATTTATAAACCGCCACCACTCGCTCCTTGAGGAGCTTTTTCGCCCTCTCTATGCGAAGTTCCGTTTCCTGTATTTTGATCGTCGTGTCGGTCAGTTTGTTCGAGACCTGCGTGCGCTTCAGCTCCGTGACGTTGAGTTTTTGTTCGGCCTCCGCGAGCTTATTGCTCAGCCTCGTTATGTCGTTCATGGCCGTCTCTTCTTTTTTCTTCGCGTCCTTCAGTTTCGCGTCGGTCTTTTTGATCTCGCGCTCCATCGTGTCGAGCCTCTTCTGTTGATTGGCAAGCTCTTTTTCAAGATCCTTATTCGACGCAGGGGCCGCGATAGTCTCGGTTATGATAAATAGGCACATCGAGAACGCCAATAATATCACTCTGAAAATCCTTGATGATCTCATCATATTTTTGTTCCAGGTCATGTTCAGCATCTCCTTTCAAAACGCGTAACAGTTGAAAATATCACAGCGGCTTCATAGCCCTTCTCGTGAACGTCTCGACCGCGACAAGACTCGCTATGAGGCTGACGGTAGCTCCAGCGCCGACGAGGATGAGGCCCAGCTCCAGGACGACGCTGTTGCGCTCCAAAAATGGCAGAAACGGCATGATATCCTTTAGGCGGGATATGATGCCATTATAACTCAGAGCAAGAAACGCGCTGGCCCCAAAAGACCCGATTCCGCCAAGAATTATGCCCTGCAGCACAAAAGGAAGCGCGACAAATGTCGGGGTCGCTCCCACCATCAGCATGATCCCTATCTCTTCCTCCTTGGAGTAAACGGCTATGCGTATCGTATTGAAGAGCACGACAGCCGAAGCCGTAATAGCCACAAGCAGCATCGCCAAAGAAAATTGCCCCGCGAAACGCGAGAATTTCGAGAGCTTCTCGGCGAGTTTGCCGGCATATACGATGTCGTTTATCAACGGGATCGTGGCAAGCGCCATGACGACCGATTCCACGCTGTCCGCCCTGTCGATGGATACTTCGAGGCTCGACGGCAGGGGGTTTTCACCGAGAAGCGTGAGAACGTCCGCGCGATCCGGCAGGCGCTGCTTCAGACGCTCGAGCGCCATATCCTGCGTGATGATCACGACTTTCGTGACGTGGTTCACAGCGGCCACCGCGCGCGCAGCCTCGTCGTAATTCGCGTTCGGCGCCAGGTACGCCTGAATGGAAAGTTCCCCTTCGAGGACGTTCACGATGTGCCTCGTATTGAGGACAAGCAGCACGGACGCTCCAATGAGATAGAAGACCGCCATCGACGTTATTATAGTGAGAAAGGCGAGGCCCCAATGCCTCAGTATGAGGCGGGTGCCATCCCTCAATGCGTATTTAAAGCTCCCCATCGAGACTGTACCTTCCTCTCTTTTCATCCCTTACCACGCGGCCCGCCCTTATCCCCACGACGCGCTGCCTGAAAGCGTCCACGAGATACTGGTTGTGTGTGGCCATAATGACCGTGGTGCCAAGGGCGTTTATTGACATGATGAGCTGCATTATCTCCTCGGCGGTGTGAAGGTCGAGGTTGCCCGTCGGCTCGTCGGCCAGGAGCACGGACGGCGAGTTTACAATCGCGCGCGCCACCGCGACCCTCTGTTGTTCGCCGCCCGAAAGCTGAGGCGGGTAAAGAAAACGCCTGCGCCAGAGGTTCACCTGATCCAGGATTTCACCAGTGCGCTCCTTTACCTCGCGCGGAGGCGCCCCAAGAACCTCCAGCACAAACGCGACGTTCTCGAAGACGTTGAGATGAGGCAGAAGACAGAAATCCTGGAAAATGATTCCTATGTCCCGCCTGAATATGGAAAGGTCGACCCTGCTGATCTTCCGAAGCGAGAACGAACCTACGGTTATCTGTCCCCTCGTCGGCGCGACCTCCCTGGTTATGCACCTGAGCAGCGTCGTTTTACCGGAACCTGTCGGCCCTACCAGATAGACGAATTCACCTTTCGGTATTTCCAGATATACATCTTCGAGTGCGGTTATATCGGGATAAAAAACCTTGCTAACCCCTGAAAAACGAATATCCATAACTACCTCCTACGTATCGCCCACACCTGGAGCACGTTATGCACTATTTCTCTGTGCGTCAGGCCGTAATATTCCCTCAGTTCCTCCTCGGTTCCACTCTGACCGAAGCGATCCTCGACGGATACCCCGCGCACCGGAACCGGGTAACTGCCGCCGAGACATTCGGAGGCAGCTCCGTAAAGTCCGCCGGCGCCCGTATGTTTTTCCGCAACGACACAGCATCCGGTGCGCCTCACAGAAGCCAGCAGCATCTGCCTTGGAAACGGTTTTATGCTGTAGCAGTCAATGACCTCTGCCGATATTCCCTGATCCGCCAGCACATCACGCGCCTTGATAGCTTCCGTCACCATCACTCCTATCGCGCATATGGTCACTCCGTCGCCCTCCGACAGCAGTCTGGCGCCTCCCGCGTTGAAATCCGGATCGTCAGCCTCGTAAATGTCGTTCCTCTCGGAACGGCTCAGCCTGATGTACGCGGGCCCTTCCAAATCGCGCGCCAGAAAGCCTGTAAGGACATACGCGCTTCTTCTGTCCGACGGGGAGAGCACCGTCATTCCGGGCAGAGCCCTCATCAGGGCGAAATCCTCGTTCATCTGCCTCGACGCGCCTTCCCGGTCGAGCTCCGATCCATCGTGAACGGCCGCCAGCACCACATTGAGATTGGGAACCGCAATGGCCGTCCTTATCTGCTCGTAACACCTCGCAATGAAAAGAGGGTCGTACAAAGATGATATGAAAACTTTTTTCCCCTCCAGAGAGAGCCCTGCCGCCTTTAGGACGACGTCGCGCGAAGCGGCCCCGCATTCGAGGAAAACAACCTCGAAACCTCCGGTATCCATCTCCGAAACAGCGTCGGAATAACCGCTGAAACTGCTTCCCGAACTCATGACTCGATGTCCGCCAGGACGGTTCCGTTTTCGAGCTTCGAAAGGGCGTTATCCATGTCGAATCTCGATAGAGGTTCACTGGAATCTCTCCCCGGCGAGGTCTTCATCATGACGGCCTTCGGAGTCGATGACGTATAATCCAGAGCCCCGAACGAGCTCTCGATGGACGACATGTCGCTGCCGTCAGCGTCCGTCACCGACCATCCACATGCCTCCAGCCTGATGGCCGTCGCCGTATCCGTCCCGTTCGTATCCACAATAAGCACAACCCGACCCAGGCGGTCGGACGCGGCAGTCGATGCGGATTCCCATGCGGCGCCCACGCTCATCTCATATTCATCCATCACACAAAAAACCCTGGCCCCCACGCCTTCCATGCGAAGCCCCATGCCGAGGCCCAGCGCTATGCCAAGTCCGCCTCCCAAACCTCCCCCGGGCGCGTCGACTCCCGGAGTCCTTATATCAGGATACCCCTGGAGCATGGCGCCGAGGCGGCTGAAACTCCAAAGCTCCTGTCTGTCGAAAAAACCAAGCCTCGACAGGCACGCATACAAAGCAGGCGCAGCCGAACCTCTCCCGAGGACAAGTCTGTCCCGGTCGGGCCGGTTGCGCTCACCGGGATACACTTTCATATGCTCCCAGTACATATAAACGAGAATATCGACTATACTCAACGCTTTCGAGATACCCAGGGTTCGTGCCACGCCCATCATACGCACTACGTCTTTTCGGACTTCAAGGGCTATTCTCTCGAGCTCTTTATGCCTTGCCGCGTCCATCCTAATCCCCCAGAGTCCGGTCCAAAGCGATTCTAAATTGGTCGGCCACGAGCAACCGTACTTCGTCAATTTTTCTTTTATCTCTAAACCACGAATTTGTCAATAACTTCATTATATCAAAGTTTTCGTCAGACTCCTCAAGTTTCAATAGTTTTAACCCCCAGGCGTCGGCAAAAGATGAAACTTTGGGATCGTATGGCGACATTACGACTTCAAGACCCGACAAGATGGAAAGTATCGCGAAATGGAGTCTCATCCCTACGGAAGCTCGAGCGCGGGACGCCGCGACGAAAAATTCCCCGGCGCTTCGCGGCGCCTTTATCTCAAATCGCGGCATATCTCCGGATGCCTGCAGCTCTTTCATAAAGCGTCCATCTTCGTCGGACATCGCCACCCCGATCATCGGGATTCCGGATGCCTCGCAGGATCGGGACGCCGCAGCCACCGACGATACGCTATGTCGGTTTCCCCGCACAGGACGAACGTTTATCAGCACCTCATCCCCTCCCCCGGAGCGCTCCGGGGCTTTGAGGCTCATCACGGGATCCGGCATCATGGCGCACGGCACGTCCATATCATTCAGAACATGACGCGAAGCGTCGTCCCGCACCGCGATGTACGAACAGCTCAAAAGCGCCCTGCGGGTCAAAAAACGGGAAATATTCCCTGACAGCGGCCCCACAGACTGCCCGAGCGCGACCACCGGCACGGACAGAGCAACGGCGAGCGCGACAATTCCCCAATAATAAACGCAGGACAGCGCGCTCGTGGCATCCTGAAAAAGACCGCCGCCGGGCAGGAACAAAGCTCGCGAACGCTTTATCGCGTTCGATACCGACTGAAAACTCCATCTGTCGAACGACTCTACGCCCAAGCGGGATGGCGATTCGTCCGACGCGCGGGAGAGGATAGCCAATCCCTCCTTGGCGACGCCGCACGCCATTAAATTATTGACAGCGGCTTCCGCTAACAGTTCGTCTCCCAGGTTTCCGAAGCCGAAGTAACCGGCGAGCAGGACGTCAAATTTTTTCGCGCCTTTCGGCGGCGCCATCAGTCGAACAACTCCGCCGCGCCTCTCAATATGGGACCGCCAACATAATCGATCAGAACGAGAGCGACGAATCCAACCACTATGCCGAGACACCATCCGTTGGCGACACGGACGATCGTAAGAGGTAAAAGAGTGTGGAAATGACAGAACGAGTTGACGGCCGAGGCGAAAGCCATGCACGCGCCAAGCCTGAAGACTTCGCGATAATGCTCGCCCCATCCTCTTTTTTCCATCACGTAGTATATTATGAGACAGGGATAACCCACGAGAAATTCTTTGGTGCGCGGCCTGACCCACATAATCCATTCGAGAAGATCGCGGAACCGTATCTCCCATCCCGGCACGAAATTGGCGTTATCACTCCTGACGGTGATGACCACCGCGCCGACGATCAGGACGCCCACGAGCATCAGTTCGCCCCACAACGGCGGGCGGGAGATTACCTCGAGCATCGACTCGGGATGTATCCGCTGCTTCAGGTCGTTTGCCAGAATCAATACGGGAGGCAGAAGGAGCGTCAGTTTGACGCCGGAGAAAGGCGCGAGTCTCAGCATGGCGGTCGTGGTTCCGTAAAAAGACGCGATGCACAGTCCTCCGGCAAACACAATCAGCAGCCCGGCCAGAAGACCGTAGAAGGGTTTGTCGTAGCGATCGAGAGCCCATATGGTAGCCTCGGTCGCTAAAAAAGCCGTGGCGAGCCCTCCCATCATCTTAGAAACCGGCGGCGCTATCCACGCGCACAAACCGAGTGTGGCGGCGCCAAAAAAGATGATCGCCAGCTCGATATTTGTGACGCTGTCCCCATACTCCCCGAAAAACCTGCGCGCGTACGACCAGATCATGACGGCGAAGATTATCGCGACGCCGATAGCGGCCCCTGCGGTGGCATCGATCATAGGCATGGTCTCGGGCCATCCGGCGTAGTAGTAACGCGAATTGAGACCGTCGCGTATTATCTGCATATCCTCGAGGAAGGGATCGAGCTTCCCGACGCTGTAAAGCTCGTATGGCCTGAACAGAATGATCCTTATGGAGCGCTCATGCACAGCCCGCACCATTCGTTCTATAATTTGCGCTCTCGTCAGCCTGCGAGATATGAGTTCTTCCTTGACAAGGCTGTGAAGAGGCAGTATTTCCGGGTTCATGCCGGAGTAAAGCTCAGATACTCCGATCTGGCGAACGAACTCGGGCTGCGCTACCGGTATACCAAGTTCCTTGAGGGCGCGCTCGAAGGGACCAAGTTCGGGATAGCCGGCTATGATCTGCCCGGCCGGAATCACGCAGGATATGGATGGGTATTTGCCCTTGAGCCATCTGATGCTCTCGGCGGTCTGCGTTCCATTCACCCCGGGCGCCGGCTGAGGCCTGTACATGGATACGGCGCCTACTCTTTCCGCGAAAGCCAGCGCCGGAAAGTCCGGCAAAATGCCGGAGTCGGCGAGTTCGTCCATGGTCGCGGGCAGGACGACAAGAGTACCTTCGGCCGTCGTAAGGGTAACGATATCCTTCATCCTTATCCGCATATAATCCACGATGGGCTGGAGCAACGGCTCCGAGTTGTCGATGAGCACTGCCGCCCTGTCGAGCGGAAGGGATAGGGCAAAACGGAGAACCGGGCGGAACGTCGCGAGCGACCCGTATGAGATTGGGAGGAAACCGGAGGCAAGTTCTTTTCCCGTGAGCTCAGCTACCGTGACGCCCTCGGCGCCCCTGTTGCGCATACGGCTGTAGATGACGTCAATTCCCTCTCCCGCCTGACGGGACAACAGGACAAGATCCCTATATTCCACAGCTATAGCGACCGTTCTGTGAGACCACTCGACTTTCAACCTGCGATAGAGATCGTAGCTCGAGAACAAAACAGCCAGAAGAAGCATTGCCCAGAAAAATTTTTCCACGTCTAAAAACGCGTTTCCTCCCCTGTGGGAGGATTTTTTTCTCAAATGCAGCCCGAGTCTTCGTTCGGTCCTGCTCGGCCTTGGACGCTCAAATTCCGTCTGGGGTGGAATATCGAATACGTTGTCCCCTTCGTTCTCCCACTCTTGCGACATTCGATCCACTCCAATCGCTTTATAATTCCTGAGTATTATATACTCAACGATTATAAGCGCACGAATTTTTCGAGAATTTTTTTCAACCTGTATATCGGAAGCCCGACGACGTTGTAATAATCCCCCTCTATTTTCTCCACCAACAGGGCGCCCCTGCCTTGTATGGCGTATGAACCGGCCTTGTCGTCCCCGGCGCCGGAGAGAGCGAACTCCAAAATCTCTTCGTCGCTCAAATGTCCGAACGTCACGCCAGTCGTCTCCACTTCAGACGCCGCGAGTTTGCCGGATATGGCGACCGCTATGCCCGTGTGGACCAAGTGCGTTCTCCCGTTCAGCATATGAAGCATCTTCAGGGAATCGTTTCTGTCGCGCGGCTTCGAGAGCGCTAAACCGTCTATATCCACCACCGTGTCGGCGCCGATTACACAGGCGTCAGGCATTCCGCCCGATACGGACAAAGCCTTCATACCGGCGAGACGCCCCGCCATATCCCGCGGCGTCTCGCCTACACGCGGGAGCTCCTCCACATCGGGACTCACAATTTCAAACTCCCGCAGAAGAGAGAGAAGCAGCGATTTCCTGCGCGGGCTGTCCGAGGCGAGCACGAGACGAACGGACACGACCTACGCGCCTATAAGGGAGTATATGACGATTACGCAGGCGAGCGCGGCGCAGTATAGCGAGAAAACCCACCACCTGTCGCCCGTGACGAGTTTGCGAAGCAATGACAGTGAGACGAGGCCCGATACAAAGGCGACGCAGGACGCGTAAAACCACCCGGAGGGCAGAGCGCTCATAAATTCCTCGAAACCGCCGAGATCTTTGGCCTCGTAAATCGACGCTCCAATTATGGCAGGGATGGAGAGCAGGAACGAAAACCTGAACGCCTCGTCGCGCGACATGCCACAGAACAAACCAGCCCATATGGTGGAACCCGAACGAGATACGCCGGGCAGAACCGCTAAACCCTGAAACAAGCCGGCTACAATTCCGCTTCTCACTCCGACAGAGCTAAAATCGCTTTCCAGGTACCTCGAGGACAGCAGAAGACCTCCGGTTATCAGAAAATCCACGCCTAAAATCATCATATTGCCGGAGATTCCCTCGACTAAGGGCTTCAAAAGTATCCCTATCGGCCCCGTGACAAGAGTGCCCAGAATTACGGCCCAGCCAAAACGCCAGCCCGTCCAGCGCCTCGCGTTGGAGTTGAAGAAACCGTAAACCCATTCGATCAAAAGCGAGGCGATGTCGCGAAAAAAATACAGAAAAACGGCTAGAAGCGTGGCGACGTGAAGCGTGAGGTCAAACGCGAGGCTCATATCGCCGTAGCCGAAGATCGCCTTCGCGAGCGCGAGATGTCCCGAGCTGCTGACCGGAAGAAATTCCGTGACTCCCTGAACTAGTCCGAGAAAAACGACCCCTATGCTCATTTATTTCGCGGCCTGCCTGTGATGGACGGACTGTATGTCCTTGACGATGAGAGCGATATTATGGGCGTGATCGCCCACCCGCTCGAGGTTGCTCAGTATTTCGATGAACAGTATCCCGACGTCAGGGAGGCATTTTCCGCTGTTGAGGCGCGCTATATGGCGGGCTCGCAGCACTTTTTCCATCTTATCTATGCGGGTTTCGAGCGCCAGCACCTCGTCGGTCAGGTTCGGATCCTCGCTATCGATGGCCCTGATGCTCTTTTCAACCGCGTCTATCACGAGATCGAACATCTCCCGGCACTCATTATTCGCCTTGTGAGAGAATTTGAGCTTCTTCTCAGCCATGAGTTGGGCCATTTCGACTATATTTTCGCCGTGATCCCCTATGCGTTCCATGTCGCTCACTCCGCTGACGCATGAATTGAGCAGAAGGGACAGATCCGGCGTGTGGACTTTCTGCCCCACTTCCGTGGCGTATTTGATAATGTCGTGAGTCAGGTGATTTATCGCCTTTTCGGTCATAAACACGTCGGGAATGGCCTTCGCGTCCCGTTCGAGTATTATGCGGTAACACTCCTTGAGCATTCCGAGCGCTATATCGCCCAGCCTCACCATCTCTTTGCGCACCGCGTCCACGCCGGCGGCAGGAGATACCTCCACGAAATGGGAATCGAGGAACCTGGCGTTATAAATCGCGCCGGACGCGTTCGACGCGTTGGGATCGTCCGGAAGTATCCATTTTATGAGGGCTGTGTAAGGCTTGATAAACGGCAGGAATATGATGGTGTTCAATATATTGAACATGCTGTGCGCGTTCGCGACCTGACGCGCCACATCGTCCGACGAGAGTGTCACGAGTTTCGTAAAGTAAGGCAGCGCCGCCATCATTATTGTCGCGCCTATCACGTTGAACATGACATGCGCAGTGGCCGTCTGTTTCGCGGCCCTGTTGCCGCCAAGCGAGGCCAGAACAGCCGTTATCGTCGTGCCTATGTTGTCTCCAAGTATTATGGCGACGGACGTATCGAGGGACAGAATGCCCTGGGAGGCCATCACCATCGTGAGACCGACCGTGGCGGAGCTCGCCTGTATGGCCATTGTGACGACAGTCCCCATCGCAAGCCCCAGGAGCGGATTGTTGTTGAGGCTTATGAAGATATCCGCCCGCCCCTTTAAAAAGCTCATGGCGTCCTGCATCATCCCCATGCCCACGAAGAGAAGCGCGAACCCAACCATTCCGGTTCCCGCCTGACGCTGACGGGAGCTCTTGCCGAATATGGCCAGGACAACGCCCGCTATCGCGGCAAGTATGGAATATTTCTGTATGCTGAACGCGATGAGCTGAGCCGTTATCGTTGTCCCTATATTGGCGCCCATTATCACGCTGAACGCCTGGGAGAGATTCATGAGACCGACGTGCACGAAACTGACCAGCATCACGGTGGTGGCGCTGCTGCTCTGAATGATCATCGTCACGACCGCCCCGGCGGCCACCCCTCTGGCCGGCGTTCCGGTCAGCGAGGCGAGCAAACGGCGCAGGTTGTCGCCGGCCAGATCCTGCAAGGCGTCTCCCATAGTCTTTATACCGTAAATGAGAAGCGCTACGCCTCCCAATAACTTCAAAAGATCCATCTGTTGAAGTAACAAGGTTTTCACCCCCTGTTATTGTATTTGTCCGTTATATCCTCACTGATTGCGCTCGGGAGCGGGTTTTTTCTGATTTCTCGCCCGGCGAGGCCGGCCCGTTCTTTTGGCTTTTGGCACGCTCTCTTTTTCTTGGGCCTGAACGGTATCCCCGGCGCCTATGATGCTTATAAGCGGTATTATTCCGGGATACGCGCGGTAATTCCGGCCTAAAATCTCCCGTATTTTCTTCCTTATCTCGGAAGGAAGGGACAGCCTGTCCACCGCTCCGGCGCGCACTCCCTCTAGCGCGCGTTCGACCGCCGTCTCGACATCGGGACGCATATTTTCGCTGTCGAAACCGTATATGCTTCCCCTGCTGTCTATCTGAAGTTTCGCCACAAGCCTGTTTTCGTCGTTCAGGACAAGCGATATGGCGAGCACGCCGCTTTCAGAGAGCTCCTTGCGCTCGCGCAACAGGCTTCCCTCGAACTCCCCTAGCATTACTCCATCAACGAGCACCGAGCCGGACTCCACACGAGCGGCGAACTTCGCCTTCCCTCCGGAGTCGAGTTCCAGCACGTCGCCATTTTGGAGGACGAATATATTTCTCGTTGGTATGCCCATCTCCAGGGCGAGCTGCGAATGTCTGACGAGATGCCTGTATTCGCCGTGCACCGGCATGAAAAATTTGGGCTTGATCAGATTCAGGAGTATTTTTTGCTCCTCGCGTGAAGCGTGGCCCGAAGCGTGCACGGCGAGATCCCGTTCGTATATGACGTCGCAGCCGCAGACAAACAGCCTGTTTATCGTATTGCTGACCAGTTTTTCGTTTCCCGGTATGGGCGTCGCGGATATAACCACTATATCCCTGTCGCCCAGCCTGATCTGTTTGTGTTCGGCCTTGCTCATGAGGACGAGTCCCGAAAAAGGCTCTCCCTGACTGCCGGTCGTGAGCACCACCGTGCGGTTCGGCGCCATGTGGTCGGCCTCCTGAGACGTGACGAAGAGCTCCGGCGGAGCGTCTATATATCCGAGTTTCATCGCGAGTTCAACGTACGACACCATGCTGCGCCCGAGCAGAAGCACTTTTCTGTTGAAACGGGCCGCTATGGCGAACACCTGGGACGCCCTGTACAGATTGCTGGCGAAGGCGGCTATGATTATCCTGCGATCTTTGTACCTGCGGAATATATCCTCGAACGTGCGGCCCACTATCGCCTCCGACGGAGTAAAACCCGGGCGTTCGCTGTTCGTGGAGTCCGACAGGAGCAATGTCACGCCCTCTTTGCCCAAAGCGGCCAAAGACGCGAGATCCGTTCCCTCAGTCCCGCCTATCGGCGTCATGTCGAGTTTGAAATCCCCGCTGTGAACGACCACTCCAAGCGGCGTCCGCACGTAAATCGCCATGCTGTCCGGTATGGAGTGGGCTACCCTTATGAACCCCACTTCAAAGCATCCCGCCCTGACGGTCTGCCCCGGCAGCACGATGTTGTATTCGGGCTTGTACGGCGTCCTGGTGTCGAGCATTCTGTGCTCCACAAGGGCGAGAGTGAGGGGCGCTCCGTAAAGCGGCACGTCGAGACGCGGTATCACGAGAGGTATGGCCCCTATGTGATCCTCGTGCCCGTGAGTCAGGAATATGCCGCGTATCTTATGCTTTTTCTCTATAAGATACTGGACGTCGGGAATAACGAAGTCGATTCCCAACATTTCCTCCTCGGGGAACTTGAGGCCGCAATCTATGACGATTATGTCGTCATCATACTCTATAGCTGTTAAATTTTTTCCTATCTCGCCCAGTCCGCCGAGCGGGATTATCTTCAAAACATGTTTTGTCCGCTCTGGCGCGGCGGCGCCTGAGCGCCTGCCCCTTTTCGCGTTCGGCATTATTCGCTCTGTTCCCCCGCTATGATCGATTTTATATCTATCCGGTTTCGCTGCAGGCCGTTTTCTATCATGAAATTCTGTGTCCGCTCGAGCTCGTCTATATCGGACTGCTCTATCTCAGGCGAAAAATCGTACCACGGATACATCATATCCACAGCCTCCGCCGGCAGCTTTGTGGCCTCCGCCACGAGCGTTTTCACCGAAGCCTCGTTATCTTTCATATAAGAAAGCGCTTCTTTGTGCATGGCCAGAAACCGACTTATGACCTCGGGGTTTTTGTCCATATACTTCCGAGTGGACGCTATTACAGTAGTGGCGTCCACGAGACCGACGCCGTCCGTGATGACCATGGCGCCGTCATTTACCGCGCGGTACGCGTCCGGACCGGCCAGAAGAGCGGCGTCGACGCTGCCCCCGGCGAGCGCGGAAGCCGCGGCTGGCAGGCCCATATTGATAAATTCATAATCCGTCTCCTTCATGCCCTCTTTCGCCGTATAGGCCGCGAGAAGCTGATGAAGAATAGTGCCCTTGGGCCCCCCTATCTTGCGGCCCTTCAAATCCGCCGCGCTCTTTATGCCGGGATTGTTCGTAACGATCATGAACGCCTTCGGCGCCCGTGAATACATCCCAACAATACGAACGTCAAGCCCCTCGGAAGCGGCCAGTATCGCCGACGTTGCGCCGAGACAGTGAGCGACGTCGACCTCTCCCGCCGCCATCGCCTCCGTCTGCTTCGGCCCCGCCGTTATCTCCGGCAGGCGTATCTCAGCTCCCGGGAACGCGGTTTCGAATAAACCGCGTTCTCTTTCGACTATTGTCGGCACATTCAGCGGAGACGCGACATATGTTACAGTGAGCGTCTTCGGCGCGTCCGCCGCGTATGCGCTAACATCGATGGTTGCGGCGCTTATCGCAGCAATCAGTACCGCGACCGCACAAAACAAAATATTTTTCCTCATAAATGACTTTACCTCTTTATTCTCCAAATTTTTATTCTCTAACTTTTACCGTTTGTAACCGATGACGTTCCGCAGCAGATTTTTTCTCCACTGTTCGCCGGCGTCATCCTCGACTCCGATTGGAGAACCGCCGTCGATTACCCCTATTATGCCGCGCCCCTGCTCTGTTTCCGCAACTATTACCTGCAGAGGATTTGCCGTGGCGGCGAAAATACCGCACACCTCCTGCACCGCTTTTATACGGCCAAGCACGTTGATGGGATAACCATTTTTGATTACCACCACAAACGTGTGTCCCGCGGCGATCTTGAGCGCGTTTCTGACGGCGCACTCCGTCAGATCTTTATCGTTGCCGTCCCTGCGGACCAGTTTTTCGATGGACGCTTCGCAAAACGCGACTCCGAACTTCAGTGATGGGGAGGACGTCACAAGCGCCTCGAATATATCCTCCACCGTTTTTATAAAGTGGCTCTGCCCAACTATCACGTTGCACTCTTCAGGTATCTCGACCGCCTCGTAACTGAGTTTCAAATCAGCCATGCCGCTATCGCCTCCAATATCAGATCATTTATGTGACATTTACATTATCCTAACACAAAAAAGCCCCGCCTGGACAGGGGCTTAAAATGGAACTTAAATTGAGTAAATAGCGCGAACTCACTATCTATTTATATATCAACCGCCGCTCGCGCTTTTCTTTTTCAGCTCCTGGACAACGTCGTCCGTTATATCTACGCCGCCGTAAAACAGCGCCGTTTTATCCACCACGACAGTTATCTTCTTTGCGGTCGCGACAGCGCGAACAGCGAGGTCGATCTCCTTGAAGAGGGGCTGCATGAGCTTCTGCTCCTCTTCCGCTATGACACGCCTCATATTCTGGAATATCTCGGCCTTCTTGTTGTTGTCCGACTCCTTGTCGATGGCGATTTTCGCCTCGTTCTGCTTCTGGTCGGCGATGTTTTTTATCTGCTTTAATATCTGTTCATATTTTGGATGCTGGAAGAGCACCTTCTGTGGGTCTATCCCACCGACCTTCTCTTCTTCCGCCGCCGACGCGGCAGTGCAGGCCATGATTCCGGCAAATACCACTACGGCGACGAGAAAAGCAATTCTTCTGTTTAGGGACATTAAGTAAAAACCTCCTTGAGCTGATCTGCTTCGATAATTTTACTACATTTTAGCATCGTGTCCAAGTATAATTACGAGACGCGATTTTAGCAACCACTTTCTCTCAATCTCGTTATAAGATTCTGATCGACAATTATTATCCCAACCCTTGAGTAAAATAAAATTTCCCTGTAAAATCAAGAGGTTGTAATAAGCTAACTTAATAGATATTGATCGTGCGACATTTCACAAATCTGTACCACATGTACCTTATGTACCTTGACAAATGAAAATGACGAGGTGATAGAGAAAATGAATCTTTTTGTTGTGGTGTGTTCAGCAATAATTTCAGTAATAATTGGCGTTGTGGTCGGCATTCTTATCTCCAGGATCATCCAGGGAAAGAAAGAAATAGGAGCTGTCTCCAAAGCCGAAAAACTGCTGCAGGAAGCGGCAAACAAGGCGGAACAGGCGAGAAAGGATCTCATGGCGGAAACTCGTGACGAGATACATCGTCTGCGTCAGGAGGTCGACAAGGAGACGAAAGAAAGACGCAACGAACTTGTGCGAGCCGAGCACAAGCTGGAGCAGAAAGAAGAGAATCTCGACAGGAAACTCGAGGGCGCCGCGAAGCGCGAGGAAGATATGCGGCAGAAGCTCGATGAGATCAAGCAGATGTCGGACGATATCGCGAATAAAGAAGGCCGGCTGGTCGAAAAACTCGAGGAAATAGCCCAGATGTCCCGCGAAGACGCGAAGCAGCTTCTCTTGAGCGAAGTCGAGTCGGAGGCCAATCATATCATCGGCCTGCGCCTCAAGGAGATGGAGGAACGCGCGAAGCGCGACGCCGACAGAAAAGCTCAGGAGATAATCGCGGTGGCGGTGCAGAGATGCAGCGTCGATTTCACGTCGGAGATAGCGGTGAGCGTCGTCCAGATACCGTCGGACGAGATGAAGGGCCGCATCATCGGCAGGGAAGGCAGAAACATCAGGACGTTCGAAACGCTCACCGGGGTCGACCTCATAGTCGACGACACGCCCGAGGCGGTCACGCTGAGCTGCTTCGATCCAGTAAGGCGCGAGGTCGCCAGACTGTCGCTCGAGCGCCTCATTCAGGACGGAAGGATACACCCGACACGCATCGAGGAGATAATCGAAAAAGCTCGCAAAGACGTCGAAATCCAGATAGTCGAGGCGGGGGAAGAAGCGCTTCTCGAGGCCGGCATCAAGCACATGCATCCGGAACTGGCGAGACTGATCGGACAGCTGCGCTTCAGGGCGAGCTACGGACAGAACGCGCTGCACCACAGCCTGGAAGTGGCTCATCTGTGCGGATTTTTCGCGGCGGAGCTCGGGCTCGACGAGGGCATAGCGAAGCGCGCGGGTCTCCTCCACGACATAGGCAAGGCCGTCGATCATCAGGTCGAGGGGCCGCACGCCCTGATAGGAGCGGACATAGCGAAGCGCTACAACGAGTCGCCGGACATCATCAACGCTATCGCGTCTCACCACGAGGACGAAGAGCCTCACTCGCTGTACGCGCTTCTGGTCGCGGCGGCAGACGCGGCGAGCGCCTCGCGTCCCGGGGCGCGCAGGGAGAGCCTCGACGCTTACGTCAAGCGTCTTGAAAAGCTGGAGGACATAGCGAACTCGTTCACCGGAGTGAACAAGGCGTTCGCCATACAGGCTGGCCGGGAGGTTCGCGTCGCGGTCTCCCCCGACACGACCGACGAGGGACAGATGCAGAAGCTCGCCTATGACATCGCCCGCAAGATAGAGGGGGAGATGAAATACCCCGGACAGATAAAAGTCACTCTCATTCGTGAGACGAGAGTGGTCGACTACGCCAAGTAGGACTTATGAGAATCCTGTTCATCGGAGATATATGCGGACGGCCGGGCAGAAGCGCGTTGAAAGAACTCCTGCCGGAGATGAGGCGCAACGACGGATCTTTTGATTTTGTCGTGGTCAACTGTGAGAACGCGGCTGCCGGCTTCGGAATGACGGAGCGCCTGATGGACGAATTATTCGCCCTCGGAATCGACGCCATGACCTCCGGCAACCACATCTGGGACAAAAAAGAGTTCGTTCCCGTCCTGGACAGGGAACCAAGGGTTCTCCGCCCGGCGAATTATCCGCCGGGCGCGCCGGGATCGGGTTACTGCGTCATAGAGCGCAACGGACGCAAACTTGGGATACTCAATCTGCAAGGCCGCGCCTTCATGTCCCCCATCGACTGCCCATTTCGCGTCGCCGACGCTATTCTTTCCGACGCTAAAGAAATAGCGATAATGGTCGATTTTCACGCCGAGGCCACGGCTGAGAAGGTCGCCCTTGGAAGGTATCTCGACGGCAGGGTGTCGCTCTTCGTGGGAACTCACACTCACGTTCAGACTGCCGACGAATCCATCCTGACCGGAGGAACGGCGTACATCACTGACGTCGGCATGACCGGAGGGCATGGCGGAATAATAGGCAACAGCTACGATTCGGTTCTGCCGAAATTTCTCCTCGGCGTGCCGACAAAGTTCGAGATAGAGGACACGGACCCTAAAGTCGAAGGCGTCATAGCGGACGTCGACGACGAGACGGGCAGGGCTCTTGCCATAAGGCGAGTCAGCGTGTCACCCTGACGAACCCGCGCGTACAAATAAAACGGGGCGCGCTGAAGCGGCGCGCCTCTTTTTTTATGTGCGGCCTCAGGCAAATCTATGAATCGTAGGCTCTCCATATTGACCGCAGGGGCAACCATCTGTTAAGATATATCTTGCGCGTGAAACGGCGGCATAGCCAAGTGGTAAGGCAGAGGACTGCAAATCCTTCATCCCCGGTTCGAATCCGGGTGCCGCCTCCAATTTTAAACCCAAAACAAGTTAAAAACAGCGCCGAATCCCTGAAAACACCGGATTCGGCGCTTTTGCGCATATGGGCTAAAGTGATATAAAACCGTGTAAAGAAAAATAGACACCGTATAAAAGTTTTATACGGTGAGGTGAAAATAATGGCTCTGAGCGACATTGCGGTAAAGAGTGCAACCTGAGGAAAAATCCTATAAGTTGAAAGACACAGACGGCCTTTACGTCGAAGTTCGCCCTTCGGGTAAAAAAATATGGCGCATGAGGTACGGGATAAAACAGGTCGATAATATCCTGACTTTTGGTGAATACCCCGCGGTCAGCCTGAAAGACGCGCGCACGATGCGAGACGAGGCGAAGAAACGCATTGCTGTAGGCATCAAGCCGGAATCCCCCAAACAAGCGAACCGGGCGGCTGAGGTACAAACTCAGAATACTTTTTCATACATAGCCCAGGAGTGGATTGCGCAGAGAAGAAAAGAACATCGCAGCGATAAAACCCTCTCTGGTATCGAATCGCGTTTACGGAGGCTCGTTCTCCCATTCATCGGCAATATGGAGATGGAACAGATACAAGCCCAGACTCTGTTGAGCGTCATCAAGCGCATCGAGGCCAAAGGCACGGTAGAAACGGCGCACCGCGTTCTCAATATATGCGGCCAGATATTCCGCTATGCCGTGGTCACTGGCAGAGCGTCGCGCGACCCGTCATCCGACCTGAAAGGCGCTTTGCTGTCGGTAAAAGCGAGACATTTTTCGACTGTAACGAAGTCAAAGGATATAGGTCCTCTGCTTTTAGCTTGCGAGGGGTATCAGGGATCGAAAGTTGTGAGAATCGGCTTGCTCATATCGGCGCTGACATTCGTGCGTCCAGGGGAACTGCGCCAGATGGAATGGATTGAGATCGATTTTGACTGAATATTCCACTCCGTGGGGAGAGCCAGGCGTCTCCGATTTGAGAGCCACGAATGTCCTGAAATAGAGCCACCCATTCTCCTATCCAGAGCCACTTATCCATATGCATAACGCCAGGAATAAGGGAGAAGTTCGGTGAAGCCGCCGGAAAGGCGGCTTCGTTACATATGGGTGCCGATTTATCCTTTTGCGTCCTGTTTTTTCTTGAAGCTCTTCTTTGACCGCATGGAGTCGCCATCGATTATGATCTCATAGGAGTTGTGAAGAATCCTGTCCAGGATGGCGTCGGCCACCCTGCTCTCCCCAATCATTGCGTGCCAACCTGACGTGGAGCACTGGGTGATGAATATGGTCGAGGCGTTTTCACTCCTCGCCTCGATTATCTCCAGCAGATCCAATGCGGCGATTGGCTCCAGCGGCGTCAACAGCCACTCGTCCAAGATTAGAAGCGCGTATTTTTTATATGAGGACATTTGTTTGCGGTAAGTTCCTTCTCCTCGCGCTATGGACAAATCCACGAGTAACTCCGGCAGGCGGATATACTTTGTCTTCAGAAATTTGCGGCAGGCAGCCATGCCGAGGGCGCAGCCGATATA
>JAITOL010000204.1 GCA_031289955.1 Synergistaceae bacterium
ATGGATTGGGTCAGGAATAATTATCAAAAAGAATACGCGCCTAATTCAAGAGAGACATTCAGGCGGGAAACGGTGCATCAATTCATGGAGGCAGGCATTATTATATACAATCCCGACAACCCGGGTCGTGCGGTGAACAGCCCGAACGCCGCGTATCAAGCGGAATCCGCGACACTCTCTTTGCTGAGGACGTTTGATACTCCGGATTGGAATGTAAATCTCAAAGCATACTTGCAAGGCAGAGAAACGCTGATTGATCGCAACGCAAAGGCAAGAGAGCAAAAACTTGTGCCTGTGGAAATCGATAACGGCAAAGATTTTTCGTTAAGCCCTGGCAAACACAGCGAACTGATAAAAGCGATTATCGAGGATTTCGCCCCGCGTTTTGTCCCGGGCAGCGCGTTAGTTTACGCTGGCGATACCGGAAATAAATGGGGGTATTTTAACGGAACCTTGTTAGCGGGGCTAGGGATAATGGTCGATTCTCATGGCAAGATGCCGGATGTCGTTCTCTTTTACGGCGAGAAAAACTGGCTGGTGCTTGTGGAAGCGGTAACAAGTCATGGTCCCGTGGACAATAAGCGTTATCAGGAGTTGAAACAACTATTTTCAAAGTCAGGAATAGAGTTGGTATATGTGAGCGCTTTTCCCGATCGTTCGACAATGAGAAAATATTTAAACGATATCGCATGGGAAACAGAAGTCTGGGCGGCGGATTCTCCTTCGCATTTGATACATTTTGACGGGGAGAAGTTTTTGGGGCCGTATTGATAAATTTTCAACGCGCAATCTTTGACAAGCGGACGCTCTCTTTGTATAGTTATCCTGCTTTGCTCGTTTCATAAAACATTTTCGGGGACTGAGGTAAAATTGGACGATATTATTCGGATGACAACCGTTTTCCCAGGACGAAAAACGGCCCATGACGTTCGCGGAAATGGACGGTATGCCTGATATGGAACAAACGCCTCAAATTTTTGCCGGCTGTCTGTCGTCATATGAAGACGCCCGCACCGTGTTGTTCGGAGTTCCCTATGAAACAGCCTCGCGGCGCCGAAGCGGCGCGGACATCGCGCCACAAGCCATGCGGAACGAATCCGTCCGGATGGAGACATTCAGCCCGTATATGCGCGTCGATATGACCGACTGCCTCATATGCGACGCAGGCGATCTGGAGCTGCCGTCGGGCGCGGAACCGGCGCTCGACACCATAGAATCGTTCTGCGGAAAAGTCCACGACGACGGCAAAATGCCGGTCATGCTGGGCGGAGAGCATATTGTAACGTTAGGGGCCGTTCGGGCGGCGGCATCACGCTGGCCCGATTTGGCCGTGCTTCATTTCGACGCCCACGCCGATCTCAAACGCGAATTCATGGGCGAAACGTTCGTCGGATACACGATGATGCGTCGCGTGTGGGATCTCGTAGGGGACGGAAGGATATATCAGTTCGGCGTCAGGTCGGGAAGCAAGGAAGAATTTTCGTGGGCGATGGGACACGTCAGGATGGAGACGGTCAGCGCCAACAGCATCGACAGCTGCGCGGAGGCCGTCTTATCGCGGCCAGTGTATATAACGATAGACCTCGACGTAATAGATCCGGCAGAGCTGCCCGGCACAGGGATGCCGGAGGCCGGAGGCATGTCGTTCCACGCCTTGTACGACGCTCTGTCGAGCCTCAGTGGTCTCGACGTCGTTGGTTTCGACATATGCGAGCTCTCGCCCGGTTACGACGACTCCGGGACGTCGACCGCGCTCGCGTGCAAACTTCTTCGCGAAATGCTCATAGCGTACTCCTGCTCCTAGATTCAGCAAATTTGGACGAATTCTCCGTTTCAATCCTGCAAATAGCTTCATCCGGCAGCGTCACAGAACGCGTCGAGCGCGCGCGCCGTCTCGCCGCATCAGCCGAGGACGCCTCGGATGTCATTCTGCTGCCCGAACTTTGGACGGGCGAATCCTCCGGACACGATACCGCGCTCGCCCTGGACGCCATATCTGAGATATGCTCCGATATGGGGTGTTTCGCGGTTACCGGAGGTATGCCGTGGGAGGAGGACGGAACCCGCGTGCTGCGAACGTGGATCGTGGACGACCGGGGATGCCGGCACTCCTTCACCGATAAAGCGCACCTGTCGTCCAAATCCGGGGAGGGCGGCATATACTCGCGGGGCGAAACTCACGCGATATTCAACATAGGAGAAACGACCGCCGCCGCCGTGTCCGCCTACGACCTCATGTTTCCGGAATACTGCCGCCAACTGTCGCTCGCGGGGGCGCGGATATTTTTCGTATCCGCCTCATGGCCTCTCCAGTTCGGCTACGCGTGGGATTTTGTCCTGCAAGGGGCCGCGTTTACGAATCAGGTATATGTCGCCGCGTGTAACGGCGCGGCGTCCCCCGGACATTTTTGCGGAAATTCGGCGCTCGTCTCCCCCTGGGGAAATATTATCGAACGTCTCGGAGAGGATGAAAACGCGCTGACACGCTCGTTCAGGCTGTCGGAAATCAAAAAATGCAAAAAATGTATGCCGGTCGAACATGATAGACGGATAGATATTTACAGGTTATTATCCTGACTCGCCTGGCGCAAAACGCCGAATTCCTCCGGCGAGCGGAGAACCGTGACGCCCGGGAAGCGCGACAGCTCGCGCACCCTGTCCAGGTCGGCCATACGAGGACGGATCTGGATTTTTTTGCCCGATGGCGTGATGGACGTTATATCGCCCTCCGTATCCGTCGGCAGGACGAATATCGGCACCCCGCTCTTTCCCGCCTGCGCGAAAAAATTTGACGCGAGCGAATCCGCTATTCCAAGCGCGCACTTGGCGACCGTGTTCGACGTGGCCGGCGCGATCACGAGAGCGTCGTGACGTCCGCTCGAAAAATATATCAGCCCGGACGAGCTGTAATCGTTCTCCCGAAAAACTTTAAAGCCGCGCGCCTCCATCCTTTCCATCTGCCCATAACGAGCGGCAACCTCGACTCCGGCGCGGGTCAGGTACAGATCCACTGAAAAATCCGGCAAACCGCAGAGGAAATCCGCCGTCTCGCGCAGAAAATGCCCCGCGCCGGTGATGACCCAGCAGATATGGGAGTATTCGCTCATCAGCTTCTCTCTCCCCGCAGCACGCTGTCGAGCCACGCCTCGAGCGACATGACCCGGCACGCGTCGACATCCCCCGAACGTCCCGCCGCCGATAGCTCGCGCCTCATATCTCCAAGCATACCGCACCGCTCCGCGTACGCGTTATGAGTGTGAATGCTCTCGAAATTCTCCTGACGCGCCAGCACAAAGGTGTCGTCCGAGAGGAAAGTGAGGTTTTCCACAACCTCCTTTATCATCTCCCTGACCACATCCTCGACAAAACGCGGGCGCGAGTGCCCCTTTCTGACGACCTCCACCTCGTCCGGACGCTTCAAGAGTTCGTATATCTCGGAACTCATTGCGTTCTGAACTAGTTTCACGAGATTTTCGGCCCCAAGCGGGGTTTCGCCGCCTATGATCAGCGTGCCTTTGCCCCGCTGGTTGTGCGACGCCATGGGCACTATCGACGTTATCTCCGCAGCCTGAGCCTCCGTATAACCGGCCGAGATCAGGGCTTTCCTCGCGCCGTCCGAAATCATTTCCTGAGCGCACGGGCATACGGTGAGTCCATTCACCTCTACGCCTATCGCCCGCTTCGTATGGAGGCCGTCGCTTATCGCGATGCCGATGAACGTGTAGAGATCCTCCACCGAGGCGCCGGAAACCGGCGCGTTGCGCGTCATCGGATACTGCGCCCTTATGCGGACCTCCGCGCGAGTCGTCCCCTGAGTCCGTGCTACGGCCAGGGCCATGCGTTCGGCGAGCGTCTCCATGTCCGGCGCCGATTCCGTCGCCATCCCGGACGCGACGTCCTCCATGTTCTCTATGAAACGCGACATATGGACGCCCGAACGATTCGCCGTCAGATGGGCGAACATGTCAAACTCCGCGAAAAAGAGCGTGTGGGCGTTCACGTCATGACGCTCGCCCCTATTCAGCCGTATGATGCGCTTCAAACCCGTTATCCCCACCCGGGAGAGCTCCGCCTGGGTCGACGGCAGACTCTCCTGTATATCTTTGCCAAGATTTTTCCCCGCATTTTTATCGGGCATCCCGAACACCTCCTTCGCAATGCTCCGCACCTCGCGCGCAAAGCGTCAAAAACGCCAATCGGCCCCTCGTCCATGGCTCTTTCAATATTATCCCGTTATGTTATCATGTGGCGATATATTTTGGGGAGGACAGGAAATGAAGGGAATATTCATAATAGCTCCGCTGATCCTGGTGATAATACTGGGAATGGCCGTTCGGGCCGCCGGTTTTTTCACCGACAAAGACAAGGACATGCTCACCCGGCTTCTTTACTGGATCGTGCTCCCCGCTCTGCTATTTCGGACGACCTATCTGGCCGGCGGCGACATATCCGGGCAAAAAAACCTCTTTTTCTCCGCCTATGCCGCCATGATCGGCCTGCCGCTCGCGGCGTTTTTAATCGCGAAATTCATCACCCACAGGGGAAATATCGGACAACAGGCGCTCTCCGCCATGGCCGCCGCGCGCAGCAACAACATATATCTCGGCCTTCCCGCCTGCGCGCTGGCAATGGGAGACGCCGGGACACATGCCGCGTCCGTCTGCCTCGCCCTGGCGCTGCCGGGATATAATCTAATTTCGATAACGTGGGGAGAGGCGGTCTATTCGGGCGGCATAACGTTCAAATCGCTGCGGGGCATCGCGCTGCGGGTGGTCAAAAATCCGCTGATAATATCGAGCGTGCTGGGCATTTGCGCCGCCGCGCTCAAAATCCCCATGCCCGAAACGCTCATGTCGTCGATAAAGCTCGTGGCCGACATGGCCACCGGCGTCGCGCTGCTCTCCCTTGGGATGAGCCTCGAACTCTCGCTCCTTATCCCCGCCCTTAAACACGCGTGGCATGACGCGCTGATAAAACTGGCGCTGCACCCGGCGATAACCTGGATATTTTTGATGCTCTGGCCCGTACATCAGGATTTCTTCCGCGCGGCGGTGATAATAGCGGCGATGCCGACGGCTTTGAACACGTTCATAATAGCCGGCGGCATGGGACTCGACGAACGATACGCCTGCGAGATAGTAGCGGTGACGACAGTCCTGGCCCCCATTACGATCCCAATATGGATATATCTGCTCGGGATATGACGCCAGTCATGGTTTCCCCCCTCACGACAAAAAGCGCAGCAGCAGACCCATGACGCAGAGGAAGGCAACTACGCCGGCCACGGCAAACGCTATGGCCATTTGGTGCGGGGATTTTCGCATGGCCGGCTCGGGGGCGGCGA
>JAITOL010000205.1 GCA_031289955.1 Synergistaceae bacterium
GGCCTCCGGAGCCAAAGGTCCGGGGTTCGAATCCCCGCGGGCACGCCAGAGATAACAAGGGTTCAGGGGGATTGCTCCTGAGCCTTTTTTCATTTCTTGGTACAGTATTGGTACACAGGAAGGGAATGTGTTCTTTAGAGAATCAGATTGAGGAGACCCGCCTGGGCCTTCATATTCCTACCCTGTAACATCTTCTCATTGCGGCAACCTAAAACCGTATAGCTTTTCATCTTCGTGGCGCATTATACGCAGCCCCGGCTGTTGGTGCATGTCTTGGCGTAAATGTACCGTAAACATGAGGTGCGAAAGGACACGCATCGGATTCGTCGTATCCCTGGCGGCGAGCGATAGGTGCGCCATAAGGGGTATGCGGCATGACTATCAAACGACGTGTCGCCGATACTCCATCAGAAAATACGGGCGTAAATGACGCTACAAAAGATTAAGGAAGCATTGACCAATCCTGATATTATCATAGAACTCGCGTTAGTTTTGAAGAGAGAGAAGAAGACGATGGAGAGCTTGCGGGCAAATTGAGAAAGAGTCAACCATGAGGCAAAACAACGACCGATCTGATGGATTTTGTCTTAATGAAGGGGAGGGGTGCGGAGCTTTGAGAAAATACCCGAGAAGTATCTGTGGGGCACAATAGAGATGCTGAATCTGCCGCGGGATTTTTTTAGAGATATGACGGCTTAGTCATGGGAATATGAAACCTTCCTCTGTTGATAATTCCAGGGCCTGCTCAATATCCTCGATGCTTGGCAGGCTCGATTTCAAATCATCAGGCAATGCGCGGGTCAATTCGTACTCGGAGACGCCTATTGGTTTTCTTATGTCCCGCAGGGCGTATTCAGCCAGCACTTTGTCCTTGGTTTGGCATAATATCAAGCCGATTGTAGCGTTGTCGGTTTCATGCCGCAACAAGTCGTCCACTACGGAACAATAGAAATTCAATTTTCCAGCATATTCAGGCTTGAAGGCTCCTTTTTTTAATTCAATTACGACAAAGGAACGCAGCTTTAAATGATAAAAGAGAAGATCGATGTAATAATCCTGGTCACTGATTTCAAGATGAAATTGTCTGCCTACGAAAGCAAAGCCTGAGCCGAGTTCTATGAGGAATTTTTCAAGATGTTTTATAAGTTCGGATTCAAGCTCTTTTTCCTGAAAAGGCTCGCTGAGGGTGAGAAAATCAAAGATATACGGGTCTTTCAACTCGCCTGCGGCTATGTCTGATTGGTGTGACGGCAGATTTGCGGCAAAATTCGTTATGGCTTTGCCTTGGCGGGAGTAAGCGTCATTTTTTATCATTGAGGCAAGGTCGTCGCCTGTCCATCCCTGTATCAGGACCTGTTCCATATACCATGAGCGAGCCTTGATATCTTTGACCTTCTCCATAAGGAATATATTGTTTGTCCATGAGGTACGCAATATGCTATTTCTCGGGGGATTATTCAATTGTGCCACAGTCGATGGCACAATTTGGTCTTGTAAAACATCTTCGCGAACATCCGTTAATTGTGCCATTGTCGATGGCACAATTATGAGTTCTCTATATTCCCGATAAAAAGCCAACATTCTCTTTAAATTTCTCTCTGGAAAACCCTTAATTTCCGAAATATCATTGCGAATATCCTTTGCAAGACGTGGTATAACACCGCTGCCCCAACCTTCGCTTGCTTGCCGTTCGTCTATCATGCGGCCTACATCCCAATAAAGAGCTAACATTTCGGCATTTGCGCTTGAAATAGCGGCCCGTTGCGCATGCCTGATCCGCACCTTGATATTCTTCAACAAATCGTGATATGTCAATGTCAAATCCCTCGCCTGGTCAGAGTATCTAAAAACTGATGTCATCCGCATTTTTTACGCTGACGCGAATGTTTGCCCAATGATTTTACCATGAGGCATGCCGTTCAGCACCTCTACCGCCTAGAGTGTGAAGCACTATCGAGTTTACCGGCGCGCGCAACATCCGACGCCTCTGGGATTTGCATTCCCTTTTCACGGTATGCAATGCTCATTTCCCTAGCGGCGTCCATAAGCATGAGGCGACATTCCTCCAGCGTTGTCCCTTCTGAAATAACAGCCGGCCATTCTACAAGCTGTCCTACGTACCCTGATGAAATTCGATCAAAACGTGCCGTATATAATTTGCCCATCCGCTTCACGCCCCCTTCAGCTTCTTCAGCTCTTCGAGCAGAATTTATTTAGAATTAGAAGGATGCAACTCTTGTCAATATATGCCTTTGCCCTGTGTTTCAGCCGGCGACAGTTCACCGCGAAATTGCTTGACCAACCGAATAAAGAACGGTACAATACCTCTGCTCTCGGGATGTAGCGCAGCCTGGCTAGCGCACCTGCATGGGGTGCAGGTGGTCGGAGGTTCGAATCCTCTCATCCCGACCAAATTATAAAATTACGAGGCTGGCGGCCTCGTTTTTTTATTTCTTGGGAGGGTTTACCGTCAGATGCGTACCGGAACGTTGTTTTTTCTGAGATATTTTTTCAGGTCCAGTATGCGGATTTCTCCGAAGTGAAAGACGGATGCCATCAGCGCCGCGTCGGCCCCTGCCGCGTATGCCTGGAGAGCGTGTTCCATCGTGCCGGCGCCGCCAGAGGCTATTATCGGGACGTTTGTCGCGTTCGATGCCAGATTCAAAAATTCCGTGTCGTATCCCTCTTTTGTGCCGTCGCGATCCATCGATGTTATCAGCAGTTCGCCCGCGCCACGCTCGGCAGCCTCCTTGCACCATTCGAGTCCGTCCCGTTCGGTTCGTGTTCTGCCGCCCTCGACGAAGACGCTCCACTCTCCTCCCGTTCTCTTGACGTCGACTGCCACTACGACTGCCTGCCTGCCGAGGATGGCGGCGCACTCGGTTATCAGTTCGGGGTTTCTCACAGCCGCAGTGTTGAGCGATATCTTGTCGGCGCCGATCGCGACTATGTTGACGGCATCCTGCGCGCTGGTTATGCCACCGCCGACCGTGAACGGTATGGATATGGAGTCGGCTACGACCTTGACCCACTCCAGCATGGTCGCGCGCCGCTCGTTGGATGCTGAGATGTCGAGAAAAGTCAGCTCGTCAGCGCCCTCGTCCATGTAGGCCGCCGCCAAGGTCGCGGGGTCGCCCGCGTCCCTCAGGTTTATGAAATTGACTCCCTTTACCACTCTGCCGTTTTTTACGTCCAGACATGGGATTATCCTCTTTGTCAGCAACTTGCAAACCCCTCTCATTCTAATTTCAAGTCAAACGCGCATCCTGCGCGCTTGACTTAGAGAAGCCGCAATTCTGCGCATTGCGCGGCGCGGTAAATTAAGAAAATAGTGGCAGGCGCTTTATCAAAAGCTCGAGATCCCGGCCTCGAACGCCTTTACGTTCAGCTCGTACGTCTTCGGCGGGACAAGCTTCTTCATGACGGCGCGCCAGTCTATGGCCCCCAGGTTCATCCCCTTGACCAGCGCGCCCAGCAGGACGATGTTCTGGGCTTTCACGCTGCCGAGCCCGGCGGCTATGCCGCCAGCGTCGCATACGTGAAGGTTCGGAACCTCGCAGGCGAGCCGTTCCATGATTTCGTTCGGATAGCTGGCGGCGCCTGTCAGCACCGAGAGCGGGCGTATCTCGTAGTCATTCGCGACCAGCATACCGCCCGGCCTCAGATACGAGAGAAAACGGACGGCCTCCGCTTTCTCGAAAGAGACGAGGATATCCGCCTCCCCCTGGCCGATGATCGGAGAGAATACCTTTCCGCCGAACTTCACGTGCGTCGTGACGCTGCCTCCGCGCTGTGACATCCCGTGGATCTCCGACATCTTCACGTCGCACCCGGCGCGCAGCAAACCTTCGGAGAGGATTTTCGACGCCAGTATGGTCCCCTGTCCTCCGACGCCAACCAGCAGTATGCTGCCGGACCTGTCGTTCATCGTGTCAGTCACTTAGCTCACCCACCCTGATTATCGCGTCTTTGGGGCATATTTGAGCGCAGATCATACA
>JAITOL010000042.1 GCA_031289955.1 Synergistaceae bacterium
GTTTACACTCCGACCGGCACGGCGCGCGAACGCGATATCGAGGCGTTCTACCTGAAGTATTTCGAATCCATACCGTATTTCAGAAACCGCAGGGAACAGATGGGTTTTTTTCCCATACCCAACGACCCATTCGGCCGAACGATCCCCTGGTGCGCCGTCCGCGGATCGGGCAATAAAACAGTAGTCCTGCTGCATCACAACGATGTGGTGGATACGGACGACTACGGAACCCTGCGCGACGTCGCCACATCGCCGGACGATCTGGCGCGGGCCTTCGCGTCCGGCGGAATGAAGCTGGACGAAGACGCGGCCAGGGATCTGGAAAGCGGGGATTGGATATTCGGCAGGGGCGTCGGAGACATGAAAAGCGGCGCCTCCATACAGATGGCGCTAGTCGAGAAATACGCGAACACGGCGGAAAACGCCGATTTCAAAGGCAACATCGTTCTCATCGGGCTTCCTGACGAGGAAAACCTATCGGCCGGAGGCCGCGGAGCGCCTTTAGTCCTGAAGAAGCTGAAAGAAATGTTCGAGTTCGAATATCTCTACGCGATAAACTCCGAACCGACGGACCGGACGCTCGGGCCGGACAAACCGAAGCTATATACGAGTTCCATAGGGAAAGCGCTGCCTCTGATATACGCGCGCGGCGCGCTGTCTCACTCGGGAAGGGTCTACGAGGGGCTCAACCCGATAAATATAATGGCTCACATAGTCCGCAGGCTCGATATCAACCCTGATTTCATAGACTCGTCAGGCATAGTCACGTCGGCCCCTGCCGCGTTCCTCTACATGAAGGACGGCAAGAACATTTACGACGCGTCCCTTCCGATATCCGCCACAGGCGTTATGAACGTCATGTTCCTGAAAAAATCCGTATCCGACATAATCGATATAATAAGGAAAAACTGCGAGTCCGCGTTCGACGAGACGATAGCGGACGCGCAGGGAAGCTACGACGAATACAACAGAATCATGGGCGTCTCGCGCGGCAAACTGCCGTGGAGAACGTCAGTGAAACTATACTCTGAAATACACGCTGAAGCCGAAAGGGATTCGGGAGACGAGTTCCGAAACGCTATGACGCGGCTGTCGGCCGAATTGAAGGCTCGCACCGCGTCGGGTGAGATGAACCAGATAGAGGCGTCCCGCACGGTCGTCGAAACCACGCTGCTTCACAGAAATGACAGGTCTCCGGTCGTAGTGATAGCGCTGGCGCCTCCCTACTATCCGGTCGTGGACAACTCGATGCTCGGACGACGCGCCGAGTGGGCCGACACGATACTCGACGACGTGATAGCGTTTGCCGGGGAAAAATTCAGCGACCATCACATAAAACACTGCCTCGTCGGCATGTCGGACCTCAGCTACATGCTGCACAACCCGCGTGTGAACGACGTCGATTATATAAAGGAAAATATGCTGCTGTGGGGCGATATCTATTCCATACCGTTCGAGGAGCTGGCTGAAATATCGATGCCCATCGTGAACATCGGACCGTGGAGCAAAGGCATCCATACGTTCGCGGAACGAGCGTGGACGGAGGATATTTTCAACCGCACGCCGCGCCTGCTGGAATTCGCGATCAACAGGATCATATCCTAAGGAACTATCTTTTGATCACGGGGAGGCCGTTCAAGTGCGGTCTCCCCGGTTTTATCTCGTCGGTATAGCACCAGACGCCGACCAAGTCATAGATATTCCAGCCCATACCGGCAAACGTGTCCTGATCGCAGAACTGCTTCGTCGAGAGAGACACGATATTTCGACCGTCCATCCCGTCAGTGTTGACTCCGCCTTCGTCCCTGTGCCACACGCAGTCCACTATGCTTCCGGACGACTCCTTCGAGGTAAAACCTTTCACCTTTGGCGATATCGCGCCGTATGAATAGCAATTGCTCACTATGACGTTGCCGCCCTGGCGGCGCATATAGCCGACAAACCCGCCGGCCATGGTCTTGCTCTCGTTCGATGTGATATTACCGATGCAGTAGCAGTTTTCTATGTTCGTGGAGGCGTCGTCCGCGCAGTTCGCGACGCCGGCAAACCCGCCGACGAACCCCTCCCCCATCACATTGCCGATGGAGTACGACGAGTATATGGCGCCTCTCGTCACATCTCCGACAAACCCGCCGAGCGCGCCTATCTCTCCGCCCTTGCTGGCGTCGCCCGACGCGATGCATCGTGTCAGCACGCTGTTCGTCGATCCTACAAAACCTCCGGCGGTGGCGTTCGTCTCTTCGTTCGAGGCGCTGACCGAGCCGGATGATGTGCACCAGTCGAGGCGGCAGTTACGGATGATGCCGCCGAAACCGCCGATGTTGCCGCAATCTATCGTCAGCAGGGCGACATGCGCATGGCAATTCTCCACAGTGCTGTCCTTCAGCGAACCGACAAAACCGCCCGAAGCGGCGAGATTCGTCGCCCGGAGTTCCCCCTTCGACTCGCAGTTGTTTATTTTAGCCCCGTTGTAGACATAACCGCACAGACCGCCGGCGACGTTGCCATCTGTCGCGTTTATTGTCACCAACGACGCGCTGTTCATTATCACGCAGTTGCTGGCCAACCCCACAAGACCGCCTATATTCGATGAATTCGACGTGATCCTGCCCTCGGCATAGCAGCTCGCTATCGTGCTCGTGTCAGCATAGCCCGCAAGCCCTCCGACGGAATCTCCGTTCGCTATGACGAAATCCTTGATATATAGGTTCTGAACCACCGCGTACTCGAGGTATCCGAAAAACCCGGCGCTTTTGCCATCCTGAGCGTTTACATGGAAACTTCCCACCGTGTGCCCGGCGCCGTCGATCATGCCGCTGAACTCGCGCTTGTCGAACGTTCCGCCCATATAGCCTATCGGCTCCCACGCAAGACCACCGAGGTCTATGTCTGCCGCGAACCTGAAGAACGTGCCGCTATAGGAAAACCCGTTCATCACATCATGATGCAGCTTCAGCAGATGTACGGGCATCGAGATTATGAAGGCGCTCTCCAATGTCAGGCCGTCCCCGCCTCCGAAACGGACGGCTGCCAGGTCCAGGTGATTGGGAACTAACCATTTTTCATAGGTCGAGTCGAGCATGAAATTCCCCCCTGCATACCGGCTCCCGGCAAAAACAACTTGCCGTCATTATCATTTCATAATTAGCATAACTGAACCTGATCCATAAGACAATACGTTTCTTCAGCGTTCTTATTATCCCAGACTTGATATCCTCAATTATAACTTATATTTTCCAATTCATTACATTGATCTCTTTCGTATCTTTAGTATCTTCTTGCGCAGCGCGCGGCCATTAAATCTCCGTTGATATGTATGAACAAAATTGCTAACATAAAATTGTCAAGGTGCGGGGGAACACCCTAATTCAGCAAACTGAATGACACAATGAATGGGATAAGCGCCGCGTGGTATGGATCAATCAAGGAAGAAACAGGCGGCGAGATGCCCGTCTCCCCGATCCGTCATCTCCGGAGATTTTTCAACGCACATGGGGCGGACTTGCGGGCATCTCGTCGAGAATATGCAGCCCCGCGGCGGATTGATCGGCGAGGGCACGTCGCCCTCGAGTACTATTCTGTTTTTTTTCGCATCCGGATTCGTGGACGGGATTGCGGAGATAAGAGCGCGCGAATACGGGTGAAACGGTCTGGCGAAGAAATTTTCCTTAGGCGCCATCTCCACGAGGCGACCGAGATAAAGCACCGCCACCCTGTCGGATATGTGTCTGACGACGGACAGGTCGTGGGAGATAAAGAGATACGTCAGCGAGAACTCGTCCCTCAAATCCGCCAACAGGTTCAGCACCTGGCTCTGTATGGAGACGTCGAGGGCGCTCACCGGCTCGTCGCAGACCACGAATTCCGGTTTCATGGCAAGCACTCGCGCTATTCCGATTCTCTGACGCTGGCCGCCGGAGAATTCGTGAGGATACTTGGCTCTGCTTTCCGGGCGAAGCCCTACGCGCTCCATCATATCGCAGACGTAGGCCGCCGTCTCCCGCCTGGAGACGACGCCGTGGTAACGAGGCGCCTCTCCTATTATGTCCTGCGCTGTCATCTTTGGGTTGAGGCTTCCGTAGGGATCCTGAAAAATTATCTGCATCCTCCTGCGCAATGACGCGTTATCATCCCTCGCGAGGCGCCCCACATCCTCGCCCATGAGTTTCACATCCCCGGACGTCGGTTTGATCAAGTGAAGTATCGTCCTGCCGATGGTCGTCTTTCCGCAGCCCGATTCACCCACGAGCCCCAGCGTCTCTCCGCGCCGTATGTTGAAGGAGACCCCGTCCACAGCCTTCACGTAACCAGCGGCGCGCCGAAACACTCCGCGCCTTATCGGGTAATACTGCTTCAGATCGGATACCTCTATATATTTTTCGTCCGCGTCGCTATATTTCGTCATCGACGATTCTCCCCCTCCCCTCATAGAGCCAGCATCTCACGAATCTGTCGCCGGAAACGGAGTACATCGGCGGAGAGGAGTTTTCACACCGGGAGGTCGTCTCCGGACATCGATCATGAAAGCGGCATCCCGTCGGCAGCGCGAACGGGCTCGGAACTCTGCCGGGAATCACCGACAGGCGCTCCACGGTCTCGTCCATTTTTGGAATGGATTCGAGAAGCCCCCGCGTATAAGGATGCAGGGGATCCTTGAACAGCGGGTATACAAACGCCTCCTCCACGACTTTCGCCGCGTACATGACGACAACCCGCCTGGCGGTCTCCGCGACTACGCCGAGCGAGTGGGTTATCAGCATGACGGACGAACCGAATTCCTCCTTGAGCGCGTTCATGAGATCCAATATCTGGGCCTGCACAGTGACGTCGAGCGCGGTCGTCGGCTCGTCGGCTATCAGGAGCGCCGGACGGCACGCGAGCGCCATGGCTATCATTATTCTCTGCCGCTGCCCTCCCGAGAATTGGTGCGGGTACTCGTCGATACGGGACTTCGAGTTGGGAATGCCGACTATATCGAGCATTGCCGCCGCTCGAACCCTGGCCGAAGCCGCCGTCATACCCTGGTGCAGCATAAGAGGCTCTGAAATCTGGTTGCAGACCGTATAGACAGGATTAAGGCTCGTCATCGGCTCCTGGAATATCATGGATATTCTGTTGCCCCTGATGCGTCTCATCTCCGCCTCGGAGAGACGGAGGAGGTTTTCTCCCGCGAGCTTTATCTCCCCGCCGGAAACCCGTCCGGTCGGCTTCTGGAGAAGCCTCATTATCGAAAGCGCCGTTACGCTCTTCCCACAGCCCGACTCGCCGACAACTCCGAGCGTCTCGCCGGGTTCTATCGACATTGACACCCCGTCGACGGCCTTCACCGTTCCTCTGTCCGTTTCGAAGACGGTGGAGAGATTTTTTATCTCCAGCAGAGGCATAATCCCGAACCTACCTCTTCTGACGCACGTCGAGCGCGTCGCGCAGCCCGTCGCCGAGGAAGTTGAAGGCGAGCACGGTGAACATTATCGCGATTCCCGGGAACACGGACCACCACCACTGTCCCTGGGCCATGTACTGCTGTCCCTCCGATATCATGAGCCCCCATGAAGGGGTCGGCGGCTGGGCCCCAAAGCCCAGGTAGGCCAGCCCTGCCTCGATCGTTATGATGCCGCCCATCCCGAGCGTGGCCTGGACTATAATAGGGGCCATCGCGTTCGGCAATATATGTCTGAATATGATCCGCCGCGCCGGAAGCCCCAGCGCGTGGGCAGCCTCGACGAATTCGCTGTTCCTTAGGGAGAAGAACTGCCCCCTCGTTATCCTGCATATGTTGACCCAGTTGACGAGACCGATCGCCACGAAGACGAGGTACAGGCTCGGGTTCTGGAATATGGACACTACGGCCAGGACGAACAGAATGAAGGGAAACGCGAACACGACATTCACGAGCCACGAGATGAGGTCGTCGTACACACCGCCCTTGTAACCGGCCACAGCCCCAAGCGGAATTCCTATCACAAGCGTCACCACCGTGGCGAAAATACCTATCTGGAGCGATATGCGAGCGCCGAAGAGCACCCTGCTGAATATGTCCCGTCCATAGAGGTCTGTGCCCATTATGTGGCCGGAGGACGGGGACGCGAGTTTCGCCGAAGCGCCCTCGGTCCATATCAGCTGTTTTATGGGATCATACGGAGCAAGAGCTCCGGCAAAGAGGGCCGCGAGTATGATTGTGATCGTCATGGCAAGCCCGAGGAGAGCGAGCTTGTTTCTGCGAAACCTCCGCCACCCCTCGACTAACAGGCTGTCTCCGCTCTCCGCCGCTGTTTGTTTTACGTTCATCTCCGCGCTCATGGATGAATCCTCACCTATCCTCATAGCGTATACGCGGGTCGAAGAAACCGTACGATAAATCCACGATGAGATTCGCCACGAGGAACGTCACCGCGAGCACTATGACCGTTCCCCTTATCATCGGAAAATCCCTGTTGCGAAGCGCCTCGACCGCAAGACGCCCCACGCCGGGCCACGCGAAAATGCTCTCCGTAAGCACAGCCCCGGACAGAAGGTCGGCGACCTGCGTGCCGATTATCGTTATGATGGGTATCATCGCGTTCTTGAGAGCGTGCTTTATTATGACCAGACGCTCGCTCACTCCTTTTGCGCGGGCCGTGCGGATATAATCCTGCGTCATCACTTCGAGCATGCACGATCTGGTAAGACGCGCCAGGAGCGCCGCCGGACGCACGCCGAGCGTCAACGCGGGAAGCGCGAGATATATCCACTGGCCCTCCCCCACCCCAATGCCAGGCACCCAGCCGAGCGAGTAGGCGAACACGAGAAGCAGCAGCAGACCGACCCAGAACACCGGAGCGCTCACTCCCGATACCGATATGAACATCACCGCGTAGTCAAACGCGGAATATTGCTTCGCGGCCGATATTATCCCGGTCGTTATGCCCAAAACCACAGCTATCACCATAGCCCACAGCGTGAGCCGCATCGTCGCCGCAAAACGGGTCGCTATGGCAGACGAGACCTTCTCGTTGTTGCGATACGACATGCCGAGATCTCCACGCGCCAGCTCGCCGAGGAATTTGGTATACTGGCTCATCATGGGAAGATCGAGCCCGAGATCGTGACGTATCTTCGCTATTGTGGCCGGATCTCCGCGCTGGCCGGCCATTATGCGCGCCGGATCCCCCGGCACGACCGCCATGAGAATGAATACTACGGTTATGACGCCCCACACCACCGGGATGGTGTAGAGCATTTTTCTGACAATATAAGCGAACACTGCCACACCCCCATATTGACGGACTCATCGAACCGTGAGGACGGCACGTTGAACTATTGGAAATTTAAAACATAGGGGGCAAGGTTCGCCCCCCGTAAATCACTGATTTTGAAAAACAGACCGGCCTGATTTTGTCTATTTATTGAGCCACACGACCCCCATAGGCGACGTGTAGTCGCCGAACGCCGGCAGCACAGCTCCTCCCACCCGTTTTTGAGCGGCGAGGTTGTTGTAATAGTAGAACAGGTATACCCACGGAGCGTCCTCCACTATCAGCTGCTCCGCCTTCTTGTATATTTCGACTCGCTTAGCCGGATCGGTCTCCACCCTTCCATCTTCGAGGAGTTTATCGACCTCGGGGTTGGAGTAACGCGAGTAGTTTCCCTTCGCTCCTATATTGCTGGAGTGCTGGAGGACGTAGAGGAAGTTGTCGGCGTCGAGGTAATCCGCGACCCAGCCCATACGATAGATGTCGGTTTCTCCCCGGTCGAGCGTGTCGAGCTGCGCGCCCCAATCCATGACCTGGATGTTGAGCTTTATGCCCAGTTCCGCGACCTGCGCCTGGATAGCCTCGGCTATCGCCCTGTGACGTATGTTCTGCGCGACTGTGAGAGTCGCCTCGAAGCCATTCTCGTACCCGGCCTCCTTCATGAGTTCCTTGGCTTTTTGGGGATCGTAGCTATAGCTCTTTATATTCGGATCGTGGCCCGCTATGGACGGAGGCAGTATGCCTTTCGCCGGATACCAGAGGCCCTCCAGGACGAGCTCGTTTATCCTCTCGCGATCGACCGCGTAGTTGAAGGCGTGACGCAGAGCCTTGTTGCTCTTGTAAGGTTCTTTCGTCATGTTGAAGCCGTAGTAGTAGGTTCCAGGCTGAGGTCCTTCGAGGAAATTCGATCCGAGCGTCTCCCGGGCTTCCTTGACGAGGCGCTCCGGAACGTCGCGCATCATATCGACATTGCCCTTCTTGAACTCCTCCCAGGCGACTGTGCTGTCGGGAATAATGACTATTTCCAACCCGTCGAGATACGGAAGGGCGACGCCGGCGGAATCCTTGCCCCAGTAGCCGGGATTCTTTTTGAGTATCACACGGTCGTCCTGCCGCCACTCCTCAAACGTGAAAGGTCCTGTGCCAACGGGATGGAACTTGAAGTCCGCCCCCCACTTCGTCACGTCCTCCTCGGGAACCACGGCGAAAGAGTTGTAGGCGAGCACGGATACGAACGGAGCGAACGGCTCCTTCAGGGTAAACTGGATCGTGTATCTGTCGAGGATTTGTATGCCGGACCATTCGGCTGCGGTTCCATCGAAAAACGCCTGGTAGCCGTCTATGCAGTCTATGAAATACGCCCGGGGAGACTTGTCCCGCACCATTCTCTCGAACGTCCATTTCCAGTCCTTTGCCGTGACCTCGCGGCCTCCGTTTTCAGTCGGCTTGCCGCCTTCGGTAAATTTGTGAAAGTAAACGCTGGGGCGCAGTTTAAACGTCCAGGTGAGGCCATCCTCCGACGCGCTCCAGCTCTCGGCAAGCTGTGGCTCGAGGTTCTGCCCGTCGATGCTGTTGACGACGAGATATTCATAAAGACAGTACGCCACTCGGGCCGACGTGGTGTCCGTGGCCATGTGCGGGTCGAGATTCGGCGGGTTCTCTATTTCGTGCCAGCGAAGCACGCCGCC
>JAITOL010000109.1 GCA_031289955.1 Synergistaceae bacterium
GCTCGATGAGTTGCGGCGCGCCGCGGAACGCTTCTCAAAACTCGAACATAGGTACGCCGCCGTAAAGCAGTTGTCCGACGCCGCGAACGGCAAGCTCGACTTTGAAACCTACGCGCAAACGGCGTACTTCGAGCGGGTTCTCCGCGCCGCTAATACGCGCCTCAAGCTGATGAGCCAAAATCGTTACGCGCTCCTTCGGAAAACCGACAATGACGACGGCCGCAAGCGCTCGGGCCTGGAGCTCGAGGTTATGGACGCGTACACGGGCAAAGCCCGTTCCGCAAACAGCTTATCCGGCGGCGAATCTTTTATGACGTCTCTCTCGCTCGCGCTTGGACTGTCCGATGTAGTGCAGCAGAGCGTGGGCGGGATTCGCCTTGACGCGATGTTCATTGACGAGGGGTTTGGTTCCCTCGATCCCGATGTGCTGGAACTGGCGGTCAGAACGCTGTCGGATATGACGGGCGGCGGGCGCATTATAGGAATTATCTCGCACGTAGCGGAGCTTCGCGAGCGGATCGACAAGCAGGTGCGGGTGGAGAAAACGCCCTCCGGAAGCAAGATAAGTCTGTCGGTATGACGGCCTTTTCTTCAAGACAAACGTTATCATGACATAACGCTAATTTCCAAAGTTATTCCTCCCCGTAAAGATGCGCGAGGCTCACCGCCTCTTCCGGCTGGATGACGATGAAATTTTCGTCCCATTCCCCGGAGACCAGTTGACGGAAAAGCCGCATGTCGCCTTCCACGACCTCCTGACAGAGGTTGAATTTCTCGGAAAACGGCCGCGTCAATTCCTTTACGGCGTCGATATCCCCGGTGTGCGTGTCGACAATGAGCGCGCGCCGGTATCCGTCCAGCATGATTTCGTAGATATAATCGGCCGACTCCTCCCCGAATTCCTCGACCGAACCCTCGTACTCGGTCAGGATGCTTTTTTTGTTGCCCAGCCAGCCCGGAGTAAAAAAGTAACTGTGCGGCTCCAGATCCCTGCGGCGCTCGGAGGAGCCGAGCAGAAGCGTGATGCAGTCGTCCGCCTTGGGAAATACGAGCTTGAAGCCGTGTGGCACAAGGCCCAGGAAGGCGTTGCCGCAAAAACCGAAGCAGAGCAGGACATGCTCCGCGTCCGAAATCCGGTCCAGCGTCTCCTGCAGCGCATCGTGAAGCTTATTTGGAAATTCATGGTATGAAGACTCCAGCCACATGACGCGATATGGGCAGCCCATATCATCGATGGCTTTTTCCAACTCCCCGCGAATCGTCTCACATGCGACTATGACGTTCATCATCGGCTCCTTTTCTTCACAAAGCGCGTCGTTGAATATTTTTCGAGCTTCCATGCCGGAATCTTGCATTTGGCGCACGGCTCGACCAGCCAGCGGTTTCGGAGCCACCGCGAAACCCTGCCGTTTTTCGAGTCGCGCACTTCGATCGTCTGGCCGCAGTGCGTCTCGATGGTGGCGGTTTGGTCGCCGTGCGCCCTGATTTTCCTGATTCCATGGAGCACGCCGGTGCGGGAAGTGTACAGCTTGATTTTCTCAAGCATAGGGAACAGCGGCTGGTTCTTGTTGTACACTTTTTTGACAATATCTTTTTCTTTTTTTACTATGCTGTCGATGGTTTTTGTCATAGCACGTCAAACAGCATGGTGGCCACGCCAATCTCGAGCGCGTCGTGCAGCAACCGCCCACGCATCCATGCTTCACATTCCGCGTCCAGGCAGAGCGGCACGCCGGGCGCCGAGAGTATGGCGTCGTCGCGGAGCGCGCCCTTGCCGATAAAGGGGCCGACGGGAGTCGCGTCGAAAAGCAGCGAATGAGCCGACAGCGCGTCAGCGAGATTATCCGCTATACGCACGGAGGGATGAACGAGCCGCAGCGACTCGGCTTTGCCTCTGTCTATGTCGAAGACGGTCAGAGCCGCGCCGTCGCTCAGCATCGTCTCGGCGGCAGCCCGCCCGACGGGGCCCGCCCCCAGCATCAGTACGTTTTTGCCCCTCAGCCCTCCCGACGCGAGCGACAGAGCCGTCGCGTACCCTCGCCCCGTCGCCTCGCCGTTATCCGACACAAGCCGTTTTTTTAAGTTCACAGCGATGAATGTGTCGTCGTCCGCAGCCATGATTATGTCATACTGTCCGCTCACAGCCTCCGCAACGCCCGCGATGTCGGCCGCGCCCGTGACACGCGCGTCGAATCCCAGGAACCCCGCGATGCCCGCGACCGTTTCGCTGAACCCGTTTATGACTCCCAAGCCGGATGTGATTGGAATCACCGCCACTCGCGGCGCCCTCGCGAGTATTTCGTTTTTTTTCGAGGCAGCGCTCGCGATTCCCGCAAGGCCGACGCCGCATAGTTCTTTCAGATACAGGTCATATTTTTCGAGCAAATCAGCGCTTCCCGCAATATCGCTTTCCGTCAGTCTGGTCATAGCGTTTTTTAACCCTCCCTTTGCTGATTTAAAAATTCCCCCGCGCGTCCGCCCCTCCACTCGGCCCGGCGTATGCTTTCCTCCTGGCGGAATATGAGCTCTTTCCGCGTTTCGCCCTCATAAATCAGCGTCGCGGCCCAGGGGAATACGCCCGGGCGCCAGTTTGTCATGGCCATGTCCGCGCCTAAAAATCCCCGCTCCAGATGAAGTGGTCCGCAGGTTCCCATGATATGCTCGCCTAAAACCGTGACGCCGCGCCCGTCAACATAGATGTGCTGGTACAAAGCCGCTTTTTCTCGCTTGATATCGACCTGAGGAAGCCCGTCTTCCAAAGCGGAGCGGCACAAAACTTCCAGCAGATTCACGCCTGTGGAGTGATATACTGCCGCCGGCGTCTGGCTGGGCAGGCGCGCGTCGATCTCCAGCACCTTGCATTTATTGTCGTGCAGGATGATTTCCACGTCGAATACCCCTTTTATCTTCAACCGGCGAGCTATGCGCGTGGAGATTTCCCTGAACTCGGCCTCAACCCCAGGCGCGAGCAGCGCGGGCGCGGCGACGCGGCAGCAGTCGTACGATTCGTCCATAAAAAGTTCCGTCACTTGCAGCGCCACGCAGCCTTCGCCATTTCCGACGACTTCGAGAGAATATGACGGGCCGGGGAGGTGCTGCTGCAATACGTAGGGCTCATCGGCGTTGAGCCGCGTCCATTCGTCAAGTTGCGGAGCATCCTCTATCAGCCGCACGCCCTGGCTGCCGCTCTGCCCGCTTGGTTTCCCTATCAGGGGGAAGCCGCAGCGAGGCCAGGGGAGAGGGGCAGGGATCCCAAGCTCGGCGAACATCCTGTCGGACTCCAGCTTGCTGGAGGAGATACCATAGGCGTGTCCGTCGTGCAGGAATGGAAGCCCCATATCCCCGGACGCTCGTGAGACATGCTCCAATACCTCGTCATCTTCGATGGCGGGAAGGACCGCGTCGGCGCCCTCGAAGGCGTTTCTCAAAACCTCCCGGTCCAACGCGTCCCCGAGAATAAAAGTATCACACAGCCCGGACGCCGGGGCGTTTTGGTCGCGGTCTATCACGACGCTGTGATATCCCGCCGCGCGAGCGAGGTAGGCCGCCTCGACCCCCTGGAGTTTGCCCCCGATAATCGCTATCCTCATCGCTCCGCCGCGCTCCTCGCCAATGTGAGCAGGGCGTTCTCGAATTCTTCGCGGCTGCCCATTTGAAGCCCGCACTCGTCCAGCGTGTCCAAAATGCCAGGCAGGGAACGCTCGCCGCTGTCGATGTCCAGCGTCGCGTTTGAGACTCCGGCGAAGCCGCTGTCCGGCATGATGAGCGACGTTATGATGTTCGCGCCCGCGTCGAGACGGTCTTTCAGACCCGACTTTCCGGCGACGTCCAAAGACGCGGGGATGAACCTGTCTGGCATCGCTACGCGCATGACCGCGATCGTGTTGAGCTCGCGCAGATACAAGCCTTCCTCGATGGAACGCCTCAGCGCGACGCCCTTCTGGGGGACAAAGCTCATGACGCGAACCTGAGCCGCGCGCATCTCCCTCATTGTGGCTATGGAGTGCGCTATGTCGGACAACTCCTCGCCGACGCCGGCCAGGATGCCCTCCTCCACCAACATTCCCGCTTTCCGCGCGTTTGTTTTGGCATCCCAGCGCGTCTGGTAGTCCTGTCCCTGGCGCAGTCTGGAAAATAGCGGACGGTTGTGAGTCTCCTGGTAACAGGCGTAAAACTCTATGCCCGTATCCGCCGCCTTTCGAGCTCTGTCCTCATTCTCCAGCACCCCCGGGGAGATCATGAGCGGCAGACCGGTCGACGCGCGCATTTCCGCCGCTATATCAAGCAGAGCGTCGTATCCATCGTCGTCTAAAACATACTCCGGATCCTCGCCCAAGGTGAGGTCGAGCAGATGAACCCCACTTTCCGCCAGCGCCCTGGATGTACGGAGGACTTCGTCTTTTGTCTTTCTGTAGCGCAGCGCCTCGCTGTTGGATTTCCGGTAAAAACAAAAATTGCAGTTATTGCGGCAGTAGGTCGAAAAATAGATGAATCCATAACCGAACAGGCGGTCGCCGAAATATTCCCGGCGGCAGGAGCGCGCCAGGGAGTATAGTTTCTCGCGTTGACCGCGAGAGGCGCCCAGCAGAATCTCCAGCTGCCGTTCGTCCAGCGGGAGATGTTTCGCCGCTATTTTCAAGGTCTCGTCAAAAAGATCCGTATGTTTTGCGGTCATGTACGCTCTCCTGTACTGGGCCGTAAAATCAGCCCTGTCAATTGATTTTCAGCCTTGCTCCGTCAAGATAGCTGAGACTTTTGCCGACGCTGTGGATATTGTTCGTCTTCTCGCGCGTCATCAGAAGGCGCTCGAGGCCGAAGCCCAGCCCTGCCCATGTGGAACGTATACCCCAGTTTGCGTCCAGAAAATGGGGTCCAATGTTGCCGGAGGCAAGCTCTGTATCCCCTTGGACGATATCCAGAGAGGGGCCATACACCTCGGAATTCGTTTCCTCTATCTCGTACTCATCTATCCCGGCGGCCGCCATGACGACATGAGCCAGCTGCCTGAGCCGCTCCGTCCGGGTTTCTTCCGGGAGCCCCCATTCGACCAGGTTGCACATGGTAAATTCATTGAGGTGGCGGTTGCCCTGAGATTCTTTTCGGAAACACGAGCCTATTTCGAATATTCGGATCGGTTTTTCCCAGATGCGCAGCAAGTCCATTGACACGCTGTACAGATTCGGGGCGAGCATCGGTCTGAGGCACTTGTCGCCCTCCAGCCAGAAGACCTGGGAGGAGAGATGATGACCGTCGCCGATGGACATTTTCTCGAGCTGCTTTTTAGCCAAAATTATGGGAGTGGCTACCTGCACAAAGCTCTCGCCGCACAGCGCATCCTCGATGTCACGCTGCAGGCCGAGCAGCGCCGGACGGCGAGGGCCGTCCCTGAGCGCTTGAAGCCGCAGCTTCAACGCGTCCGCAAGCTCCTTTTCCAATGCTTTAAATTGCCGTTCCCTGGCGGAGGAAGACTCGAATTCCTCCTCGCATACGGAGAAGGCCGCTCTCAATTCCAAAAGCCTCCTTTTTTGTACATCCGTAAAAGGAAACATGCGATTCACACTCCTTAATTGGCGGAGGATCCGGGAGTCACACCCGACTGCGCGAATTTAGAGTCCGCGTGATCCTTATCGATCCATCCTCCGCATT
>JAITOL010000206.1 GCA_031289955.1 Synergistaceae bacterium
AAGTCGGCGATATTCTGGAGATAGGCAAAGGGCACGCGGTACAGAGGATATCGCGCGATCAGGGGGTCGTTCATTTTTTTTCACTCGAGCGCATTTTATACACCGCTCAGGGCAACACAGGAGAAGAGCTTACGAAAAGATTACTATTTAGTATTTATGATACTTCTAAATATCTATAGTACTTTAAAGTACCTACTTTATTTTTCAGCAAAAATGTCTATCATATGTACGTAGGGAATTTTAAAGTCACTATTTCAACAATAAAATACACGCTGTTCGCTGTCAGGAAAATATTTAACAAAACGGATAGGAAGTTTTTTATCGTTGACTCTCTCAATAATTCTTTGGTTTGAGATAATTGATACTTATAATAATTATTTATGAAGTTAACCTTTTGCTGTAAATTATAGCCCTTGCCCGTAAACACCGTTAATTTTTTAAATCGTGAGAACAGGCTACATACCTTATTTCATTGGTTTTATATTCACTGTCATATAGTATAGAAACCTAAAAGGTGAAAACTTAATGCCCTCGCGGCATCTGTGTCTTGAAACGGCGAAATGTCGTCCAGGCGTTTTAATCGGCTTTTCTTTAACATAGCGAAGGAGGAATTCTCATGGCTGTACAGATACGAATGCCCAAGCTGGGTATGATGGAAGGTGACCTTCAACTCGTTCGGTGGAAGAAAAATCAGGGCGACACCGTAAATAAAGGTGACGCTCTCGCCACGGTTGAGAGCCAAAAGATCACTAATGACGTCGAAGCCAGTACTTCAGGCACAATTTTGAAAATATGCCTCCAGGAAGGAGACATCGCGCCAATAGGCGCGGTGATCGCCATAATCGGAGAGATCGGCGAAGATATTTCGGTGTTAGAACCCAAAGCTCAAGCCCCTGCCGCTACCAGACCCAGCGCGGGGACAGAGTGTGTTTCCGGCGCGCCTATTGCGGCAACTGTCGGTGGTTCGGGAGACATCGACGAGGATATCATAAAAGCCTCGCCCGTTGCGAAAAAACTCGCGAAGGATAATGGAATTTCACTCTCGGACGTGGCTGCGGTCCTAGGGACAACAAAACGTCTTCAGGGGGAGGATGTGCAGCGGTATATCGACGAAGGTATGGAAGCCGCCCAACCGAAGCTGAACTACACCGAGACGAAACTGATCGGTATGCGTAAGACCATAGCCGAGCGCATGTCCCAGAGTTCTCATGAGACCGCTCCTGTAGTGATGATGCGCTCGGCGGATATCACAGCGCTCAAATCTCTGAGGGACAAAAAAAAGGCGGAGATAGAGGCTAAAGGAGAGAAATCCCCGTCTTTCAACGATGTGATAATAAAAGCGGTAGCTTTGGCATTGGAGAGCCATCCCAGGCTGAACTCCACTTTTGAGAACGGGGTTATCCGCACCTATTCAGATATCAACATCAATATAGCGATGGCGATCGAGGCGGGGCTGGTCACGCCGGTCATCAGAGGGGCCAACAAGCTGAAGCTGTCCGAAATCAGCACAAAGGCGAGAGAACTTGCTGGCAAAGCCAACGCTGGGACTCTTTCGGGCGAAGATATGAGCGGCGGAACGTTCACCGTAACAAACTTGGGGATGCTTGAAATAGAGGTCTCCACGCCAATCCTCAATTCACCTCAAGTCGCTATCCTTGCCATCGGCATGGTGCAGCCCTATCTTGTGATGGAAAATGGGGCGGTGGTTGAGCGCTTTAAGACGTTTTTCAGCCTGACTCTGGATCATCGCATAGTCGATGGATATCCAGGCGCACAGTATTTGTATACGCTGGTCGAAATCCTGCAACAGCCCGAGCGTCTGTGGAACTAGAGGACGTCGACTGATGATCGGTATCATTGCGAATCCGGCCTCCGGCAAAGATATCAGGCGGCTGGTAGCTCAAGGGACCGTATTCGACAACATGGAGAAAGTGAACATCATTCAACGAATACTGGTCGTTCTGCACGAGGCCGGAGTTAATGATATACGCATGATGCCAGATTCCTTTCACATCATGGACAGCGCGGTGGAGGCGTTGCACCGCGGTTTGCGAATAGATGTGAACGTAACAGAGTTGGAAATGGAATGTGAGTACAATCAAGGTGATTCCGCCAATGCGGCGGCATTGATGAAAAACATGGGCGCACAATGCATAATCACTCTTGGTGGAGACGGCACAAACCGGTCCGTCGCGAAGGGCTGCGGGGATGTCCCTCTTATCCCGCTCTCGACAGGCACGAACAACGTATTCCCAAAAATGATCGAGGGCACGGTCGCTGGCATGGCCGCGGCTGTCGTTGAATTGGACTCGGAGCGCGCGTACGTTCAAACCAGGAGATGCAAAAGACTCTGTATATATAAAAATGGCGAACTCGTCGATATGGCGCTGATCGACGCGGTGGTCACAGCGGATCGCTTTATCGGCGCTAGGGCAATATGGGAACCGGACGCGATCAAAGAAATTTTTGTCACCTCCGCTCGAACGGACAGCATCGGTATGTCGGCTATCGCTGGATATTTTCACCCAATATCAGAGACTGACCCCAAAGGTTTGTATATACGCACTGGCGTGGGCGGGGGCTTCTCAATCCGCGCCCCCATAGCGCCTGGGATGATACAGGAGATACCGATCGAGTTGGTTCGAGAGCTTAAGCCAGGAGAGAGAACCGCGATACACACCGCAGAAGGCATGTTAGCTCTGGATGGGGAACGGGAGGTTTCGTTCAAAAAAGGCGACACTGTGGAAATCGGGCTGGGACACGATGGTCCGTTTGTAGTCGAAGTAGAGCAGACGCTCGCGTCTGCCGCCAGGGGGAATTTTTTCGTCAGGCGAAATTAAGGAGGTGAGTCTGGGAAGAGATCGAGACGCGCCAAGTTCCACAGGGTATCCAGGGACGAGAGAGCGGGGGGGTTCTGCCACAAAGGTCACACAGGGTATCCAAACTAACGGGGGAGGTATATGTATGAAGCTGACCAACAACGAACTTATCGGACTGTATCGTGATATGGTATATATCCGACAGTTCGAAACGCGCGTGCAAGAATTGTTTGCCGCTGGTGTACTTCCTGGGTTCATTCATCTGGGCATAGGCCAGGAGGCTTGCATGGCCGGAACATGCTTCAACTTGGTCGACGGTGATATCATCGGGGCGACTCACAGGGAACATGGCGTTTTACTTTGCCGGGGCGTCGAGGGCAAGGCGATAATGGCAGAGCTGTATGGCAAAGTGACTGGGACGTGCAAGGGAAAGGGAGGTTCCATGCATGCTTGCGGACTTAAGCAGGGTGCTCTTGGTAATAACGCGATCCTTGGTCCGGCTCAGACCATCGTCAACGGTTTCGCATACGCGCATAAATTTCGCAAAAACGGCAAGGTAGCGGTCACGATGTTTGGAGATGGTGCCTCAAACCGCGGTGAATTCCATGAGGGAATTAACTTTGCAAGCATCTGGAATCTACCATCCATCTACATAATCAATAACAATGGCTATGCCATCTCGGTGCCGAAGAGCAAGCAGCAGAAGGTCGAGGATCTCTCAGCGAGGGCTGCCGGTTATGGTATCCCAGGGGTTCAGATAGACGGAAACGACATCATCACTGTCGTCGAGACGGTTAGTGAAGCTGTCAAGCGCGCTCGCGAAGGTGGCGGTCCATCCCTGATCGAGCTGAAGACCTATCGCTGGAGGGGACATTTCGAGGGAGACCCAACCCCGTACCGCACAAACGAAGAGTTGGAATCCTGGAAGAAAAAGGATCCAATTGCCCGCTTTGAAAAAATTCTGACAGATCAGGGCATTACAACTAAAAAGGATTTCGGCACCATAAATGCAGAAGTCAAGGCAAAAGTAGACGAGTGCCAGAAATTTGCCGAAGACAGTCCATGGCCGCCCATGAGCGAAATATACACCGATGTCTATTACCACAATGAAGGGAGTGTGCAGCAATGAGGGAAATCACTGTTGCAGAGGCAATTCGAGAAGCACTTTCTGAGGAAATGGACCGCAATCCCGAGGTGTTTGTATTTGGCGAGGACGTCGGCCTGTTCGGCGGATGCTTTGGAGTAACCACCGGGCTATACGAAAAATATCCTGACAGAGTTCTGGACACGATGATTGCGGAGACTGGAATCATGGGTATTACCCTCGGTGCCGCGTACTCCGGCATGAAGCCGGTTCCCGAGGTCATGTTCTCGGATTTCATAACGGTTATTTTCGACTATTTAGTGAACCAGTCATCTAAAAACCGTTATATGACAGGTATGCAGGAAGGTGGCCAAAACGCGGGCTTCGTACTGCGTGTTCCGAACGGGGCCGGTACCCGGGCAGCAGCGCAGCACTCACAGTGTATGGAGCAATACCTGATGCCTGTAGTGGGACTCAAGATCGCAATACCCTCAACGCCCTATGACACAAAGGGCATGCTGAAATACGCGATCCGGGGGAATGACCCCGTAGTGTTTCTGGAGCATAAGATGCTGTACGGCATCAAAGGCCCGGTACCTGAGGAAGAGTACCTAGTTCCATTCTGCTCCGCCGACGTCAAGCGCGAGGGGAAGGATGTCACGGTCGTTGCGACACAGGTAATGGTCCACAAATCACTCGCCGTGGCGAAACGCCTGGAACAAGAGGGCATCAGCGTGGAAGTGATTGATCCGCGCAGCTTGAAGCCACTTGACATGAAGACCATCATTAATTCTGTCAAAAAAACGAAGCGCCTGGTCGTTGTGAACGAAGCACCCAAGACTCATAACGCGCTTTCAGAGATTGCCCTACAAGTCGTCGAGGGGGCATTCGATTACCTGGAGGCCTCTCCTGTGCGCGTGTGCGCTCCTGATACCCCAATCCCATTCTCTCCTGTGTTGGAAGACGTGTGGATCCGTAGTGAAGATGATATCATTGCAGGTATCCGTGAAACGCTAAAATAAAGACATACGAGTCAATTTTGTTCCGTATACAAATTTATCCGGGCGGTTACCCCACCCGGATAAAATCTAATCTAATTGTAGGAGGATATGTTTGCATGGAAAATATTATTATCGAAAACAACGGCGCGATTCGTGAGCTCACTATTAACAGGCCAAAATCTCTTAACGCCCTGAACAGCGCGACATTAAAAGAACTCAGAAAAGCGTTTATCGA
>JAITOL010000140.1 GCA_031289955.1 Synergistaceae bacterium
GGGCGGTAATTTATCGTCGATTGTTTTAAGGGGAGTTTTTGTCATGAGGAGTCAAATTCGCGGCATCCTGCTTCTTTCCCTGACCGCTTTCATCTGGGGAACGGCTTTCGTCGCTCAGAGCGTCGGCATGGATCATATCGGGCCTATGACGTTCATCGCCGTCAGATTTTTGATAGCCACGCTATCCCTGCTGCCGGTGATCTGTGCCAAATCGCTGTTCGGCGGGCGCCGCGCCGCCTCGGAGCGGGATTCGGATAACGCGCGTATGCTCCTGAAAAGCGGCGTGATATGCGGCATCGTGATTTTCGTCTGTGGGACGTTTCAGCAGGTGGGGATACAATACACGACCGTCGGCAAGTCTGGTTTCATAACGACGCTCTATATCGTGATCGTGCCGATTTTCGGGCTGTTTTTGGGCAAACACGTCAGGTGGCGCACGTGGTGCTGCATTGCGCTCGCCATTGCCGGAATGTATATTCTCTGCGTGAACGAGTCTGTCTCGATCAACAAAGGCGACGTATATACCTTCTTCTGCGCTGTCTCCTACGCCGTCCACATCCTGCTGGTCGACCGCTATTCTCCTTTGGTCGACGGGGTAAAATTGTCATGCATCCAGTTTTTTGTCTGCGGCGTATGCGGTTTCATCGCCGCCTTCATATTCGAGACCCCCGAGTGGTCCTCCATAGCCTCGGCCATGGCGCCGCTGCTTTATACAGGGGTGCTGTCGAGCGGAGTGGCGTTCACGCTCCAGGTGCTGGGTCAGCGCGACGTGAAACCAGTGGCCGCGTCGCTGGTGATGAGCCTGGAATCGGTTTTCGCGGTTCTGGCCGGCTGGCTGATCCTGAGCCAGCTCCTCACATTGAAGGAGATAGCCGGCTGCGCCATGATATTCGCCGCCAACATAATGGTGCAGGTGCTGGGGTTCAAAAAAGATGTAGCCTGAAGAGCGGCCTCAGACTATCTTTTTGATTTTGGCCGCCAGCGCTTTCGCGAATTTTTTGTGGCTGTCCCTGTCGAGGTGGATGGCGTCGGCCCCGGTTTTCGCGTATTTCGCCGCGTCGATGAACTCGAGTCCGTGAATTTTAGCCACCGCTGAGAGATAGCCGGGCGATTTCAGCGATTCCTCGTGCGACCGGGCGCCTCCGAATTCGTCGGCGAAAGAACATTTTTCTATGTGCGAGCCGACGGCGACAGGGGATGCCACCAGAATTTTCGGCGGCGCGGCGCCGTTCCGCCCGCACTTCGTAGACTGCGCCATGTTGTTTATTATTATGTTTATCAGCACACGGACTCCTTCGGCGCTGTCGTAAGCGCGCCCGGCTATCCGGGGTTTCAGGTCGTTGGTGCCGAGCATTATCATTATCAGGTCGAGGGGAGCGTGCGTCTCGATACAGGCCCCCAGATACTTCGCCCCGTTCCTGCACGTCGACACTGGGTCGTCCCATGCCGTAGTCCTGCCGTTCAGCCCCTCCTCGATGACGCGATACCCGTCGCCGAGCAGTCCCTGGAGTATCCCGGTCCACCGTTCCTCGTACGGAAACCGCAGCACATGCGACAGATCCTTCGGCTGTCCGTCGGGCATAAACCCCCAGGTGTTCGAATCCCCGAAGCACAATATCCTTTTAGACATGACACGCCCTCCCGTTTTGAAATTAAATGGAATTTGACATGACATATTTTACACAAAAATTGCCAATTATGAAAAAAACCGGCTACGACCTCGTCAGCCGGTTGAATCGAGCGTTTGAATACGATCTGCCCCTGACTACATCTATATGATCGGGCGAAAAGCAGAGAGGATGATGTAAAATAAAAATCAGTAAATTACGCAAGCAATAGCCGCGAAAGGTGATGAAGAATGAAAAAAATCGAGACGATTGCCCTCGCTGGGTTAGGCGCTGTCGGAGCTTCCTATCTGGCCGAAATCTCGGAACATATCCCAATGGAGAACATCCGCGTCGCGGCGTCGGGAGAGCGGGCCGGCAGAATAAGGTCTGGCGTGACGGTCAACGGGAAAAAATATTTTTTCCCCGTTTTCGAACCCAATGACGACGCGGAACCGGCCGACCTCGCGATATTCGCCGTCAAAAATCATCACCTCGCGAGGGCTCTTGAGGACGCGCGAAAGCAAATCGGCGGCGAGACGGTAATCATGTCCTTCCTGAACGGCGTCACTAGCGAGGCGACGATAGCCGGGTCGTACGGCGCCAATGTCCTCTTCAGCATTGTCATGGGGATTGACGCCACCAGGGAGGGAGACAGCACAGTCTATTCGGCGCTGGGGACGATTCAGTTCGGCGAGGCCGTCAACAGAGAAGGTGAGTATTCACAAAATGTGCTGAAGGTGAAGGATTTTTTCGAAAGAACGGGGATACCGTATGAAATTCTGAGCGACATGAAGTGGGCGCTTTGGAAAAAATTCATGCTGAACTGTGGCGCCAACCAGACGTCCGCCGTCCTGCGCTGTCCTTATGGGGCGCTTCAGGCGTCGGCGGAGGCCCGCGCGATAATTTTGGGCGCAATGGAGGAGGTGGTCTCGCTCGCGTCTTATGAAGGAGTGAGTCTCTCGAAAGAGGACATCGGAGACGCTTTTGCGCGTCTCGACAGGTTGTCTCCTGATGGAAGAACGTCCATGTGCCAGGATGTGGAGGCGATGCGCAAGACCGAGGTCGAAATCTTCGGGGCGACCGTGGCCGATTTGGCGCGCCGGCACGGCGTGTATGCCCCGGTCAACGAACTGTTGCGTAAATTGATCGTCGCGATAGAGTCTTCTTATTCTATAGACGGCCCGCATTGATTGAGATAATGATTCGTTATGTAATGATGTGTATTTTAGGAATTCAATGTTTGCGCTATAATTTCTCGCTAGATTGACAAGCGCGCCGCGCAAAATGAAATCAGGATACAGCCGAAGCGGTTCCGTTGAAAGGAAGAAACGCATGCAAATCGCAATAAGCTCATATGAACACGACCCATCGAACATAGAGGGGCGCAGTTTCGAAATTATCAGGAACACACTGGCATGTTACGCGATCGAACCGTCTTTGATGGAAATAGCGGTTCGCGTCGTTCACGCGGGCGCCGATTTTTCCCTGGCGACTCTCATAGAAGCTCATAACGGCGCGCTCCGCGCCGCGAGTGCCGCAATTACAGGCGGCGGGACGATTTACTGTGACGTGGAGATGTTGAAGTCGGGCATTTCCAGAGAGGAATGTTCCCGTTTGAACTTGAGGCCCATGTCGTATATTCACGACGACGAAGTGAGCGGCGCCTCTGAACGCCTGGGAATCACGAGGGCGATGGCGTCTGTCGACAAAGCTTTGGAGGACGGCGTGCGGATATT
>JAITOL010000064.1 GCA_031289955.1 Synergistaceae bacterium
ATACATATTTAGTATGGATGTGATAACAATACTGTAATTTGAAATCCGCATCTCCAATTTCGAGAAAACCGAATATTCCTAAACCAACATTTTCATCGGGTTGTTGATCCCCGTCTGCGGGAACCGTCCCTCCGTAACAGCGGCGTTGTGCGGAGGAGGGGCGTCTTTGGCGATACATATGGCCGGAGCGGGGAGTTGGGCCGCTTTTGGCGGCGCTCTTGCCGGCGCCACGGCCGGGGTATGCCTTGGGGGCGAAAAAGTTTGAACGGCGTCTGGGCAGTGATCGCCGGCATGGCGTTTGTGACATGCCTGCCGCGCGTCATTCCGCTAATTTTTCTGCCGGGCATGAAAATGCCGAAGATTGTGGAAAAGTGGCTCTCGCTCATAGCGCCGGCCACCTTAGCCGCGCTCCTGCCGCCGGAACTGGCGATAGACGGGGCAACCGGCGCCGTTGCGCTGTCCATCCATAACGTTTATCTGGCGGCGTCGATCCCCGCGTTATTGGCGGGGCTTGTCACAAAAAGCCTTTTCGCGACGGTGACGACCGGCATGGCGGCCGTAGCTCTCATAAGGCTGTTGGCCTGAGCTAAACCGGGGTTAAAGGCGGATACCTATTCCCATCTCCGCAGCTTTGTCGTAGATGTGATGGGCGATAACTATATCGAGAGTGGCAAAACCGACGGTCTTCATCACCGTTATCTGGTCTTTGGACGTTCTTCCCTTTACCCTGCCCAAAATCAGGTCGCCCAGTTCTCCGGCGATGGCGTCGCGGTCGATTTTCCCCTCGCTCATCGGGATCAACAAATCGCCGGCCTCCGCCATGATCGCTTCCATGTTGTCTATGAAGATCCTGTCCGCGCGGCGGATTATATTTTCATCGAGCTCCCTCTTGTGAGGCTCATATGTCCCGACTCCGTTCACATGAGCGCCGAGTTTGACGCGCGAGCCGTCGAACACGGGGTCGGTCGTGGTTGTGACTGTGGTTATCACGTCGGCCTGATCGATAGCCTCGTCTGAAGAGGCGGCAATTTTCAGGCGCGCGCCGAGACGCTCCGCGACCGGGGTCGCCAGTTCAACGAACGGCGCTATCCTGTCTTCAAATTTATCGAATATCCGCACCTCGCGTAGTTTTCTGACCGTGAGAACCGCTTCGAGCTGAGATAGCGCCTGTCCGCCGACGCCGAAGAGCGCGCCTGCTTCCGCGTCCTCATTTGAGAGCAGCTCCGTCGCCAGGCCGGACACCGCGCCGGTTCTCATTCTTGTGAGCTCCGTCCCGTCGATGATGGCGTTCACCATGCCGGTCTCGGGGTCGAGGAGCAGCACAGTGGCGCAGACAACGGGAAGGTTTTTTTCCATGTTGCCGGAAAACGTCGAAACGATCTTCGCTCCGGCCAACGGGAACGCGGAGACATAAGCCGGCATGAAGGAGGATCTCCCGCGCCCGGCGACGTTGAAACTCGTGCGAACGGAGAGCTCGGCTTTTCCCTCGGCCTGAATGACGAACGCCTCCCTGTCGGATTCGATAGCGCCCCTCATGTCGATGGCTTTTTTGACGTCGCTCTCGCTGAGTATCAGCATTTTTCGTTCACTCCTTATTATTCATTATGAACTCCGGTGAGATCCCTTTCGAGGTTCTTATACCAGTGTACCACGATTCGCGGGGTATCGGCTTCTTCGCGGCGCGTCTATAATAAATATGGATGGGCTAAAGCTGCCGCGGCCCATCCATATTCCGCGCTTCGGACACAATGCCATTCGACGCGATTTAAGCCCTGTATCCTAAGTTGGCGTTCGCCAAACGCGACTTATGAGCCTTCAGCCGATGTGTCTTTGTTACCACAACGCTTCCTTCAAATTTTTGACGTTTTGCGTCATAAGCCCGATATAGTTCGCTCCGTTGTCGAAATCCTTTTTTGTTATGTTGTGACAGGCATGGAGCAAAAGTTTCTTAGCGCCTGTTGCCTCGCAGATAACATCAGACATTTTTTCATTTGAAAGTTCGATATTGAAAACGACAGGAATCCGCTCGGATTTTACCTTGTCGATCAGGAACGCGATCGTTCCCGCGCTGGCTTCGGTTTCGGTTGAACAGCCGGGGAAGGCCGCGTAATAGCTGAGTCCATATGCGTCCGCCAGATAACGGAAAGGGAAACGATCTCCTACAATGATGGTTTTTCTGGCCGCTTTGTCCGCGACGGATTTGAAATCGGCATCCAAAACATCCAGCTTTTTAAGATAGGCGGCCGCGTTATTTCGATAAAACCGCGCGTTTCCCCCATCCGCTTCGCAGAGAGCGTCCGCGATGGCGGAGACGATCAGTTTGACGTTTACGGGCGACGTCCAGACATGCTCGTCAAGCTCCGCCTCGTGATCGTGCCCCTCTTCCTCTTCCGCTTCTTCCTCCATCCCCTCCACAATCTCCTCCTCGACTGGTTCGACCATGTCCATCAGGGACAAAATTTTCATCTTGCTCGTATCCATCGATTCGAGAATTTCTTTGACCCATTCATCGGACTCCCCGCCGACGTAAATGAATACGTCGCAATTTTTCACATCGATGATGTCCTGCGGCGTCGGATCGAATGAGTGACTTTCCGCGCCCGGGCGAAGAAGCATGGAGAGCTCGATTTTATCTCCGGCTATCTCCCGCGTAAAATCATATTGAGGAAATATGGTCGCGACGACCTTTACCTTCGAGCCGTCTTTATCCCCATGCGCTCCATGCGCGCCCGCTGTGAGAAAACCGCACGCGAT
>JAITOL010000131.1 GCA_031289955.1 Synergistaceae bacterium
AGATTTTTCTGTTCCGATTCGCGGTACTCGCGTTCCAGTTCAGGCGGAAAATCGTCGTATCCCTTATAATTGTTATCCATAATCCAGCACCCCCGATTATTTATTCATAATCCACATCGGGGTGTTTGTAAACGGGAAAGGGCCTAATACGTCTGGACCGCCGAGGTGATAACTGAATCTGAGGAATTGCGAATGAATATCGAATCTACAGGGGAAAATATAGACGCGTTAAGGGCTGATTTTAAAACGCCTACGGCGGATGAATATGTAGAAGCTCGCGAAAAAAGCAAAAGAAAGATGTTCCTGACGCCCCACACAGCGGAAGATCTAAAGGCAAGGGGGGCAAAACTCTACCTGACCGCTGACGGCGTAGGCTTTGCGTTAAAGCCTGATGGTGATATTATAGGAGTATTCAATAATTCCCAACGTCCAGGCGCTGGGGTTGATGCTATGGTACTCGCAATAGCGGAAGGCGGCAAAAAACTTGACGCAATAGATAGCTGGCTGACGAATTATTATAAGCGGTTTGGTTTTGTCGAAAAAGAGAGGATGAAATGGGATGACGAACTTGCTCCGGACGGATGGGAATACAGCACTGGCGGAAGACCTGATGTCGTATTCTTCGAATATCCCGATAATCTCGGACGCGAACCGTCTGACATTGCAAGACGTTTTGAGCTTGCTCGAAGTGGAGAAACTGCCGGAGGGTCTATTTTCTCCAATGGAAATAGTGAAAATGGCTCAGGAAATGATCGACGAACATGGGGACGGAGTAAATTGGTTCTGGGAGAACAGGAAGCTTCACCTGGCTCAACTGGAACAGATGCAGACATTCTAAAAGACAATCAAAGAGCCGCACTCGAAAACGAGGGCGGCTCTTTTTAACCCGTCGTCAACAGCGATACCCAGGCGCTCACATCCGACTCCCGCCGCTCTTTCGAGCCCCCGAAATGCCTGTGCCGGATCTGTCACTTGAGTAATCGAGGTTTTCGGCGGTTATGCGGGAGAGGCGACTTTCTGTTGTATAATTCAAAAATATGAAAAATACGCTGGGAGTTGTTTTGAGCATGAAGGGCATTGTCACTGTGTTGGGGAAGGATTCCGTGGGGATCATAGCTAAAATATGCGCTTATATGTCCGAGAGGAACGTCAATGTCTTGGATATAGCGCAGACTATAGTCGACGGGTATTTTAACATGATGATGGTCGTGGATCTGAACGACGCCTCCGAGCCGCTCGCTTCGATGACGGTCGGCCTCGAAACGCTCGGGCGCGACATCGGCGTCGTCGTCCGCCTTCAGCACGAGGATATTTTCAACGCGATGCACAGGATATAGCCGTTATGATAACGATAAACGAAGCTCGCGAAACGATCCGCATGATTTCGGAGGCGAATCTCGACGTGCGGACGATCACGATGGGGATAAGCCTGCTCGATTGCGCTGACAGCGATTACAAAGCGTTTTGCGATAAGATATACGACAAGATAACGCGCAAGGCCGAACACCTTTCGAGGGTGGGCGACGACATAGCGCATGAGTACGGCGTGCCGGTCGTAAATAAACGCATATCGGTCACACCGATGGCGATAGCGGCGGCGGGATGCCGCTGCGAGGATTACGTCGAGGCCGCCCGCGCGCTCGACCGCGCCGCTGTCGCGACCGGAGTGAACTTCGTCGGCGGTTTTTCGGCGCTCGTTCAAAAGGGCATAACGCCGGAGGACCGCAAGCTGCTCGACTCGATTCCGACCGCTCTCTGCGAGACCGAGAGGGTTTGTTCGTCGGTGAACGTCGCTTCCACGAGGTCGGGGATAAACATGAACGCCGTCAACATCGCGGCTCGCATAGTGAAGGACACCGCGATGCTGACGCGCGACCGCGACTCCATAGGCTGCGCTAAGTTCGTCGTCTTCTGCAACGCGGTCGAGGACAACCCGTTTATGGCCGGGGCCTTCCACGGCGTGGGCGAGGGCGACGCGGCCATAAACGTCGGCGTCAGCGGCCCGGGGGTCGTAAAGCGCGCGATAGAGTCCGTGCGAGGGGCGGATTTCGAGACGCTGTGCGAGATGGTGAAGCGCACGGCGTTCAAGATAACCCGCGTGGGGCAGCTCGTGGCGCAGGAGGCGTCCCGCAGGCTCAACGTCCCGTTCGGGGTGATAGACCTCTCCCTTGCGCCCACTCCGGCCATGGGGGACAGCATAGCGGAGATATTGCGGGAGATGGGGCTGGAACAGCCGGGAGCTCCAGGGACGACGGCCGCCGTCGCCATATTGAACGACAACGTGAAAAAGGGCGGCGTTATGGCGGGCTCTTACGTTGGAGGGCTCTCCGGGGCGTTCATTCCGGTGAGCGAGGATCACGGCATGATCGAGGCGGTGAGGGCCGGGGCTCTCACGCTCGAAAAGCTGGAGGCCATGACGTGCGTCTGTTCCGTCGGGCTCGATATGATAGCGCTGCCGGGCGACACGTCGGTCGACACCATATCTGGGATCATTCTGGACGAAATGGCGATAGGGATGATAAACAACAAGACGACTGCCGTACGGGTGATCCCGGTCACGGGCAAGAACGTCGGGGATACCGCGTTTTTCGGAGGGCTCCTTGGCGAGGCGCCGGTCATGGAGGTAAGCCGCTTCAAATGCGCGGATTTCGTCCGCCGGGGCGGCCGGATACCGGCGCCGATACACAGCTTCAGGAACTGAGGCGATGGCGGTGAAAATAGTCTTCGTCGATCAGGATTACCGATTGAACGTTTTTGAAGGGGAGGACATCGTCTCCCCGATGAAGAAGTTTGGCGAAGTGGTCTGTTACGACGACTCGCCGTGTTCCGGGGATGATCTGTACGAGCGGGCCCGCGACGCTGAAATCGTGTTCTTCAAGTTAATCCAGCCCGGCAACGGTTTCATAGACCGGCTGAGCGTGGAGTCGGCGCTGGAGTATTTGAGGCGGGCTTAACGCCTGACCGAGAGACTGTGCATCCAGTTCGAATATGGAAAACGCGCGAATATCCTGGCATTTTTCGTAACGCCCTCTAATATTTCAGCTCGTCCCATGAAGACGAGCGACAGTTTTTGGCGCACAAAGAGGCTGTCCACGCTGTCGATAAAACGCAAATCGTCGGTGCGAAGCATGAGCAGCACATTGCCTGAATCCGCGTATTCCGGACGCACGACGAAAAAGGTAAAATTGCGTTGAAAAATGAACACGCCTAAAATTATCGCGGCGAGAACGATGATGCCGCCAAAACTTATTTTACCCTGATTTTTGATCTTTACGCCCCGTTTCGACGCGCGCGGCGCCTCTCTCGCGATTGCGGGTCTGTAATGCGGGGTCGGCGGAGTGTAGGGAATCGAGTCGTCGGATTGCCTCCATCGCGGCGGATCTATCATCGCGATGACCGTATAGCTCGCCATCACCCATCCCCTCTCCGAGTATCCGGGCTCCGGGCACCAGACGAGCGTGTCGCCGGTTATTCCTCCGTCCCGCAGCATTTCCTTCATGCGATCCTCGGGGTAAGGGCCGTATGTTTGATCCGAAACGCAATAATACCATTCCCTCATGTCCGCTGACCTTCTTCAATATTAATATTGATTGTTCCAGGAGTTGACGATGGTTTATTATATGCTTTTGAAAGCGCCAATACAAGCGTCAGAATTTGCCCCGCAGCCTCGCTCCGAGCTGCTTGCAATATGGGCGAGTTGGTGTAAAATCACCTATGATGTGGCTGGGTTTAAAAAATCAAAAATTAACGCGGGGGGCGAGCGAGTGAATGAGCTTCCCGCGTTGATTTTTTTGTTTGGGGGAGAGTGAAGCATCAATGGAGGAAAAAAGAGCCGGTGAAAAGAGACTGCTGATGGGCAACGAGGCCATAGCCCTGGGAGCGATAAGGGCCGGCGTATCCGTGGCGACCGGCTATCCGGGGACTCCGTCGTCGGAAGTTCTGGAGACCATCGCAAAGGAACGGCCCGAGGGCGTTTATGTCGAGTGGTCGGTCAACGAGAAATCGGCCCTTGAAGTCGCCGCCGGCGCCGCCATAGCGGGGGAACGCGCGCTTGTGACCATGAAGCAGGTGGGCCTGAACGTGGCGTCGGATCCTCTGATGAGCCTGAACTACGTTGGAGTCAAGGGCGGAATGGTCGTAATGGTGGCCGACGATCCCGGCCCCATATCGTCACAGACGGAACAGGACACGCGCTCTTTTGGGCAGTATGCCAAAATAGCGGTCTTCGATCCATCGTCTCCCGAGGAGGCCTACACGATGATAGCGGACGCGTATGACTGTTCCGAGAGGACGGGCCGCCCTGCGCTATTCCGTCCAACGACCCGAGTCTGCCACAGTTATTCATCCGTCGAAATCCAAAAACCGCTGCCGCGCCGGCATTCGGAGAGCTTCAGGAAAGACGGGGGCAGGTGGGTCATTTTCCCCAGGCTGGCTTACGCAAACCACATAAAAATAGAGGAAAACCTGGTCAGGCTGTCCGACGAATTTTCGTCGTACAGCGGCAACAGATTGACCGGCGGCGGCAGGCTGGGCGTCGCCTCGGGAGGCGTGAGCTGGAGCTACGTCATGGAGGCGGCATCCGATATAGCCACCGACTTCAGGAACCTCAAGGTCGCCACAGTGCCGTTTCCCCGCCAACTGGCGGCGAAATTCCTGGACGGGCTCGATTCCGTCCTCGTCGTGGAGGAACTCGACCCGTTCATCGAGAGGGAGCTCATATACCTCTGCGGCAGGCTGGGCGTTAAAGTCGATATCCGAGGCAAATTGTCGGGCGACATGCCGCCGGCCGGCGAAAACACTCCGGCCGAGGTGAGGCGGGCCGTCAGGTCTTTTCTGGGCGAGGAGGAATACGCCGTTCGCGACCTCCGGGACGCGTCCGCGCTGAATTTGCCTCCCCGCCCCCCGGTGCTCTGCGCCGGATGTCCGCACAGAGCGTCTTTTTATGCCGTGAAAGAGGCCTCCCGGGGCAGAAAAGCGGTGTTTTCGGGCGACATCGGCTGCTACACGCTCGGGAACGCGTCTCCTCTGGATATGGTAGATACGTGCCTTTGCATGGGGGCGGGCGTCGCGATGGCTCAGGGGCTCAACAGGGCCGAGCCGGACGCGGTCAATTTCGCGTTCATAGGCGACTCGACGTTCTTTCACACCGGCATACCAGGAGTTGTAAACGCTGTCTACAACAACGCGGACATAATTGTGGCGGTGCTCGACAACTCCACTACCGCCATGACCGGAGGCCAGCCGCATCCTGGGATCGGACGAACCATAACGGGCGAGCCCGCCCGCAAACTCAGTATTTACGACGTGCTCGCGTCCGTCGGCGTGGGCGATATACAGCGCGTGAACGCGTTCGACCTCTTTGCGGCTAAAAATGCCGCGGCGCGCGCGATAGAGGGCAAAGGGGTGCGCGCGATCATATTCGAGGGGGAGTGCATCGCCCTCTCCGGAGGAAATAAAACGGCGATGAGCGTGGACGATTCCAAGTGCGTCGGCTGCGGCGTTTGCGTGAGAGAGCTTGGTTGTCCGGCTCTCTCGATGGAGGGCAAAAAAGCGTCGGTTGACGGCGCTTCATGCACGGGGTGCGAAGTGTGCGTTTCTTTATGCAAATTCGGGGCGTTGGGAGGCGACGCCGCGTGAGGACGGATTGTCTGATAGTAGGGGTAGGCGGTCAGGGCACGATTCTGGCCTCCCGCATAGTCGGCAACGCGGCTCTCTCTCTGGGGCTCGACGTGAGGGGCAGCGAGACGATAGGGATGGCGCAGCGCGGAGGCAGCGTCGCAAGCCACATCCGCGTGGGCGGCGCCTCATCCCCGCTCATATCTCCCGGCGGCGCCGACGTCATACTGGCGTTTGAGCTGTGCGAGGGAGCGAGAGCTCTTCCATATCTCGCGCGGGATGGCGTCATGATAGTCTGCGACAGAGTGATACAGCCGTATTCCTCCGCTGGGACCGGAGGTTATGACGCCGCCGCCGTCATGGAGGGCGTTGCGTCCGCCGTGAGCCGGCTGTGCGTGTTGGATGGCAGTTACATAATCGAACATTGCAGGGTAAAATGTCTCAACATGGCGGTGATAGGCGCCGCGGTAGCATTGGGCGCATTGCCGTGCTCCATGGGGGATATCGAGCGGACGATAGACGCCAGGTTCGATTCCCGCCGCTCGGATATGAACAAAAACGCCCTGCGTGTGGGCGCGGAACTCGCAAAATCATATAAAAAACAGTGAAGGCAGGATGAGCGGATATGGATATGACGGACAACATTCTCGCGGATATAAGGGAAAACATGCGTCACGCGAAACGGGGGGCGTTTTACTGCAAATATTTCGCGGATATAGACCCGGACGACATCAAAAATGACGACGATTTCCAGAAACTGCCGTTTACGGAGAAGGAGGATCTGAGGGGCGCTTATCCGTTGGGGCTCGCGGCGGTTCCGGAGGAGAAAATAGTCAGGGTACACTCGTCCTCCGGCACGACCGGGACGCCGGTGATCATTCCATATACGAAGCGGGATGTGGAGGACTGGGCCGTCATGTTCAAGCGTTGTTACGAGACCGCCGGGGTAACGAAGCACGACAAAATCCACATAACGCCCGGTTACGGTCTGTGGACCGCCGGGATAGGTTTTCAGGCGGGAGCGGAACTGCTCGGCGCTATGGCCATTCCGATGGGACCAGGCAATACCGACAAACAGATATCTATAATGACCGACCTCAAATCGACAGTGCTCTGCGCGACATCGTCATACGCGCTGCTTCTGGCCGAGAAGATAACTCAGCGCGAGATCAAGGACAGGATACATCTCAAAAAGGCCCTGATCGGTTCGGAACGCTGGGGGGATAAGATGCGCAGGCGCATAGCCGACGAGCTGGGCGTGCGGTTGTACGATATATACGGGCTTACGGAGATATACGGCCCCGGCATAGGAATAAGCTGCGACCACGAATGTGGGATGCATATGTGGACCGATTATATGTATTGCGAGATCATAGACCCGAAGTCAGGCAGGCGGGTGAAGCCGGGAGATGCCGGCGAGCTCGTCATCACCACCCTGCACAAAGAGGGCGCGCCGCTGATTCGCTACCGCACTCACGATCTCACGAGGGAGATGCCCGGAGAGTGCCCCTGCGGTCTGCCCTATCCCCGTATCGACACTCTCATCGGGCGCTCTGACGACATGGTCAAGGTGAAAGGGGCCATAATATACCCGAGCAGGGTGGACGAGTTCCTGGCTTCCGTCGACGGAGTCAGCAGCGAGTATCAGATCATGATAGATCACTTGAACGGCAAGGATATGGTGACGCTGTTCTTCGAGACGGATGTCGCTATCGACGAGAGGGAAAACCTCGCTCATACGGTGAAAGATTCGTTCAAGACGACGATAGGCATAACCGTTATCGCGAAAGCCGTGGGGATGGGCGATCTGCCCAGGAGCGAGAAAAAGTCGACCCGCATATTCGACAACAGGTACTAGGAGGCGGCGTCCATACCTGCCCGATAAGGCATATTTATGGATTTTTATCCGGAGAGCGGTAAATTTTGACTATCCCCGCGTCGCGGAAACCGTGTTTGAGATAGAGCGGATGTCCCGCCGGGGTCGCGAGCAGCGTGAGTTTATCGAATCCCGCGTGTGAGGCCGTCAGTTTCAGCGCTTCGACGACGGTTCCCCCAAGCCCTTTCCCTCTCGACGCCGGCATTGTGGCTATGTAATATATCCCCGCCGAATCCTCCGCCGCGCATAGCAGCCCCGTCGCCTCGCCGGCAATATGTAAGAGCGATATGTCGTCGCATCCGGCCATATTGACAGCGAGCGAGGCGAACATCTCCGGAGGCGGGTCGTCCGAGTCGAACCCGAACCATACGCACTCCGCCCATTCGCGCGCTGAATTTTCGTCGCGCAGCGGGCCCGACACAAGATCGAGCGAGCCCTCCTTCGGATTTGTCCCGCTCAAATCGGCGGCCATCGCCGTGAAGTCGTGATCGCGCATCATGCCTCGTTCTTCGAGAGCGAGGCATACGCGATCCGGTACGCCGGGAAATATGGGCCAGTGGTGGGGACGACCGGTGCGCGCGAAAAAATCGAACGCCGCGATCACTATGTCTCCGGCCTGTTTGTCCGTGTCATATTCGCGGCATGCAGGATCCAACAGCGCATAATTTTCGAACGGCTCGTCCACCCCGCCGTCATAGAGAGTGAGACCCCGTATCTCATCCGAATATCCGGACGCGGGAAACCGCCCTAGCGTCCGCAGCATCGCGCGAAGATTGTGTAAGGCAGCCTCGTTATTATCCATATGGATTCCTCTCTTACGCAATATTAATAAATATCTGAGATATTAACAGCGTCTGCGTATTTACTCAAACCCCATTCTAAACTATAATCATTTCATATACAGGCAATTTATACATAAAATTTGTCATGGAGGTGTCAGCTTATGAAAGTCGTAGTTGTTGGTTGTACACACGCGGGAACCGCGGCCATTTTGAACACGGTCGCTCTCCACAAGGACGCTGAGGTTACAGTTTACGAGCGCAACGACAATATATCGTTCCTCTCGTGCGGAATAGCTCTATATGTGGAAGGTATCATCAAGGATCAGGCAGGGCTCTTCTACTGCTCTCCGGAAAAGCTGGCTTCGCTCGGCGTCAGGACGAAGATGCGCCATGACGTGATCGGCGTCGATCTGGACGCCAGGAAACTCCGTGTAAAAAACATGGCGACGGGGGAGGAGTTCGACGACTCTTACGATAAATTGATCGTCACGACGGGCTCGTGGCCCATACAACCGAAGATAGAAAACAGCGGCCTCGAGAATATCCTGCTCTGCAAGAACTACGCTCATTCGAACGAAATAGTGGAGAAGACGAAGACCGCGAAACGAGTCGCGATAGTCGGCGCGGGCTATATCGGAACGGAGCTCGTGGAGGCGTTTCAGGTGCAGGGCAAGGAGGTTCTCGTAGTCGATATGGAGCGTCAGATACTGCCCAAGTATCTCGACAGCGAATTTGTGGAGGCGCCGACGAAACTCTTCAAGGATAAGGGCGTGAAGTTCGCCTTGGGCGAGAGCGTGAGGTCGTTCAAGGGCGACGACGGCAAAGTATCCGGAATAGTGACGGACAAGGGAGAATACGAAGCCGACATGGTGATACTCTGCATCGGCTTCAGGCCTAACACGGATATTTTCAAAGGCAAGCTCGACATGCTGCCCAACGGGGCCATAAAGGTCGACGAATACATGCGCGCGTCCCATCCCGATGTGTTTGCCGCCGGAGATTCCGCCACCGTGTGGAACAATGTGAAGCGCGATTACGATTACATACCGCTCGCCACGAACGCGGTGCGCATGGGTATGATAGCGGCCCGAAACCTCAAGAGAAACACGACCAAATACCTGGGCACACAGGCGACGAGCGGCATCAAGATTTACGATCTGTGCATCGCGAGCACGGGCTTGTCGGAGGAGTCGGCGAAGAAGGCGGGTTTTGAGACCATGTCGGTTACATACAGCGACAATTTCCGCCCCGAGTTTATGCCGTCATACGACGAGGTAAAGGTAAAGCTGGTGTACGAAAAGACCTCGCGCAGGATACTTGGCGGCCAGATAATGTCGAAGACCGATCTGACGCCGGCCATCAATACCATATCGGTATGCGTACAGAACAGCATGACGATAGACGACCTCGCGATAGTGGACTTTTTCTTCCAGCCGCATTTCAACAAACCGTGGAACTTCCTGAACAGCGCGGCGCAGCTGGCCATGCCCCAGATTTAGGGAACCGCTGATTTAGCCGACCTTCGGCCGCAAAGACGTAAGACCGACACGGGCCGCGAGAAAATCTCGCGGCTCATTTGCTGCGGATATAGGACTTGAGAGCCGAAGCGAGGAACGCGGCCAGATGTGACGGATGCCAGTGCTCCGGAACATTTTTCATGAGGCCGGTTTTTTCCGAAGCGGCGAGGCACAGAGGGAAAAGAATGATTGCGGCGGCGAGATGCGCGGCCGTGCCATATGTTCCGGCAAACCAGGCGAAGCACGCGAACAGGCAGGATAAAGCGGTCTGCTCGAAAAATCTCATGCGTATGATATACCTATGAAACGACCACCCGAAGAACGCGACATAGGATAGGATGAAACCCAGTATCTGAGTGAGGCTTGTAGCCAGCGTCAGCCCAAGCAGACCCCATCTCGTCACCAATACCCAGTCGAGAAGCCCGTTCATCATGACGGATATGTAGGACAGTATCACGATGATGCCCAGACGCTGCCTCGCCAGAGCGTATCTGTAGAAACACGACGACGCGACCGAGAAGGAAAACCCGATGCTGTATGAAGCGAGGCAGATTGACGTCATGTCGATGGAATTGGCGTCGAAGTTTCCCCAGCCGAATATCATGGATATGACCGGTCTGGATGAAACCATTATGAAAACGCTCGTGGGTATGAGGTAAGCCATCGAAAGCGAGACGGCGTTCTCGAGCATCTTGTTGGTCTCGTTCTTTTCCGTGAGAGCGAGCTTGCTCATTTTTGAGAGGAAAAACATCATGGGAGTGCCGGTGATGGAATACATGACGCCGGTCAGAATGGAGGCATAGCTTATGGCGGCTACTGAACCGGTCGGCAGAGTCGAAGCGAAATACCTGTCAACTATCACATATAGAGTGTTTGACGCTATGATCGCCATCGTAAAAGTGGAGTTATGCGCAATTCTGATCAAGCTTCCCCAAAGAATTTTCCCGCGTCTCCAGAACATTGGGATTCCTCGCAGAGCGGCGATGGTGAACGTCACCAAAATGGCGTGTCCGGCGGAGAGCGAGAACGCGACGGAGTAGACCCCTATAAAGGGTATGCCGGCCAATAACAGCGGAATGAGTATAAAGTTGAAGGGCGCCGATATGATGGAAGCGAGCGTGTAACGCTCCGTAAAATTGGCCCAGATGTCGATCATTGGCTTGTATATGGTTATAACCGCAAACGGTATGAGCCACCAGAGCATGATGGCCCCCATCCTTATGCGCTCAGTGTCGAAACCCCTCGCGAAAAAGCGCACGAGCAAGCCCGGCGCGATTATCAACGCGGCGACAAAGAGAGCGGTAGCCGCAAACAGGATGCAGGATATAAAAGCCGCCACGTTCCCGCAAGCTTCATGATCGCCGGTCTGTTCCCTTATACGAACGAGTTCCGGCAGGACCGAGCTCTCGAGCGCGCTTCCAATGCTGCCAGCGAAGAGCGCTATTATTCCGCTCGCGAGATGAAACGCGTCCATGCCGGGCGACGTTCCGAAAGCCCACGCTATTATCAGTGTGCGCGCGTAACCCAGAGGCTTGCTCGACATCGCGATCATCGTAACCACGAAAGAAACGCCGCGCGCGCTCTTTACGGCCAAGAGGCGGGAGAGCGCGTTCCGTATGAAGCTGAAACAGGGTTTGACGTTCAGCGGCGAGCGCCTCCATCCGGCGACAATGTCGATACCGGATACATTATAACTGGAATAATCCTCTGGAATGATAACTGTTATGGTAAAATAACAGGAAATGCTCCTTACAAAATAGGGTGCTGTACATGTCGCTGAATAGTGGCTATCATGTCGGAAATAAGAGGTTCGCCATTGGGGGAATCCACACTGAACGAACGGCGTTTGTTGAATATAATAAGCCATACGGATCTGGATGGCGTTGCGGCGGCAGTCGTCGCCTGGTACGCGCACTCTTTGTCGGGCGTTCCGATCAAGGTTTCCCTCACCGGATACGGCGAGGTTGACAATCTCATCATCGAGGCATGGAGAAAATCGGAGCGCATCGTGACGCTCGACCTCTCCCCTCAGTTTCAGAACACTGTGGATGAGATAGATCGAACGTTTGACGGCGACGAGCCATTTTTGTTCGATCATCATCAGAGCACGCACGAAAAATTCGCGAATCGCCCATGGATAGTTGTGGACATGAATTATTGCGCCGCCTCCGTCTACTGGAACTGGCTCATGGAGCGGGCGGATTCCGAAACCAGGCGTCGCGTGGAAGTGTTGCGCGACATTGTCGGCATAGCGAACGACAGGGATCTGTGGATAAACGAAAATCCCGACGGGCGGCTCTGGCAGGCAATGGTCACGCTCTGCGGCGAGTGGGGGGCTTTTGCCCGCCTGATAACGAACCCATCGGCGGTTTTCACGGAACCGGAACGCGAGTTGGTGAACAATTTCGTGGCGTCCCAGGAACTTCGTTTCAGCCGGGCGATGGAACATATCGTAAAAAACAGGATACCCGGAAACGACGCTCATGGAGGCATGGCGTTCCTTGGCGACGGGTATCTGGAGTTCGGGGACACGTCGGACTTCTGCGGCGCTATCCTGGACAGGCCCAAACCCGGAGACGACGTTCCCGCCGTGGTCGCCCTCGCTTATCGCAAGCCCTCCGGCGGCTGGGCTGTTTCCATCCGCAGCAGAAGTGGGCTCGCCGGCAGAATCGTGGCTCTGCTCAAGGACGGACGCAAAATAAGAGGGGGCGGGCATCTCGACGCGGCCGCGCTCTATTTTCCTCCCAACTACAGCGAGGACAGCATAAGGGAGAGCATGCTGGCCGTGCTCGCGGCGGAGCATGAAAGCGCGTCCGGCATGGGAGTCACTCTGGGCGATCTGCTCAAGGGCGCTGTGTGATGCCGAACAAGATAGCGGTTTTTTACGCGTCGATAGGCGCGGGACATAAAGCGGCGGCGGATGCTCTCTGTGAGTGGTGTCACGCCATGTATCCCGGTTCCGTGACCATGTGCAGGGACATTCTCGATTATATTCCGAAGCTGATGAGGAAGAGCATAGTGTCGGCTTACAGGCTGATGACTCGCAACACGCCGTGGTTGTGGGAGCGTATATACAGGGATACCGACATAAAATCCGCCCGCCATCCCGTATCGGCGTTCTGGAACGACGTTCATCGCAGCGTCACGAGGTCATACATAAAACATCTTTTCATGGAGCTCGACGCTCTGGGACCTACGGCGGTGTTTTCCACGCACTTTTTCGGCATGTCGTCCCTGCTCGACAAGTGGGAGCACAGGACGCCCATATATTTCATAGGAACCGATTACCTGAGCCATTCTCTCCAGCGCGATCCGCGATTCGACGGGTGGTTTGTGGGCAGCGACGAAGCGGTCAGGCAATACAGGGCCGACAGCGTTCCGACCGCCGAGTATTCCGTCAAGAACTTCGGAATACCAATTTCCCGCGACTATCTCATATCCCCGACGAGAGTGGAGGCCAGGCGCATGCTCGAGTTGGAGGACGGCGTGAAAATGGTCACCGTCATGGACAGCGGACGGGGCGCGCGAATACTGGACACTGTCGCCGGTTCCATGATCGATCTGCCGGACTGGAAAATAGTTGTGATATGCAGGGACAACAACCGGATGTACGAGCATCTGCGCGATAAATATTTCCCGTTCAAACAGATAACGGTTCTCGATTCATCGCCGAACATAGCCGACTATTATGCCGCCAGCGATCTCGTGGTCATGAACCCGGGGGGCGTGCAGATAGCGGAGGCTTCAACCGTGGGCGCGGCGATGCTTCTTTTGGATCCCCTGCCGGGTCTCGAGCAGTACAACTGTCACTACGCGCTGGAGCGGGGCGCGGCGAAAAAAGTCTACGAGAGCAGACGGGTCGGCGAATTAATACGAGAGACGGTTGAAAAACGCGACGAGCTGGACATGATGAAACGCAGGGCCAAGGCTATGAGCCATCCGAGCGCGGCTATGGATATACTTTCGTGGGTTATGAACAGTATGGACGAGGCTGAAAAAAAACGCGAAAACGCTAAAATCCGCGCCGAAGAAGGGGCGGCTTTGGACGATACGTCATCGCGGGAGGAACAGTCCGCCTAAAGGCGGCGAACCGGGGATATTTATTCCCTGGCAGGCGGGCGTTGCATCTTGTGTTTGCGTTTATATCTGTACATTTTTTCGTCGGCCATCCCCAGCAGTTCGCTCGCCGACAACATATTGTCGCAATCCACTTTCACGACGCCGTAACTTAAGCTGTGATTGTAGGAACATTCAGGATCGTCGCTGTATTCCATGAGTTTTGCGCGGAGATTCTCGAGCTGCGCCTCCGCGTCCTCTATCGTCCATTTCTGCGCGAGTATCATGAATTCGTCCCCGCCAAGGCGGCAGAGTATCGAGTCAGGAGAAAAGCGCCGAAGCACTCCGACGACGCGCATGATGTATTTATCGCCCTCCGCGTGCCCGAATTTGTCGTTTACATATTTCAGATTGTCCATGTCGACGAAACAAATTATGAAGGATGTGCTGACGCCAAGCCATTCCGTAAGTATCTCCATACCGTAGTGGCGGTTGAAAGCCCTCGTCAGCGTGTCGTGATACGCGACGTTTTGCAGCTTGTGCATCTGTTTTTTTTCGGAGCTCACGTCCGTAAACACAAAGGCGACGGCGTCATGCTCGTGCCAGCGCAGCGGATGTACTACAACGGAAAAGTATTGCGCGCTCCTGCCGTTATCCAGATCGAGTTCCGCGATGTGTTTCCCCTTTACCTCGGTATCAGTCCGCAATTTTTCGAGCAGCCATGAGCGCAGTTTGGGTTCCGACTCGAGTTCGGCCAAAATATTGCCCACGTCCCTGTTGACGTAGAGCCAGTCCCCTGATTTTCTGTCCGCCACCACTATCCATTGCGATATGTTGCTGGTGATGGCTTCAAGCAGGCTGTTGTTCTGTTCGAGCGCTTCCGATTTGCGCATGTTGTTCTCTATCTCCTGCAGAAGAGCATTCCTGCGCTGGTCGAGCTGTTCGATCATCGTGTTGAACGAATCGGCGAATTCGCCCATGAAACTGACGCGCTGTTTGTAATCCCCCTTCGCCACCTGCTGTGTCTGCCACGTCAGATGGCGAAGCGTCGCGTGAAGGGCTTTCAGCGGAGCCGCTATCTCGTTTCCTCGCGAGGGGAGTTTCCCGTTGAGGTCTCCTTTTGAGAGCGACTTGGCCATAGCGGTGGTCTCCATGACACATTCGGCGAAATAGAGCAGCCCCTTGCCAAAATCCCTGTAACCCTCCGGCAGACGCTCTATATCGAGCTTGGCTTTGGCAGGGCTGTATATCAGGTTGCGGAGATAGTTAAACAGTATATCCTGGGGATTTTCCGCGACCTCCAACTCGACATCTGGGTTTTGCGCCGCGATTCCCATCGACCTTCAGCTTGTCAGTCTGCCACTACGCCGTTGAAACGACACACCCTGTCTCCATTTGCCCAGCAGTCTATTTCTTTCACGTCATACTTCTTGCCCGTGTACGCTTCGAGTATGCCTGATATGAAACCTTCGTCGTAGATGCAGACCGTCTCGTTCGTAACCGGAAGACCGCTGCAATCGAGATCCTGTCCGACAGTGAGCACGAGGCTGCCGGTGCTGGAGTCGAACGCTTCCATACGGAGTATGCCTATCTTGAGTTCCTGCAGCGAATGTTGAAGGTTCGCGACGAACGCGTCGAAATCCACGCCGAGATCCAGCGTGTTGCGGGCGAATTCAGTGCCCGCCAGAAAACCGGCCTGACGAAAATATTCGTTGGCCAGATCCGATCCATGGGCCTTCGTCAGCACGTCGAGCATCGTGTACTGCATAAGACGGTAGACGAGCACCGGCATCTCCTCGCCCAGATCTCCCCGCCCCTCTTTTATATCGCCGAGATTTTCCCACGAAAATGTATTGTGCGGACTTTTTTGCGCAAATATGTTCTCCATCGTTGTTGATCCTCCTTGCAAGTGTTGGAATGAGTATTTGTATTCAGTATACTCCTTTGAATAATTTACACGAAACGCATATAATAATCAAGCAACGGGGGAAAAAGCGGGAAAATAATAATAAGGGGATGTGTGCTCTGAATAAATATGGCGGTTCTTTGGGATTTTGCGGTGCGCGTTTATTCCTCGCGACGAAAAACTCCGTTTGGGGTTTTGCTCTGTCTGTCGTTTTGGTCGCGTTTGCGGCCCTTTCGCGATCTGACGCCGCGGCGCTCGATGTCATAAACGAGAAGAGCGATTTGTACGTGGCGGTGCCGGGCGCGGGCGTATATTTTCTCCCGGCGCCGGGGCTTGTGCTCAGCTCCCTTTTCGACGGTTTCGAGGCAAAAGATCGAGGCATAGAGGTCATAGTGGCGAATATCGAAGCCGCTCTCGGCGATCTGGAGGCCGGTTTTACGGACGCGTCGTTCAAATCTCGCGGTATGGAGCTGAAATCGAGAGGAGACCTGACGATCAACGGCGCCAAGGCGATACTTTTCAAAGCCCTTCATCCCGATGGGGGCACAAACTGGGGCAAGTGGATAATGCTTGCCGAGAACGGCGGGAATACCCTCATAGTCAACGCGGTTTTCGTCAGTGGTGACGCCGCCGCCGCGAGCGATCTCGAAGTGATGCTCAAGGGGGTGTTCGTGGAACCTGTGTCGGCGTCCATCGCGAAGATGCCCTCGGATGGGGCGGTTTCCGCGGACGCGCTGTTAACGTTCTCTCCCGTTCGTCCGATAATATCATCAAGCCCCGATGAGATGCCTCCCGCGCTCTCTTCCGACGCGTCATCCGCGGATGCTCGTGATGGGTTTGACAAAGACGCGGCGCTCAGTATTATAGCGAAGGATATAACGACCTCGGGTGACGTCACGTCTTCGGGAGATGTGAGCGCGGCGCCGACGCCCGCGGGCAGCGGTGGTTTCGACAAGGATGCCGCTCTCAGGATGCTGGCGGAAGAAGTAGCCGTATCGAGTGATGCAGTTCCAAAAGACGGGCCGTCCTCGGACGATGTGAGGGACGATGACGCCTCAGAGGATGAAAGGCAGGAGAAATCATGAAAAAGAACGCCATATTTGCCGCTGTCACACTATGTATCGTGGTCGCGTGGGGAAGCGTCTCTCTGGCCGGAGCGGCCATATACAAAAATAACGTGCTCACTTCCTCTCACGTCTCGATTCCGGGGACTCACATTTCTTTGGTTCCGCCGCGAGGCGCGGAGCTCGCGACATCGTTCGCGGGATTGGAAATACCGGAGAGCGGCATTCGGATACAGGTGTCGGAGGCTAATGGGACATCGTACAAGGAGGTTGCGGGCACACTCACTCCCGACGGAGTGAAAGCGCTTGGCGTGAGCTTCGTCGACAAAAGCCCGGTTACTATCAACGGATCGAGCGCTTCCCTCGTATCCGGCACATCGTCGTCCGACGAATCCCTGGGCGTTTTTCTTCTTGTGCTGGGAAACGATAGGCTTTCAGCGTATATTTACGGTTCATATCCGGCGAGCGACAAAGCGGCCGAGACCTCGGTGAAAAATTCCGTGCTGAGCTGTATATTCACTTCCGAGAGCGTGAAGAGCCTTTCCGGAGGCTATTTGCTCAAAACGAACGGAACGTCGTTCAAATTCGCGGACGAGGTCGGTTCCACGAGATATTTCACGCTTGACGGCAAGCCATCCGGGGGCTCAGTTGACCAGGCGCTCTACACGAGTTCAGTGGCAAACGACGGAGTGGCGCAGAGCGACCGTGCGGATTACGCCGCCGCGGCCATCGATAAATTTCTGTCCGGGCAAGAGTACACGATAATTTCCAGCAAACAGGTGAACTACGGCGGATTATCCGGGATCGAAACGATAGCGGGGTTCGATGGCCCGATAAAGATAACGAGGACGGCGAGCAACGCTACGGTGCGCCGTCCGGTAAAAAGCAAGGGGTATCAGGTTTTGCTGTTCGACGACGAGGAGGGGAGAGTCTTCATTTTCGGCGGGCTGGCTGTACGGGACGCTGATAATTACATCTCCCAGTTCTCCAGGATTACGTCCTCGTTCTCGCGTGGGCAGTAAAGCGCGGTGCGCTTTCAGGGATATGGAGGGGAACCGATATTGCTTGCGGACTGTGAATTGACTGTGATGATTTATCGTTTAGGGAAATGACGAAGCGGCGGGAATCCGAACTTCTGCTGTTCGTCCGGAAAATGTTGACCTCTGAGGAACTTTTTGTGCCGGAGAGGTATAGGGATGACGAGCATATAAGCGAAATTGTGGAGATTATCGGGTCTTTCAGCGAATATCTGCATAGTTTCGCGCGCGGCGACCTCTCCATCGATATAAAGGAAAGCGGTCTTTTGTTCGAGCGCCTCAGGGAGCTTCAGTCGAATCTCCGCCATTTGACTTGGTTCGCCAATCGTCTTGCCATTGGGGATTACGACCAGCATTTAGATTGCATGGGGGAATTTTCCGAAGCGTTCAACAGGATGTCCAACGAATTTTGCGAGGCGCTGCAGTCGCTGCGCGACAGCGAGTCCCATCTGCTCAACACCACAAAGGAGCTCCATATGAGCGAGGAGAGGTGGCAGCTCGCTATTTCGTGCACGCAGGACGGCGTATGGGATATAGACCTCTTCGCGAAAAAAGCTTTTTTCTCCCCTCGTTTTTGGGAGATTATGCGGCGTCCTGTAATGCACAAGGACATAGATTTCGATCCGGTCACATGGGGGGGAGTCATCCATTCCGATGATCTCGCCAAATGGTCCGAGGTGATAAACTCGGCGGGCAGCAAAGTGATGGCGGAGCAGGGCAAACAGTACACGGAGTTCAGGATGATGGGCGGAGACGGCAAGTATCGCTGGGTCGGGATGCACCATATGGTCATTGCCAATAACGAGGGCATACCGTGCAGGTTCGTCGGCACGTGCGAGGATATACAGGAGACGCGCGAGCGAGAGGACGAGATACGGCGGCAGGCCACGCTGGATCAGCTCACAAAGCTGCCGAACAGATATCTCTACAACGACCGATTTCTCCAGAATATGGTCATGGCCAAGCGCAACGACTCTTCTTTGGTTCTTATATTATGGGATCTCGACGGTTTCAAGCAGGTGAACGATACGTATGGTCATCTCGCTGGAGACAGGCTGCTCGTCATTGTGGCGGAAATAATGCGCGCCTCTCTGAGGGAGACCGATACCCTGGCGAGGTTCGGAGGGGACGAGTTCGTAATGCTGCTGTCGTGTCCGAAGGATAGCGAGAAGGATGTAGCCGGCAGGACCACATCCCGAATTTTTCGCGCTCTCAGGAAGCCCCTCGATATCGGGGCCGAAAAGGTCAGGATAGGAGCGAGCTGCGGCATCAGTTTTTTCCCAGGACACACATCGGACGGGGAACATCTTTTCAATCTGGCCGACGAGGCCCTTTACGCCGCAAAAAAAACCGGCAAAAACAAGGCTGTGATATGGGCGCCATGATAACCGCCATCGCGCGGACTCAAAACAGTGAAACCCCGGTATGAATTTGCTTGTCGGGAGTCGTCTCGTCATGGAAGTCGAGTCGGCTGGAGCTTGTCAGGGCTGGCTTGACGCTTCCGGTATACTCGTCGCGCTCTCCGGCGGAGGGGATTCTATGGCTCTTTTGTCGTTGCTGCGCGGATCATCGTTTCGCGGCAATATAGCGGCGGCGCACCTGGAACACGGTTTCAGAGGCGAGTCCTCGCTCGCGGACGCCGAGTTCGTCCGGGAATATTGCGCCAGGGAGGACATTCCGTGTTTCATCTCGCACGTCGACGTGACGAGCCTCCGGATGCGGGGCGAATCGGCGGAGATGGCGGGCCGCAGGATACGATATGAATTTTTCGAGGATGTCTGCCGCCGCGAGGGAATACCTTTCATAGCGACGGCCCATAACGCCGGCGATGTCGTTGAGACGATGACCTATAATTTTTTCAGGGGAACAGGCGCCGCCGGTCTCGTCGGAATATCCGCCAGAAGAAACAACATAGTGCGTCCGGTGATACGCTGTTCGCGCGAGAGTCTGCGGGATTTTCTGAGAGAAAAGGGCATTCCGTGGCGCGAGGACGAGACGAACGCGGAAAACGACTACACGCGCAACAGAATAAGAAATCAGCTTCTTCCATGGGTCAGGTCGAATATAAACGAATCCGCCGACAGATCGCTGCTCGGGCTTGCGCGAGAGGCCGCCGCAACGACGTCGTCATCGAGGGAAGAAGCCGGGGGTTATCTGTCGCTGGTGTCCAGATATGATCCATGCGCTCTGGCGGCGTGGGATACGCCAACAGCGGGCCGTATTCCTGACGAGGCTTTGAGGCATGTGATAAGGGAACAGGGGCGGGAGCTTGGGCTGCCGGTTCTGGACAGACGCAGGATGGAGAATCTGTGCGGATTGATAAAAAAGGGCGGCAGATGGCGCTTCCAGTGGGCGTCCGACGTGGAGATCTGCGGAGACAGCCTGCTTATGGGCTGGCTGCGCAGAGATTCGCTTACCCCGCCCCCGGACGGAGAGTTGTCGCTGGCCCTTGGCGAAAGCGCGAAGTTCGAGTGGGGATCGTGGACGGCGGAACTTTGCGTGAAGCGCTCAAACGAGGTTGCGCGCAGAGGGCGGAGCGTCTGGGGAGCTTCGCTGTACACAGCTTCGTCGCTGTGCCGGGTATTTATATCCTGCGCCGATAATTTCATGAGAAAAAATAATTTGACTTTTCGCGTTAAAATACCGTGGTGGAAAGCTCTCTGTACGCCGATTATTTCATTGAAAGACGAATCCGCCTTAAAGACGTGGATGCCCGGGGTGCGCAAGTCTGTGCACAATGAGGGCGATTATGTTATCATTGCAAAGGTTTTCGCCCCGGCGCGCCAATCCCGCAAGGAGGAAAAACATGAGTTCAGATGAATGCGATTATAAACTGGATTATATAATGCTCTCCAGCGATGCCATACAGCGCCGAGTATCCGAGCTGGCAATGGAAATAGAGCGGGAGTACAGGGGGAAGGAAATAATCGTTACGGGAGTCCTGAAGGGGGCGGCGATATTCATGGCGGATCTTGTCCGCAGGATAGGCCCCTCGGTGGACGTCAGGATGGATTTCATAGCGGTTTCGTCGTACGGGGATTTGTCCACATCCAGCGGAGTCGTCAAGATTGTCAAAGATATGGACACTTATGCCGAAGACAAAAATATACTGCTTGTCGAGGATATCATGGATACGGGGCTCACGCTCGCGTATCTCGGGGAGATTTTTACGGCGCGCGCCCCGAAGAGCGTCAGGACGTGTGTTTTGCTTGAAAAGCCCGACAGAAAAAAGGTCGATACGGCGATAGATTACAAGGGTTTTACAATAGCGGATGAATTCGTCGTCGGCTACGGGCTCGATTACGCGGGCAGATGGCGCCATCTTCCGGATATATGGAACGTGATAGAGAAGAAATAACGCTGCGGGAGCGCTGTAAGAGTTAAAGAGGAGGATAGCTCATTTGGGTAAGCTTGCAAAAAACCTGGGGATATATCTTGTGCTGATCGTTGTGGTGGTCAGCCTGGTCAACGTGTTCCTCTCTCCAAACCAGAATCAAAAAGAGGAGGACGTCATAACATACAGCGAATTGCTTCAGGCGGCGGATCACGGCAGACTGTCAAAAGTAGTGATTGAAGAGGGCGTCATAAGAGGGGCGTTCTCCGACGGCAGGGAATTCCGCACTTACGCGGTAGGCGTGGGAGATTTGGCCGCGAGGCTCGCCGACAAGGGCGTGAACGTCGAGGTCATACCGCCCCAGAAGACTCCTTGGTGGTCGAGCCTGATGACATCGCTCTTTCCGACTCTGCTGCTCATAGGGGCATGGATATTCATCCTCTACAACATGCAGGGCGGCGGCAACAAAGTTATGAATTTCTCGAAAAGCAAGGCGAAACTTTTTCTCGACAACAGGCCCAAGGTGACATTTGCCGAAGTTGCGGGCTGTGACGAGTCCAAAGAGGAGCTCGCGGAAGTTGTGGAGTTCCTGAGAGACCCCGGCAGATTCGCGAAGCTGGGCGCGAAGGTGCCGAGGGGCGTGTTGCTGCTCGGTTCCCCCGGAACCGGTAAAACGCTGCTTTCGCGGGCGGTGGCGGGCGAGGCCGACGTTCCGTTCTTCAGCATCAGCGGGTCGGATTTCGTCGAAATGTTCGTCGGAGTCGGAGCGGCCCGAGTTCGCGACCTCTTCGAGCAGGCTCGCAGGTATCAGCCCTGCATAGTTTTCATCGACGAGATAGACGCCGTGGGCCGTCAGCGCGGAGCGGGCCTCGGCGGCGGTCATGACGAACGCGAACAGACGCTGAATCAGCTTCTGGTGGAGATGGACGGTTTCGAGGTCGGGGGCGGAATTATACTGATAGCGGCCACGAACAGGCCCGATATACTCGATCCGGCGCTTCTGCGCCCGGGGCGTTTCGACCGCCAGATAGTTGTGGATCGCCCTGACGTCAACGGGCGGCTTGCCATATTGAAGGTACATATCAAGGACAAAAAAATCGGGCCTGACGTCGACTTGGATGTCGTGGCCCGCCGCACGCCCGGATTTGTCGGGGCCGATCTGGCGAACCTCGTGAACGAGGCGGCGCTGCTTGCCGGCCGCAGGGCCAAGGAGATGCTCGGCATGCCGGAATTAGAGGAGGCCATAGACAGGGTCATGGCCGGTCCCGAGCGCAAGAGCCGCGTCATCAGCAAGAAGGAGCGCGAGATAATCGCCTATCATGAGGTGGGGCACGCCATAGTCGCTAGGATGATACCGGGGTCGGATCCCGTTCACAAAATATCGATAATACCGCGCGGCCACATGGCGCTCGGTTACACTCTTCAGGTGCCGGAGGAGGACAGGTTCCTCATCTCGAAACAGGAGCTGTTGAACAGAATATGCGTCCTTTTGGGCGGGCGAGTCACAGAGAGCATCAAATTCGGCGACGTCACGAGCGGGGCTCAGAACGACCTCGAACGAGCGACCCAGACGGCCCGCCAGATGATCACCGAGCTTGGCATGAGCGATAGGCTCGGCCCTGTGACGCTCGGCAGAAAGCATCACGAGGTCTTCCTCGGCAGGGATATTATGGAGGATCGCAATTACAGCGAGGAGATCGCCTACGCGATAGACCAGGAGGTTCGCCGGATAATTGACGAATGTTTCGAAAGAGTTCACAACATTCTGACCGAGAACTTTGAAAAGCTCGAGGAGATAACGGTGATTTTGCTCGACAAGGAAGTCCTCGAAGGGGCGGAGTTCAACCGGTTGTTGGGTTTCCCGGCGACCGATGACGAGCCCGGAACCGGGGAGGAAAAGCCGCCTGTGGATTCTCCTGGATGATAATCACTCTTTGTGAGTGGTTGACAACGCTATAATTGTTGTCGTAGTTTAACTTAAACTACACAGCCCGTCGGATGGATGTTAGCGGCGGGTTTTTTATTTCGCGCCCGACTTTGTCCATATCGTTTTGTTCCGCCTCGCTGTCATCTCCTTCCTCACTCGCGATATCCCGGCGGTGGTCATCGTCAAAACGAAGTATAATACATTGCGTAATAGATCGAGCCCGACGTAAAATTGTTCTTCAAGGGGGGATTGTTGTGTTGGAGTTGAGTTCCATGAATCAGACGCACCTCGACGCCATCAGGGAGATAGGCAATATCGGGGCCGGTAACGCGGCTACCGCCCTGTCGGCGCTTCTGGGCTGCCCGGTGGATATAGATATACCGAAGGCCGAGCTCGTGTCGATATACGAGCTGAACAGCTATTACGACGACCCCGATTCCAGCTACACGGCCGTGTTCGCGGCTTCGGACAACGAGGAGCCCTTCAACTTCATGCTGCTGGTCAAAGAGGACGCCGTGTCGAAACTCGTGAGCCTTCTCGTATCCAAACAGTTCGGCATGCAGATGGACATGTCCGCGATGCCCCAGGAAATGACCGACAGCGCTCTGGGCGAGATAGGCAATATACTTCTCGGTTCGTTCCTCAATGCCGTGAACGGCCTTCTGGGAGTCACGAGCGGCATAACGACCCCGAGCGTCTCACACGACATGCTCGCGTCCATATTGAGCGTCGTCTCCGCTATGTTCGGGGAATACGGCGATATAGCGCTCGTTACCAAATCGAACCTGAATGTGACGCAGGAGGGACAGGCCGAGTCGCTCGACGCCAATATTCTGCTGGCGAGCGAGCCGCGGGCGCTCGAGACGCTGCTCCGGAAACTCGGCGTTCTGAACCTCTAATGCGATTTCTTATGAGTGAAAGGGGAGAGTAATTTAGATGAGGGTGTTTATGTCTGTCGACGCGGAGGGCTGCACCGGGATATTCAAATTGTCGCAGGTGATGCCCGGCAATCCGGATTACGAGTTTTGCCGGAGAATGATGGAGGGCGACTCTAACGCCGCGATACGCGGCGCGTTCAAGGGGGGCGCCGTGGACGTCCTCGTGAACGACGCGCATAACAACGGCGACAACATACGCATAGAGCATCTCGATCCGCGTGTCCGCCTCATCAGCGGCAGCGTCAAACCTCTCTCGATGATGGAGGGCATATCGGGCGCGTTCGACGCCGTCATTCTTCTCGGATATCATTCCCGCAAGAGCGAGCGCGGCGCCATAGCCCATTCTTACAGCTACTCCAATATATTCGAGGCGCGGATAAACGGAAAGCCGGTAGGCGAGGCCGAGATCAACGCGTATCTCGCCGGGTCGTTCGGCGTCCCGGTCGTTTTCCTATCCGGGGATCAATATGTCACGGAGAACATTCGCTCCGTCATACCGGGCGTGCGCACCGTCGCCACGAAGAGAGCGATAGGAGTCGCCGCGTCCGAATGTCTGCATCCGGAGGTCACGTGGAAGAGAATAGAAGACGGGGTTCTCGCCGCAATCTCCGAACTGAAGGGCGATCCGGTCAAGCCGCTGTCCGGAGGGCCCTTCACGCTCGAGCTGCAGTTCGCCACGACCGCCCACGCGACGCTGGCGCTGCGACTGCCCGGATCGAACATCGAGAACTCGACGACCGTCAGGTACAAAGCGGAGGACTATATGTCGCTCTATAACGGGTTCCTCTGTATGACCGCGCTCGCGGCCTCCTTCGACGAGAGGGGCTGAAACCGGCATAATGGGCGCGGCGCGTTTCAAATTGCTCGATCACGGCGTGCATCGCGCCACGATTTGTTTTGAAGAGCGCTCATACGACCCGAACGACGAAGCTATGCCATATGATTTTCCCGCGAACGATATAGCGCGGATGATCGAGCTGTTCGGGAAATGTCCTCCCGGTGACGCGGACATGGTCGCTTTGCCGGATGGGCGCGTCTATCGGAGGATGCGGGACGTGACGAACGGAGACGAATCGGCCGTGATATGGGCGCTCATGACGAACGCCCCAGCGCTCGACGTCATAACGGGCCCGGGCGAGGAGCGGACGGTGCGGGGCGTCATATGGACGACCCGTCAGGGATCCGTATCCTTGGCCGAGGAGGGATGGGAGTGGGCGACCCCTCACTCGCTGTGGGGCGAAGCGGATATACCCCCTGCCGGCAAAGTCCGCCGGGGGTATACGGAGCTCGTTCCCATGCGCGACGGAACGCGGCTTGCGACGGAAATATGGCTGCCGGACGACGGAGGCGAAAAATATCCCGCCGTCCTGATACGAACCCCGTACGGACGGCATATATATGGCAGGGTGATGATGTTTCTGGCCGAACGCGGCTACGCTCTCGTCTCTCAGGACGTGCGAGGGCGAGACGACTCCGAGGGAGATTTCATCCCGGGAGCGTATGAGATAGGGGACGGAGGCGACACGCTCGAATGGCTCGCGTCGCGCGACTGGTGCGACGGCAGGGTCGGCATGATAGGGCCGTCGTATCTCGGAAAAACCCAGTGGATGGCGGCCGCCTCCGGACATCCGGCGCTGAAGGCCCTCGTAAGCCAGGTCTGTGCCGGAGGGCCATTCGTGGACGCTCCGAGACCTGGCGGCGCGTTTCTCTCCGGATACTTCGCCTGGATATTCATGATGTCGGGAAAGATAGCGGATCACGAAAAAATGAAGCGGGACGACTGGGACGAGCTGTTGCGCCGCCGCCCCCTGCGCGATATTCCTGAATTGGCTTTGGGGCGGCGCCCTAAGTTCTGGGACGAGTGGACGTCTCATCCTGATTACGACGATTTCTGGCGGCTCTCGGACTGGCCGGAGCTCGGAGAGAACATAGACGTGCCGGCGCTTTTAATTTCTGGCTGGTATGACGACGACGCAATGGGAACGGCGTCCGCGTGGGAGATGAACTCACGCAACGGCAGGGCGCACCAGAAGATAATATACGGGCCGTGGCAGCACAACTACAACACGACCAGGCAGATTCACGGAGTGACGTTCGGCCCTGATTCTCTTCGCTACGACATGGACATAGTGGCGTTGCGCTGGTTCGAGAGGTTTTTGAAGGATGCGCGAAACGGCGCCGAAGACCGCCCGACGGCCGAATATTATGAGACGGGCTCGAACAGATGGCTCGCGTCCGCGAGCTGGCCTCCATCCGATGTGCGGCCGATATGTTTTTATCTCCACAGCCTCGGCCGGGCCAACGGTTCGAGCGGAGACGGACTCCTGTCGGAGGACGAACCGCTGGACGAGCCGGCGGACAACTACGTTTTCGACCCGGATGACCCGGCGCCGCAGTTGATAGATTTGGCGGAGAATGAAATGGCCGTCCCGGGAGACTACAGGGACGTCGAAACGCGCGAGGATGTGCTGGTATATACGTCACTGCCTCTCGGGGAGGCGATTCGCGTGGCCGGCAGGATAGAGGCCGTCGTCTGGGCGTCGAGCGACGCTCCCGATACCGATTGGCTAGTTCGTGTAACGGACGTTTCTCCCGATGGCAGCTCGATACGCCTTGCCGACAGGCTGATTAGGGCGAGGTATCGCGACTCGTTTTCCTCTCCGCGCCTGCTCGACCCCGGCGAGGCTGCGCGTTACGAATTTCGCCCGCCGCCAGTGGCTCATATGTTCAAGGCCGGTCACAGGATAAGGGTGCACGTCACGTCGGGGGCCAAAAACCTCGTGTTTCCGAACCCCAATACGGGAGGCAACATCTGGAGCGAGACTGAGAGCGTAACGGCGCGTCAGCGCGTATATCACGAGCGCGGGCGGGCGAGCTGCGTCACGCTGCCGGTTGTGGGTTAGTAGCCTGCCCGCGCCAAGTGAAATTATGACATGCTGCGTTTTTCGTCGATAATTTAGCCTTGTGATTCGGACAGCGCCGCGTCTAACGGCGACTAATGCCTGAATCTTTGCTATAATCATGACGAAGTTAAGGGAGTTGACGCCGTGACGCCACAGGATTTAGAGTTATTCGGGAATTTGCCGAAAGACGAACAGCAGCTCCGGGAGCAGCTTGAACAGGGACAGTTGAACAGGCTCTTTGACAGTGTTTTCAAATTTGTCGTGTGTAAAAACGAAGAATCGCCCATCTTCCTTGATCTGGCAAATGCTTTTGTTTTCCCAAACGGGGAATATGAGTTCAAAAAAATTCGTCTCATCGACAGGGAGAAATCGCCAACGAGAATAAAGGGCAAAGGCAGCCGCCTCGACGCCCTGGCGATTTTAGATGACGACCAGATAAATCTGGAGGTTCAAATTGGGTATGAATCGGGTTTCAAGAAAAGATCTCTGCTATACTGGAGCCTAGTTCACAGTGAGCAGCTTAACAGAGGCGACTTGTACAGTAAAATAGCCAGGACGATCTCGGTAAATATTCTTGGTTTTGACCAGTTCAAGAATAGCGCCGGTTTTAGGCGCAGTTTTTCGGTACGGGACGACGAGAGCGGCGAAAGGCTGAACGACGATCTGCTGATAATATATCTTGAATTGCAAAAATACCTGAGAATTTGCGCGCAACCACGAAATAAACTGGAGGATTGGATGGCGTACTTCGCCGGTAAAGGGGGCAGAGAGATGGAACAGATAGCGGAGCGCGAGCCGATGATAGCTGAAGCTCTGGATAGGGAGAAGCTCTTTTTGATGAGCGAGGAACAACGGCTCGCCTATATCCTGGACTGGAAGCAGATGATGGATGAGGCGGATCGTGAATATCGCCTTAGAGAGCGTGACGCTCAGCTTCAAGAGCGCGATTATCAGCTTAAAGAAGTCGACCGTCAGCTTCAAGAGCGCGACCATCAGCTTAAGGAAGCCGACCAGAAACTAACTAGCGCGAAATATGATAACTCAATAGAGATTGCGCGGCGTTTTCTCTCGAATGGTATACCGCCTGAGATAGTGGCAAGAAATACGGATCTCTCTTTAAAAGAAGTTCAGGATCTCGCCGACAAATAAATTTTCAAAAAATA
>JAITOL010000172.1 GCA_031289955.1 Synergistaceae bacterium
GTTTCTTCGCAGACTTTCTGCTCATGTTATTTGCGTGGTTTGTGGTAAGAATCCACCCCGGGAATTATGGATTACTTCTTTATCAGCATAAGTCTCGGCGGTGGGGTAACTTACAATTACAAAAATTTTTTCGTCACGGACACTCCGGACGAAATATTGCTCTCCGGGGAGAACCGGATCGGCCTGGTTCTCTACGCCGCCAAATGCGCCTACAGGAGCGGGAAAGACGAGGCCGAAAAATTCCGCTACTTGCGCCATATCTCCGACCTCTGGAACGAACGAGGCTGGAGCGCGGAGGAAAAGCGCGATATACTGGAAGCCATCGAATACCTGATTCACTTGACCGACGAAGATTACAAACGGCAGATTGTAGAGCATGTGGAGAATTTGAAAATGAGCGGGGAGGACAGGGAGATGTACAAATCTATTTTTGAGGAAGTCTACACTGAAAGAGGGCGTCAGGATGGCGAGCGGAAAAAAGCTGTCGAAATCGCAAAAAATTTATTATCTCACGGCATATCGCCGGACATCATCGCTGAAAGTTCCGGCCTCTCAAAAACTGAAATCCAAGCTTTGATGAACTAAAAAACAATACGCGCCGGAAGGTATTTTTACTGGCGCGCGGTGGGTCTTAATATTTGACGCCGCGATCCGCCAGATACTTTTTCGCGGTTTCTCCCCCTGCCGGGCCGCCATTTTATAATATTCTATCGCTTTAGATTTGTCCTTGGTGACGCCATAGCCATTTGCCTACATGACGCCAAGACCGGATTGCGTGATGGCATGACCCTGATCCGCAGCCTTTCTATACCAGCTTAACGCGGTCGAGTAGTTTTTTTGGCACACCCAGACCATATTCGTACATAACACCGAGGGCGTTTTGGATAATAATTATTTGACATATCGGGTTCCGCCGGACGTCGTTCGCGTGAAACCCGATATATTTTTACCCATTTACTTCGGTTGCGCTCATCTTTTTGACGGTTTATAATCGCGATATGCCGCAACGGGGAGTTGAATGACTTAACATATGTTCTTAAAATTTATAAGATACTACAGACCGCACATCAGGCTTTTCATATTCGATATGTCATGCGCCTTTATATCGGCGGTCTGCAATATGTTTTATCCTATGATAACGAGAAACATCATAAACGTATATGTTCCGGAGCGAATGTTGCGCCTGATCGTCGTATGGGCGCTCGTCCTGCTGGGGATATACGCCCTGAAAGCCGCTATGGTTTACGTTATTCAGTATTACGGGCACACCATGGGCGTCCGGATACAGCTCGACATGAGGCGGGACGCGTTCAGCCACCTGCAAAGGCTGCCTTTTTCGTACTTTGACAGAACTCAGACCGGCGGCATCATGTCGAGGATAATAAACGACACGTTCGAAATAGCGGAACTCGCGCATCACGGCCCCGAGGATCTGTTCCTCTCGATCGTAATGCTTGGCGGTTCTTTTATTCTGCTCTGCACGATGAACGTGACTTTGACCGTAATCATATTCGCTTTCATACCGTTTTTGTTCTGGTTCGCGTACAAGCAGAGGCGCAACCTGTCCCGGACATCCATGAAGAGCAGGGCGACGATAGGGGAGGTGAACGCCGATCTGCAGAACAGCATCGCCGGAGTGAGGGTGGCGAAGGCGTTCGAGACTTCCGAGCATGAGCGCGAGCGTTTCCATATAGGCAACATGTCCTACGCGGCGGCACGGAGCCTTCAATACAGGGCTATGGCCGAGTTTTCCTCCGGGACGGGGCTCATATTGGATATACTTCTGCTGGCGACGCTCTGCGCCGGAGGCATGTTCGCGTATTACGGCCTCATCGGCCCGGGGGAGTTCGCCGCGTATCTTCTGTTCTCGAGTCTCTTTACGGAACCGATAAAAAAGCTCATAAACTTTGTGGAACAGCTCCAGACGGGCATGACCGGTTTCATTCGCCTCCAGGAGCTCATGGCCGAGCTGCCCGAGGCCGACACGGACGGAGCGATCGAGCTCTCAAATGTCAGGGGCGAAATAAAATACGAACATGTTTCGTTTCGTTATGACGACGACAGAAGCGTGCTGAGGGACGTAAATATCGACATAGAGCCATACAGGACTGTTGCCCTGGTCGGTCCGTCGGGCGGCGGCAAAACTACGCTCTGTCACCTTCTGACGAGGTTCTACGAGGCGGAGTCGGGCAGAATAACCATAGATGGGCGGGATATTCGCGAGTACACGCTCAACTCGCTGCGCAACAACATCGGCATAGTGCAGCAGGACACGTATCTCTTCGCCGGGACGATAAGGGACAACATCGCGTACGGTGATTTCGGCGCGCCGGACGACAAAATCAGGGAGGCCGCTCGAAACGCCCAGCTCGACGAATTCATAGACTCCCTGCCCGACGGTCTCGATACGTATGTCGGTGAACGGGGAGTGACCCTGTCGGGCGGGCAGAAGCAGCGCATAGCGATAGCGCGCATATTCCTTAAAAATCCCAGGATTCTGATACTGGACGAAGCGACATCGGCGCTGGACAATGTTACGGAGACGGCGATACAGTGCGCGCTGTATCGCCTGAGCTCAGGCAGGACTACGCTCGTCGTCGCTCACAGGCTGTCGACCGTGAGGAACGCGGACAGGATAATAGCGCTCACCGAGGATGGGATAGCGGAGGATGGGACTCACGATGAACTGGTGGAGCTTGGCGGGCTTTACGCGAAGCTCTGGGGAGTCGGAGTGAAAACGGAGGTGGCGTGAATATGTCGGGCAGAATCAGGGTTGGTATGGTGATATTTATATTGACGGCGGCGTTGTTTACCGGGGGCGCGGCCGCTTTTGCGGCCGGCATAGAATTCGAGTACGGCGGCGACGCGTCGCTCGACCTGTCTTTAGCGACGGTCGGGCGGACGTCGTATCCGGATCTGGACGCGGCGGCGTATAGCACGACGGGCGGCAAATATCTGATACAGGACATGACGATACGCCTTACGAGCAACGACGACTACAGGTTGATGCTGATATGCGCCAGCGTGGACACGGACGGAGGGTGCCGCGGCGTCCAGATGGTTTTAGCCGACGAGCGAAAGACTCCTGTCTCGATAATACAGCGCGTGAGGCTTGGCGACGGATACGCGCCGCAGATGCTGCCCCTCCCGGACGACGCCGCGAGCGACGTGATGTTCCGCGCTATAAGAGCCGGCGATAACACGGAGGCGAATATATATTCAGTCAATCCGGTCACGGGAAGGCTGACGGAGACGATGGCCGTTACGAGGGGGTTTGCCGAGCGGGTTAAGCTCGATATAACGGGCGTGATGACTGAGAGCGGGTTTATCGAGGTGACGTCAAAGAAACCGGCCGTTAAAATTACGCTGGATCTGTCCGGAGAGCTGGATTCTTTGATCGAGGATGAGCTCTATCAGCCGGACGGGCGTCCGGTGAGCGCGCTCGTGAATCTCAAAGCGGGGCGTTCCGGTTGGGAGGATGAACGATTCTACAGCGAGGGCGATCTCATCCTGCTCGATGTTGGCATGTCCATGACGACTCTGTCCGGGAAACCGGTGCTGTCCGTCACTGCTACCGTGGTAAAAGGCAAAGACGATTCCTGGTTCGTCAGAGACCTGCGCTTTGAACCCGCCATGCCATACAGTTCCGAATAAAATTCAAGATCGGGCGTTTGTGCCGTCTCCAATAAATCCTGACGAAACGGGGTTTCGAGCAAGATGAAAATAGCGAATTTCGGCGTGCTGGAGAAAGGACTGGACAGGGTTTCTCATTTTTTAAGGGAACTGGAGGGGTAACGCGGTGATTGGAGCGATCATAGGCGATATGGTTGGGAGTCCCTATGAATTTGACCACAACAACATAAAGACGACGGATTTTCCGCTCTTCCGCGAACGTTCGCGTTTCACCGACGACACGGTGATGACGCTCGCGGTGGCCGAAGGGCTGATGAATGTGAGCGATGACGAGCTCGGGGTCGAGGCCGGCATAATAGCGTCCATGAGAAAATATGGCAGAATGTATCCTGACGCCGGTTATGGAGCGAGGTTTGCGCACTGGATCGTCTCGGATTATCCCGAGCCGTACAACAGCTACGGCAACGGGTCTGCCATGCGGGTCTCCCCGGTGGCGTGGGCGTGGAACAATCTCGAGGACGTCGAGCGTTTCGCCGCCGCGAGCGCTCGGGTGACCCACAACCATCCGGAGGGAATAAAGGGCGCGCAGGCGACGGCCGGGGCGATTTTCCTGGCCCGCAAGGGTTCGGGCAAGGATGAGATAAAAAGTTATATCAGGAGCAGATACTCTTATAACCTGGACAGAACGCTCGACGAGATAAGGCCGAATTATCATCACGTCGAAAGCTGTCAGGAGACGGCGCCGGAAGCCATTACCGCCTTTCTCGAGAGCGACGGATTCGAGGACGCACTCCGCAAAGCGGTATCTATCGGAGGGGACAGCGACACAATAGCGGCGATAACGGGCAGCATAGCGGAGGGCTATTGGGGCATACCTGACGAGATAAAACGCGCAGCCGCGCCATTGCTCGACGAACCGCTGAAATCCATCATAGGCCGCTGGTACAGCTGGCTGGACGAGGCTTGACCCTATGCGTCGCGGCCTGCCGGGTTTTGTCGCCGCGGCAACGGACACGAGGCAACATGTGCCACAAAATGAGGTAATGCTATTATGAGCGGTAATTTCACCATTTATTTATCGCTTCGTAATTCAGCAATATGGAAACTAAAACGCAGAGCCCAAACATCAATGTAATAAAAAATCTATTGCGGCGCAGCCTTTTTGCGAGCAGAGATTTAAAGAGAAAACGTTGGTCGTTTTGCACCGCGTTTTTTAATATCACGAGATAATGGTATAAATTGTCCCGTACATACCTATCTATCCAAAAATATACGATCAGCGCTAAAAAACAAGCCAATAAATATGATATTAATTCAATTGCCCTGACTGACACATCCGCCGGGGCGAGGGGACAGATCACCAGAAGCGACAATATGACAAGCGCCGCGATTTTTCCAGCCTTGCTGTTCTCGAGAGTTTTTTCCACCTGTGGACGCATAGTCGATAAAATTATCTCGGACGATCCATCGTCGTCTTTTTCAAATTTTTCCGTCAGGCTGTAAAAATAGCCCATCATGCCGCCCCTTTGGGTCAATGCGAGCGATATGCCGAAGAGTATGAGCATGATGATATACATACCTACTTGCGATAAAATTGAAAACTGCCCGAACCCCATTAAAATATCCATCGGTTGGCTCATCAGCACGATCCATCCTATGCCCAAAATCAGATGTGTGCTTTTTTTTGTCATGTGATGCACAAACCATCCGGCCCTGTCTTTTGTCACAAATACATATGCCAGACATGGCACGATTGCGATAATGATACAGAGCTCGACGCCGACCATTTTTCGCATGGGAGGAGTTAAAAAATTTTTGGATAATAAAATGACGCAATACTCCAAAATAACTATTGCCCACGTGAATAAAATTCTTATTTTGTCGTTATGCACTATTTCTATCACCTCATCATCTTATCAATGAATATCTTGAATTTTATCACGAGAGGAGGCGTTTCGACCGATAATTTCAGTTACCAATACATTTATGCATTTAAATATTTTCCTCGACTTTTCACCGCATCGCGCATCTGAAATAGGTTCAAAATTGTTATTGACAAATCTCACGCTGATGTTACGATAATTACATTGTGCATCATTAATCATATATGAAAATAGGGATTAAAGAGGTCTCATCAGATGAAAAACAAGCTGTTGGATATCGGAGGAAATTGGCGTGAGGGCGAATTGAGCCTTCGCCAGGTAATGAAAAAATACCCTGAGGTTTCTCCTTTCGTCATCATCAAAGCGGATGTGCAGCGGCGCGGCGTGGAATACACCGAAAGGGCGCTCGCCATGGTGGACCCGGATATTCACCTCACCAAAGTCCGCAGCGACTACAGCAACAAGGAGGATCTGACGCCGGTTTCCCTTATGCTGAGGGATGGAACATCCATATGCACGAGCGTGGATGTTGGAGGAAACACATCGTCGGGCCGGGATCCTTATTTGGTGGACGCGGTTGATGGGGTATCGGTGCTCATTGACGAAGATGAGGTTATAGAGGAAGTGTCCTACTGGGAAAAACCCGATTACCACTCGAAAACGACGTCTCGCGGAACTCCGATGTGGCACGTGGTTTCCCCCCGTCCACAGAGACTCTGTATTCATCCGCACCAACACTGCGATTTTTGGAAAACTCCGGGTCATGGATGCAAATTCTGCGCGATGTCGGCTGTTTATCACGCCGGCAATAAACCTGAACTGCTGGATGTGGGGGATATTCTGGAGACGGTGAACGAAGCTCTCAGGGAACCGGGGCGGAACGTAAGCATATTTCTGACGGGAGGAACGCTCTGCGGGGGAGAAAATTTTCTGGATGACGAAGTCGATTATTACGTGGATATCCTGGCCGGAATCACGAAACTGTTCGGCGGACGCCGCTTCCCGAGCCAGCTGATAAGCACGGCGTTTTCAAAGCGTCAGCTGCGACGCCTCCATGACAACACCGGCCTCACCTCATATACAGCCGATCTCGAGGTGCTCGACAAGGCTATGTTCGACTGGATATGCCCCGGCAAAGCGGCGAACATCGGATACGAGCGCTGGAAGGAACGACTGTATCAGGCGGTGGAAATATTCGGCAAGGGCAATGTAAATACCGGCGTCGTCGTCGGCGTCGAACTGGCGACGCCTGGGGGTTTTAAAAGCGAGGACGCCGCGCTCGAATCCATTCTGGCCGAGGCCGACGAGCTATCCTCCAATGGCGTTGGCGTTGTCGGCTGCGTATGGCACGTCGCTCCGGGTTCGGTTTTCCGCAAACAAGTTTCCCCGAGCCTCGAATACTATATCCGCGTAGCGGGCGGGTTCGACAGTATAAGGCGCAAGCACGGCATCAGCGTCGATATGGATAATTATCGGCGCTGCGGCAACCACCCGGATACGGATCTCGGCAGGATTTGAGGAGGCGGCTTTATATATGGGCGCGACATTGAATGAAGAGCTCAGGGAGATGCTCGCCGATTCCGGGACGATAGCGGCGCTTGCGACGACCGGAAGCGATGGCGCCGTACATGTCGCCTTTAAAGAATCTTTCAATTGCAGGGACGACGGGTATATCGAATATGACGAAGTGATGGATACGTCACAGACCAATAAAAACCTCGTTCACTCTATATGGTTTGGAAAGACGATATCCATAAGCGTCCTCTCGAAGGATCGCCGCAGTTATGTCATCACAGGCCGTCCTGTCCGCGCCGTCATCTCCGGGCGCGAGTTCCGCGAGCATTATATCTCTATCCGAAAGAGACTGGGCGACGTCGATCTTTCGACGGTCTGGATAATAGACCCTATTTCGGTGCGAGAACAGAGTTTCGATAAACGAAGGGAGGAGGAGGAAGACGCTCATCCGCTGCTTCGGCATCTCGACCGCCTGACCGTTCAGGACACGAGCCATTGACCGCGACGGGGGAGGGTGATCTTTATGAGCGCATGTAGAGCTTGACTGACGAATATGTGGAATTTTCGCGATGGAATTTATGGTATGGAATCACCAAATGGTTATTTGAAGGGAGCGAGTTTATTATGAAACATGACAGGCTAAAATTCAGATTTTCTCTTACACGCGTCGTTTTTACAATCTCAATGGCTCTTTTTATCGGAGGCATGGCGCTTAACGCATCGGCGGGCGAGGTCAAAAAAGATTATACCGGGTTGGTGATCCATCTTGCCACTCAGCCCAGCCAGGTTCAGATATCGCTGTCCGAGGAGCTGGGTTATTTCAAGGAGGAGTTCGGCGCGGACGGCATTACGTTCGATGTGCGCACATTTCCGTCCGGCCCTCCGATAATCGAGGCATTCGCGGCCGGTAATATAGATATAGGCCAGGTGGGCAACCTGCCCGCTATTCAAGCCGCGAACAACAATATCCCGATCAGGATAATAGGCGCTTATATGACGAGCACCGGAAAGAGCGAGGGATTGCTGGCGAGAAAAGGCTCTGGTATCACCTCGCTGGCGGACATCAAGGGCAAAAAGATAGGCGTTCAGATAGGCTCGGCTTCGCATCTGCTTTTGATGCAGTATCTCCAAACGTTGAATTTGACGGAGGAGGATATACAGATCGTCAACCTGTCGTTCGGGGATATAAACGCGGCGCTGGAGGCGGGGAGTATCGACGGCGGAGTCAGCCAGCTGCCACAGATGGCCTCCGTCATTGAGAGCGGAACGGCGACACTGTTGGAGGACGCGTCGAAATATCCGCTTTCGTCGAGCACAATAGTAGCAACAACGGCGTTTCTCGAAAAATATCCGGAGCTGGTTCCTCGTATTTTAAAAACCTTCAACAGGGCGGTGAAGTACAGCCGCGCCAATGAAGACGAGGCGATCCGTATTCTTCATGAAAGAAACGACGTGGCTGTGAGCTCATACAAATTATCTTTCGCCAGCACAAATTTTGATTTGTTTCTTGACGCAAAACGCATAGAAGCGCTGAAAACCAACGAGGCGTTTCTCAGAAAAGAGGGCACGATCAGCGGTGTCGATATGGACAAGCTCATCGATGCTTCGTTCCTCGAAGCCGCGGGCATCAATAAATAGCGAAGAGATTACATGCGTCGCTGCCGCGTGAACGCGCGTTCAAGGAACCAACTGAAGATGATCGCCATGGGGTTTGTTCTGCCTGTGCTATTGTTGGCGCTCTGGGAGATTCTCGGAAGGTATGGAGCGTTAAACGCCTCTATTTTCCCCACTCCATCCCGCATCATGGACTCCTATGCGGACATGCTCGCAAGAGGAAGGATGCAAAAACATCTTCTAATAAGCCTCAGTCGCGTGATAAAAGGTTTTTTCATCGGCTCCACATTGGGGTTGGCCACAGGAACCGTAATAGGTCTCTCAAAAACTGCGAACAATCTGATGTCCTCTCTCATAGGGCTCTTGCGTCCCATCCCGATGGTGGCCTGGATTCCTCTTCTCATCCTTTGGCTCGGAATAGACGAGGCGTCAAAGGTGACGCTGATAGCGATAGGAACATTTTGGCCAGTTCTCATCAACACGAGCCGCGGCATAAGAAACAGCGACAGAAAACTTCTGGAAGTGGGCATCATTCTGGAAAAAACCCACTTCCAGATGCTCACCAAAGTCGTGCTTCCATCCGCGTTTACGTTCATCTTTACCGGGCTTCGCCTTGGGGTTGGCAGCGCGTGGACATGTGTCGTGACCGCGGAAGCGATAGCCGCTGCGTCAGGAATCGGGTATTTGAT
>JAITOL010000197.1 GCA_031289955.1 Synergistaceae bacterium
ATGAGGCTCCTCGACCAGAGCGCGTCGAAGGTCGGGCTCGCGAATCTCGGGCTGTTCGATGACGACATCGCGGTGCTCGAGCGCAATATGACCGCGCCTAACGGGATATTTCTCATCACCGGCCCTACCGGTTCCGGAAAGTCGACGACGCTTTACTCTCTGCTTGAAATTCTGAATCAGCCCGACATCAACATAATCACGGTCGAGGATCCGGTCGAATACACGATGGCCGGCATCAATCAGGTACAGGTGCACGAAAAAGCCGGACTGACATTTACAGAGGCCTTGCGCTCCATACTGAGGCAGGATCCCGACTCGATAATGGTCGGAGAAATCAGAGACTACCCCACGGCCGAACTCGCGATACGCGCGGCTCTCACGGGACACCTCGTTCTCTCGACGCTTCACACCAACGACGCGCCCAGCTCCGTCGTAAGGCTTCTCGATATGGGCATAGCCCCTTATCTGATTTCGACGTCTCTGGTCGCGGTCGTCGCTCAGCGGCTGTTGCGGCGCCTCTGCCCCAAATGCAAGTCCCAATACGCGCTTCCGCCGGCGTTAGCTCAAGCGCACGGCCTTCAGGAGGGCATCCCGGTCTGCGGCCCGGTAGGCTGCGACGAATGTCGGGGTACCGGTTACAAGGGGCGTATCGCTATCGTTGAAATTATGGAAGTCAGCGAAAAAGTGAAGGCCCTCATAAATTCCAACGCCCCGGTACCAGCCATAAGACAGGCGGCAATGGAGGGCGGGATGCATCTGCTCATACAGAGCGCGCTCCGCAATGTCATAAAAGGCGTCACTTCCATGGACGAAATGTTGGCGCTGAGTGTTCACAACGATTAAGGAGCGCGGATAATTATGGGTTATCCAATTCACATGTTGCTCGCTGAAACGCTCAAACGCAAAGGCAGCGACCTCCATCTGAGCGTCGGGATACCGGCGGCGATACGAATGGATGGTACGCTGAATTTTATAGGGGAACCGATAACCGCTTCGGAACATGTGGAGATGCTGACGTCGATATTATCGCCGAGTCAGATGGAGACGCTGGAGCGAGACAAGGAGCTCGATTTCAGCTTCACGTTTCACGCTTCTGAGGACGTAAACTCCCGTTTCAGGGGCAACTGCGCGTACGAAAGAGGCAATCTCTGCACGGCGCTTCGCGTCATAACCTCCAACATACGCACCACGAAACAGCTCATGCTCTCGCCGGCCATCGAGGACATAGCAAACAGGATAAGAGGCCTTTTCCTCGTAACGGGCCCGACAGGTTCGGGAAAATCGACCACCCTCGCCGCGATAGTCCAGCAGATCAACATGACGCGTTTCTGTCATATGATAACTATTGAAGACCCGATAGAATATCTTTACATATCGGAGCGTTCGATAATACATCAGCGAGAGATAGGGAGCGACACGAAAAGTTTCTCTGAAGCGCTTAAACGGGCCTTGAGACAGGATCCTGACGTTATACTGATCGGAGAGATGCGAGACCTCGAGACGGTCTCGGCCGCAGTAACTGCCGCCGAGACGGGACACCTCGTCTTCGGAACGCTCCACACTCCGGACGCGTCTCAGACCATAGACCGTATAATCGACGTCTTTTCGCCCCATCAGCAGTCACAGGTCAGGATGCAGGTCGCGAATATACTGGTCGGCATCTGTTCTCAGCAGCTGCTCCCCCTCCCGGGCGGCGGACGAATGGTCGCGACGGAGCTTTTGATCGCGAACCCCGCCATCAGAAACTGCATCAGGGAGGCAAAGACGTCTCAGATAAAGGGTATAATGCAGACCGGCGCCGCGCTTGGAATGCACACGATGGATCAGGATCTGGCCCGGTTGGTTTCGGAGGGTTACATAGCAAGGGCGGACGCTTTCACGTATTCATACGACACGAAAGAGCTGGAACGTCTGCTCGGCTGACAGGGATTTATATATTTTTTAATAACAAAGCCGCAAAGAGAACCGGCAGGAGGTTTGTCAATGGCACAGGTAGTTGATACTAGTGATTTCAGGCCCGGACTTAAGATCAAATGGGAGGGCGGTATGTGGACGATTCTGGAATGCTCTCACCATAAGATGGGCCGCGGGGGCGCTATATTGCGGGGAAAATTGCGCAACCTCGAAACCGGTTCGTCGCTGGAACAGTCTTTCAAATCCGGAGAGCGTTTCGAACGGATAATTTTCGACGAAAAACCAGCACAATATCAGTATCACGATGGAACCGATTATGTTTTCATGGATATGGAAACTTTCGACCAGGTTTTTCTCTCCAAGGATATGCTGGGAGATGGGGTCAAATATTTGATCGACAATCTCGAAGTGAGTTTCGATATGTACGAAGGCCGCGTCATGGGTATAGAGCTTCCAAAATCAGTGGAGCTCGTAGTGACGGACACGCCGCCCGGATTCAAGGGCGATACGGCCTCGGGAGGTGGAAAACCAGCAACGACTGAAACGGGGCTTGTGGTTACTGTGCCATTTTTTGTGGAAACCGGCGAAACGATAGTCGTCGATACCAGAACCGGGGAATATCTCGAAAGAGCGAAAAAAGCCTGATTTTTGCAATGCCATTACAATAAAACCAACAACCAGGAGGAATGAAGATGAGCGCGCGAGAAAAGATAGCTTATTTACGTGGATTGATCGAAGGTCAGAATTTGATGGAAAACGCGGGCATGTCCAAATTCCACGAGGCGTTGCTGGATACCCTCGATTCCATGATCGCGGAAATGGATGATCTCGCTGAAAACCAGGACGATCTGCGGGAGTACGTCGAAGATCTCGAGGACGAAGTAATGTCAATGCATTCGGACGAATCCCACGATCTGCCAAGCGGAATATGCAACATCCAGACGTCGGACATCGACGACGATTACGATGAGGAAGAGGAATACGAACCCGTCACATGTCCGGGCTGCGGCAAGGATTTTTTCTACCAGCCCGACGCTTACGACGACGACGAGGATCTTTTGTGCCCGCATTGCGGGAAACCGTTCAAACAGTAGCGCTTGCTCCGACATGCCGGATATACCGGTCATAAGAATGAAGGGAGGCTATAAAGGTGGACAACGAGCAAATCGAAAACTCCAGCTTTGACCAGGAGGGAATCGAGCCCTCTACGGTAGATCAGACCGGACTTGAGGGAAAGATCAGAATTTCGGAGGATGTCATATCGCAGCTCGCCATAAAAGCGTTGCTCTCGGTTGAAGGGATACAGCCGGCCAATCCCGGCCTGATGGCCAATCTCAGAATGGGCCGCAAGGCGGCTAACGGCGTGCGTATTTCCATATCGGACGGCGATGTGCCTGAAATTCAGGTCGATACATACGTCTCAGTAAAATACAGCCTGAGAATACCGGATGTCTGCTGGGATGTGCAGGAAGCAGTCAAAGAACAGATAGAACGCTACACGGGCTACCTTGTAAAATCAGTCAACGTTTATGTCCAGGGCATAACTTTCACGGACAAACCCGCTGAATCCTCCGAACCCTACACGCCGGATGTGACCCCTCCATCCTCGGAGATTCTATAAGAATAATCTGACTGACAGGGTTTCCGTCCACAGGAGGTCTATGGATGCTTTTTTTATGGACTATTACCAAACGAGGCAAGATATGGATTGACGGGGACGCGTTTCGCCAAATCGTCTCCAACCGGCTGCCGGAGGATTTTTCCTGTCAGGAGGTATCGTTTGTAGGAGATCAGAATCTCCTCAACATATATATAACTTTGCCAGAACAGGATGATCCTCAAAAACGGCTCGCCCTTATGGACAAATTCGAGGAGTTCTTCAGGCCCACCGGCATATCCATACATGTCCACTGGACCCGTAAGGCGCCCGATGAATATTCGGCGTCCACTCCCATATGGAAAAAACCACTATTTTGGGCCGGAGTGGCGGGCGGCGTGACGGGAATTACGAATCTCGGCCTGCGAGGTATTTTGTGGGTAGCGGGAGCTACTATTCTGGGTTACGTCATTTCCTGGATCCTGTTTTCAGAGGATGGAAATAAACTGATTACCAAAGCCATAACAGATATAAAAGACTTCAGGAGATGATTTTTTGGGCAGAGTTTCATTGCCTCAACGAAGACGCAGGGCGAGAGAAATCGCCCTGCAATTGATATATGAACTCGATCTTCGTCCGGATTTGGATTCGGACGAAGCTATCGACATGTACCCATGGGACGAAGAAGAGGCCGATGTCGTTGAATACGCGCGTTTTCTCGTAAGCGCCTCGATTAAGCACACCGAAGAGATCGACTCGATGCTCAGGGAATATATAGTGGGATGGCGCACAGAACGAATGGTGGCGGTCGACAGGGCTTCCATCAAGCTCGCGTTGTGCGAGGGATTGATAGAACGCAGGGTTCCCATAGCCGTCGCCGTCTCGGAGGCTGTAGAGTTGACAAAAATGTTTGGGACGGTGGAGTCGAGCCGTTTCGTGAACGGCGTTTTGGGACGAATAATAAGGGCGCTTGACGCAACATCCGTCGAAGAGCCCTCCAATGACAAAAATCACATCGGAGAAAAAACGTGACGCGCGAACACGCGACCCCCGTCTCCACAAAGATACAGACAGTCGACGAGCTATCGGGCGCCATAAAAGCCGTCATAACAGCCTCCGATCTTCTGCGGTCCGTGGCGGTGCGGGGCGAGATACAAAACTTCAAACGCCACAGCAGCGGACATGTCTATTTCACGCTGGCCGGAAACGAGTCCAGGATAGCCGCGGTGCTATTTCGCTCCCACACGACGGGAATAATCGACTGGCCGCGCGACGGCGACGAGATTTTAGTCGTCGGCAACGTGGATACCTACCCAAAAGGCGGCACTTATCAACTTTACGCCACCCGCATCATCCCCATTGGACAGGGCGCCCAGCAACGCGCGAGAGAAGAACTCAGAAGAGCTCTGGAAAATGAGGGTCTCTTCGACCCGAGGCACAAACGCCCCATACCCAAATACCCCTTGAAGGTCGCGGTTGTGACGAGCCCAACAGGCGCCGCTGTTAGGGATATACTCGAGGTATCGTCAAAAAGAGCGCCTTTTATCGACATAGTCATAATACCCGCCACCGTACAGGGAGTGGACGCGCCGGTGCAGGTAACGCGGGGGCTCGCTCTGGCCGCCGGGATACCGGGCGTCGATTGCGTGATCGTAGCGCGCGGCGGAGGCTCGAAAGACGACCTCTCCCCGTTCGACGACGAACGCATAGTCCGGGCGGTAAGAAGCTGCCCGCTGCCGGTTATAACCGGCGTAGGTCATCAGATAGACAGTTCCCTGGCGGATCTCGCCGCTGACGCGTTCCTCCCAACACCGTCCGCCGCAGCGGAAAAAGTGTTCCCCGACATAAAAAACATAACGAGGATGCTGGCCTCGAACGGGGATATATTGCGCACTCAGGAGATGAGATATTGCGAGCGTTACAGCTTGAAGCTCGACCGGATTCGGGAAAAGCTGACCCGCTCCATGGAGCTCACGATATCCGGCGGAGAAAATTTCATAGATCGTGTCTCGCGCGATATGACGATATTCATAAATGGCGCAATCGAACGCCATGAGGCGAGTCTGTCGAACGCGGCATCCTCGCTCGACGCGCTGTCGCCGCTTGCGGTGCTTGCGAGGGGTTACGCGATATGCAGCGACGACATGGGGAATGTCATTAAAAAAGCCCGCGCCCTAGAACCGGGCGCTCGCGTCTCCATCAGGTTTTATGAAGGTTCCGCCAAAGCCGGTATAACTTCCGTAACTCCGGACTGATTTCCCGCTTCACTCCTGTCTGTTGCCTATGAAACGAAACGTGGTCTCGATGAGCTTCTGAACGTCGAGCGGTTTGGCTAGATGCGCGTTCATGCCGTTGCGAAGCGCTTTTTCGATGTCATCTTTAAAGGCGTTCGCCGTGAGCGCAACGATGGGAACCGTTTTCGCGTCGGGGCGATCCATAGCCCGTATGAGCGATGACGCATGGTATCCGTCAAGCTTAGGCATCTGAACGTCCATATAAATTATGTCGTAAGCGCCGACCGGCGAATCCGCAAACATCCTTACCGCCTCGTCGCCATCCTCCGCCTCGTCCATGTCGAGCCCTGTGAACTCCATGAGATCTATGGCTATTATTCTGTTGATCGCCACGTCGTCCACCAGCATAGCCTTCTTACCGACAAACAGATCCTTGCCGTCTATAGCGAGTTCTTCTTCCATTTCCACTAAGACGGCCTCGCGTATCCACAGGGCGAATGTAAAAGAGCTCCCCTTGCCCTCTTCGCTCTCGACATTTATATCCCCTCCAAGCAGGCGCACTATGCTTCTGCTTATGGCCAGCCCGAGCCCCGTGCCGCCGAAACGCCGCGCCACGCCGGCGTTGCCCTGCTCGAACGGCTGAAAGAGGTTTGACATCGCCTCCCTGGTAATGCCTATTCCGTTATCCCGCACCGAGAAATCGAGAAGAATTTTGCCGTCCCTCTCATCCCTCTTCACTATGTCAAACTCAATTTTACCCAGCTCCTGCGTGAACTTGACGGCGTTGCCGAGGAGATTTATCAAAACCTGCCTGAGGCGAAGCGGGTCCGTCGTTATCGAAGTGCCGGCAGGCACGTCGATGTTCACCTCGAACGATATATTTTTTTCGGAGCACCTCGTGCGGATTATGGACGAAACTGTGTTCGCGAGTTTATGGATATCGACTCTCTCGGGCGAGAGCTCTATTTTGCCGGCGTCTATCTTCGAAAAGTCGAGCACGTCGTTTAAGAGTCCCAGCAAGTGTTGTGACGAGTCCTCGATCTGACGAACATTCGCGAGTATCTCTCCTCCGGCGTTTCCCTCCTCGGTCAGTTTCCGCTTAACTATGCTGGTCATGCCGATGATGGCATTCATGGGAGTTCGTATCTCATGGCTCATGCGGGCCAGAAACTCGCCCTTGTACTCGTTGGCCCTGTTCGCGTCGCTCACCGCCTTCTCGAGCTCTATCTGGGTCTGCTTGAGCTGTTCCTGTTCGAGCGCCATTTCCGTCACATCATCGGAAAGTATGATATAGCCCGTTTTGCTGCCGTCCTTGTCATATAGATATGTCGCCTTGCCCTTGAGATAACGCCCCTCATCCGGCACAAACATGACGTCGGCCTCATGTCCCTCGTTCAATGCCGTTATCGGACAATAGCGCGTGCCCTCGGGATATATGCTTATTCCGCTGTACGGCGTTCCGAGGATTTCCGTAAGTTCATGTCCTATAAGCCGCAGGGCGTATTCGTTGACATATATCGTCCTGCCCTGCATGTCCGTTATTACGAGCGGTCCGTCGACGCTCTCCACCAACCTGTCGGCCATCTCGTCGAACGAATTGGCAAGGGTGCCGAGTTCGTCATGCGTCTTCGAGTTGAAGCGGAAGTGACGCTCGCCGGATCTGAAGCGCGAAATGCCTTTTATGAGATACGTTATGCTGCGGGTGAAGACGGAAGCCATCCAGATCGCTATAAACACGACTACCACCACCATGAGAGTGGCGGAAACGGCGAGCTGGGTCGTCGTGTGAAGCAGGTTTCTGTCTATCGAATCCTGGGCGTCGGCAGCCGCTTTCATGAGCGAGTCGTTGGCCATCGCGGTAACGGAGTCGAGCAGCTTCTCCATATCGAGAGCCGGCCGCTGGAAATCGTCGAGTCCGGCGCCAATCGTGACCATGGCGAATCCGCGTCTCGAATATCCGTTTGCCTCAGACGGGGCGTATTGCCCGGTATAGTATGGAATCGCCGCCGCCGTCGTTAATTTTGTGAGCCCGCTCCAGAGTATCGTAAACGAACCGGAGCCTCCCTTTTCCGTCAGGTTCATCCAGCCCGTGCACTGAGGCGCGTTGTTGAGGTATCGGCCGTCCAGCCCGACAAATCCGGCCTTAGTCAGCGCGGAGGCGGGTTTTTTCTCCCGCGACTGCCCCGCGAACGTAGGCTGATCCTTGATGAAATCGACGTAACTCTTCCCGCTCGCCAGGAACGCGTCGTAAATGCTCTGCTCGAGCCATGGAACCTCGGGCTCGCCCGTCTCGGGGTTGTAGCCCACTATCGAATGATGTCGCGGGTGGACTATGTTGCGGCATTTGTAATCCCATATAAAGGCGTAGTTCCCCTCATACGCGCTCGGTATCTCGGTATAGCGGTCCTTCGTTGGCATGAGATGCGACGTGAACTCCATAATGTGATCGTGATCGAGAGCCAGGGTAACGTAGCCTTTTATCTTGCCGTCAACGGCCACCGGGGTGGCCCAGCGCACAACGCCCTTGAAGCGTTTGCCTAGCGGGTTTTCCTTCCCGGCGTATGCCTCTTCAGACGGATTGAACTCTATCCCGGCTTTTTCGGCGTTCCCAGGCGTCAGCATGCCGATGTAACGCGACCCCACATATGCCCCTATCACATCTGAGACATACACCTCGCCGGGCTTGAGTTTTCTCAGTTCCGGAAAGTACGTCTCGGCGCGCACATAAGTATTCCATCTGTCGGAGATATTTTTGAGTTCCGCGCTCATCTGATCGGATGTCGTGACCTTGATTACCTCGTTGCCGTCGAGATCTACGAACGTAGCCTCCAGATAAAGAGGCCTGCTCTCAAATTTAAACGTGTCGGGCTGGCGATAGCGAAACGCCACGTCGTTCTCGCTGTTCGTCGACAAAACCTCTGTCAGTTCCCCCGGTATGCCGCTCGGTATCCATGAAGCTCCGTCCGGCGCTAACGTCCAATCCTCCTGTAAAATGAGATTTCCGCGCCGATTCTCCACGAAAACGCGAAATTCCTCCTCGGTCAGGTTCAAGGCGGCAAGGGCGCGGACATCGTCGTCCCTGTCGTACAGGAAATCGGCTATATCACGCGCCGTATCCGTAGTCATGCGTTCGATGTCTTCGGTAGCCCTGTCGTTTAAAGCTTTGACCGAGTCGTTGACCGCGATGTCGCCCATCTGAGAGAGGGCTTCGTTTGCCTGAGTGGTCAGCTCCGCGGTCCTGCGGCTCAGCTCGTTCCCCAAAAGCCATGACTGCCTCCATGCCATAAGGGTGAGAAGGACGAGGGGGATTACCTTGATAACTACAAATATTATTATGAGTTTTGCCCGCATTCCCAAGCCGAGCCTGTCAAAAGCGCCCTCAACAAAAAGACGGATTGTAGTGGCTATCTTCTTCATAATTTACAATCGTTACCTCTTCACCGTCCAGCATGAGATGTAAGAATGAATGTACAATATGATCTATTATATATTAATTGAGAAGTTTTACGCATGTCCCGCAAAAATTTTTCCCCACATTCGATCCAGTTTGTGTACGCTAAGTCCCTCACTATTTTAAAATGCTATGAAGATAGTATATAATGCACACAAGAGAGGGGGAAAGAAAATGAAAAAGTTAAGCGAATTTTTAAATGGAGCCGCGTCGGTTTTCGACCTTGACGCGACAAACGCAAAAGCGCGTAGGTATCGCGCTATGAGCTCTCTGGTCGATACAGAAACCCATAAGGTAAAAGTATCTTTTGGAGCAACTCCTTCAGGGGCATTTAATGCGGTAGGCGGCCATATAATGACAGCGATAAAGGATTATGAACAAAAATACTGTTAGACAGAACAAGGGCGCGGATATTCGACTTCAGCAACAGGTCACGTTATTTGAAGGCCCCATACCCTCTCCGGAGATATTACAAAAATACAAAGAAGTCTATCCTGAGTCGGTCAAAATTATATTCGATATGGCAAAAGACTATCAGAATCATGTTATAAACATGGATATTTCGGGAGTAAAAACAGCGCGTACCGATATGATACTTTCTCTCTTGCTTGGCTTCACGGGACAGATTGCGTCTTTTTTTATCTCTATATCGGGCTTCTTATTGGCATATCTGCGCCCAGAATTAGGGGTTGCGGGTTTTTCATTTTCCTCTGTCGCAATTGGATATTTGATCTGGTGGAAAACAAAGAATACTAAAAAACCGGAATGAGAATCAAAGTGTGCCGAGGCCGATGCGGTGAGAGAAAGGACTGATAGCTATCCGGAATCAGAAAGCGTTTATTGGAACCCTCCATGAACCATAACAGTTTGATCGCTTCACCTTTCATTTACGTTGTCCTCCAACCATGTTTCCCAACTTTAATCCAACCCCGGCAGCCTCTCCACGATCCCCGCCGTCTCCACGCTCACCGCGATGACCGACAGCAGCAGATCCAGTATATACCTCGGTTTGCCCTGTTCCTCCGCCCAGTCGTTCGGGTCGTTTTTGATGCCGCTCTCCTTGTCGATTTTAACCTGATACCGCTCCATTATCCACTCTATCGCGGATTTTCCGTTCACTACGTAGTCGTAAGCGGCGAGCGGGATGTTCGTTATCGTGATGTGGGAGTTGTATCTGATTCCCGTATACTCGTCTTTGGCCAGGAAACTCATTTTGCCGACGCGAAAATCCCCGCTCTCCTCGCCCGTGATTTTTATGTCGTAGCGGCGTTCGCTGTAATTTTCGTAGTTCAGATGAAGCTCCGCCAGTTCGCGCCCGGACTTGCTGAAAGACCAGAAATCGGCTGGTTTCTCCACGAGCGGCAGTCTTGGGAGGGCTTTTTTCAAATCGGCGGCGAACTTCTCCCGGTAATCGTTGGAGTGCAGCAGGCCGTAGACGTAGTAGAAGATATCCTCCTTCGTGACCCTCGGGCCATAGAGAGAGCGGCACTCTTTTTGGATGAAATCCGTGATCCCGTCGCGGCGGTTGTACTCGTCATCCGTGTCGAAAAGCGTTTTCTGCTGATAATCCTTCCTCTCATAGAAATAAAGCGGGAAACATTGCGAATCCCCGTTGAAATGCAGATCGGGTATATTCTCGACGACCAAAGGTAACCCGCTTTTCATCGCGGGCACACAGATGACGAGGTTTTTTTGCTCGGATGTAGGGAATAGTTTTGGAATTTGATACGACATCTCGTTTAGAGTCCTGTCGAAATACAGATTTTGCTTGCAAAACGGCCTGTACAACGCATCGCGCAATCCATTCTCCGTGTATGACGCTTCCGTGTTCCTTTCGACATTTTCAATGAGCGCTCTCGTCCAGCTAATTTTGCGGGAATCTCTGTTCAAAAACATCGCGGCGCAATAATCAATTCTTTGCTTATTGTATTCGTTCCTCTGTTCATTATAAAAATCAATTGTTCCCCTGATGTTGCTTTCCAACCCGGTTTTTGAGTAGTTATAACACCACGGGTCTCGCTGGGTTTTCAGTCCGTTGGAATAAAACGGCGCGAATACGGTATGCTCGTTCGTCTTATCGTCCTTATCCCCCAACGGCAAGAACGTCGAAAAAATGTCCGTCCGCTGGTTGAGCCAGTCGCCGTGATCGTTCGGCGCCATTTTCGACAGCTCTATTTTGGGGCTGTAAATATTTTCGCTCTTCGCGATTATCGCCAATTTTTCCTCGCGGGTCAGGTAGTCGCCTATGTCATGGTAGTAAACGGAGGCTTTTTCGGATTGATCCGGTTTTTTTACGAGTATCGTGACGGCTATCGGCGTCCTGCTGCC
>JAITOL010000013.1 GCA_031289955.1 Synergistaceae bacterium
CTTCTGTCAGGAAGAGCTTTTCCATCACCGCGTCTTTGCGTCCTCCGACGTCAGCAGGCACGAGTTTATGGGCACAAACGTATTGCCGTCGCTGAAACCGAGCGTGAGCAGACGAAAACTGCGGATGTATATCTTCTTGCAGTGGTCGTAGACCCGGCTCAGGAGCTCTACCTTCTTCGAGCGGTTCGCTCGTATGGAGTGTCGTCGACTATGAAGACGTTCACCCTTTTTTCATCAATCAGGGGCTCGATCACATCGTTCACGGCCTTAGCCGCAAGCAGCGTGGTAAAGCGCATCCAGTTGGCGATGCTGGAATTTACGAAGCGATAGAACGTATCCTTGCCCGTATCGCCGGAAACAGAGGACGCAAGATGTCGAAACAGCGTCTTGTGATGAAACACGAGAGAGAAGAGCTCCTGAAAAAGCATTACTGCCGGAACTCCCTTTGTTTTGTGGACTCCGGTTCGCTTTAGAATGGCTCTTATGCCGAATGTGCGGAAAAACGCGCCGATTATCGAAGAAATTTCGTTTTCAAAAGAAGCAGTCTGTGTTAATCTTGTCATGGCATGGACCTCCTCGGGGATTGTTTTCTGACGATACAATTTTACCCGAAAAAAGGCTCCATGCCGCTTTTTTTTTACCGATTGTTATTGAGTTTTCAAGGTGCGAGCTACGTTAATCATGTGCGAAAGTTGAGTTATGAGCGATAACGCCATTTGCAAAATGAGGTGGAATTGATTGGGCAGGCGATTTTTAGCTATAGCGTTGATATTCGCACTGGCGGCGACCGCAATATACGCGGTCATGAAATTTATAATCGCGCCGTCATTCGCTCCTGTGCCCGATGAGGACGCCCCGCCCGCCACGCCGACTGAAATTGCCGCGCCTGTGGTTTCCATGCCGACCCTCACCCGCGCGTCGCGCTCCATCCCGAACGTCGGGGCGGATGGGCGTTTTTACATGAGCATAACCGCCGCGGACACGCTCTCGGACATTGTTTCCTCGCTCATCGATATGAGAGCGAACGCCGATATCGCCGGGGCGCTCGGAGTTTTGAATTCGTTGAACGATATAATCGAAGCGTCCGACGAGGTAACGCTCTTCGTGCCGACGGGAGAGGAAAAGACCGCTTATATTTCGTTCGCGTCGGGCGGGGGAAAGTTCGACGCGTTCATTTCGCGCGCCGAAGCCGCTAAAGACAGGTTCCTCCTCGATAAATGGACGGACGGGACGCGCCGCGAAGGTGAGGAGGCGTGGACGCTGCGGATCGTGAGCGGCGATGTCGCCGGGGATAAAATATACTTGACGAGGCGGATGGTCGAAGGAGTCAGCGTGATAAACGCCTCGACGAGCGACGCGGCTATAGACGCAATGAGGGCCGCGATGGACGACCCGCCCGCGAGGTTTTCACCCGCGCGGAGGACGGACGGAGAAAACGTTATAATGGCGAAGATGGCCGAACCGACGCTGATCGGAGGGTTCTTACTGGGAGAAATAGAGGCCTCCTGGACATTCGAGGAGAGCGAGGAGAACGGAAACGGAATGCGCGTTCAGTGTTTCACAGACATGTTTGACCGCGCGCCAACCGCCCCCCCGAACCGCTATTTCGTCCCAGCGAAAACTTCCGTTTTCGGAGACGGCGAGCTCGTTTTATACGCGTCGATAGACCCGGCATATTTTCTTTACGCGGCCTTCCCCCTCGAAAGCGACCCCATTAAATTCGCGCTCGGCGAGATATCAGGAGCGACGCCATCCATACTGACGACCGACGTCGGGAACATCATCGGGGATTGCAGGCTGTCGGCAGCCGCCACATTGAGGGAGAATATGCTTGAGAGCGCGTATATCCTGATCGACACGGGGGCTGAGGCCTCGCTCGACAGACTTTTCACATTAGCCGGGGTGTTCCTCCGGAAAGGGGCGAAGGTTGACGGATGGGATACGTATACCATGCCGCACGAGGCTGGAAACATCGGATTTGTCGCGCGACGCGGCAACGTTGCGCTGCTTGGCCTCGGCGAGGTTGAAAGTTACGCGAAAAAAATCGACGCCTCCCCCGCCGCGGAGGCTGTGTCGTCGCGGTCGAATCCGCTTGGACTCTTCGTGGAGTCGGGGAAGCTGATGTCGGCAAAATCTCCCGGATCGGACAAAAATCTCCGCGATAGACTGATGGAGGCAAGAGGAAAGATGCCGGACGAACTGGCCAACATAATACCCGCAATGATCCACATCCGTCGTTTCAGCCTGACACAGTCCGCGAACGGGCTTACGACCATCGATATATCATTGTGACGAGTTCTGAATATTTCGCGAGCGGGCTATTTATCTGAGCGTGAAATAAACGAAACCGCCGCCGTTCTGGGTCGTGTCGAGCCACAGCGTCAGGTCTATATCGTTCATGCCGCCCTTGTCGAGTATGCGAGCCATGGCGTGACCGCCGGGGTCCGAACGCGCGAGCGACACTATGGTGACCCAGTGCCACTCGTCGAGGTTGTTTTCGTCGCCATTGCAGAGGTTGAGGAACGCCACGGGGGCGTCGGCATCGAGCGCCCGCTCGATGTAAGAGACCACTTCCCCTGATGACGGGCGGAGCGAGCTGTCGTCGGGGATTTCACAATGAGAGCAGACCACGCGCTCGTCCTTTGACAGCCCATACGCCTTTACGAAACCGCAGAGAAGCTCGGTGGACGGGATGCCCCTGGGCGTGGGCCTGACATAGCCCCAGACCTCCTCCATGAGAGAGAGGCATGACGCTTTGTCGTTAATTTTGTCGTCGCGCGTGGGATTCGTTCGCGTGCGGTATAAAATCAGATTGCTGACCACCGACGGGCCGCATCCGGATAAACGCTGCCAGTGAGTGCCGAACCACTCCTGGTTGCAACCGTAGAACACTTCGTTGGTATGACTGTCGGTTATCCTGAATGCCTCTATATTTTTCAAAGATGTCCGCTTCATCTCTCGCCTCGCCCGATAAGTGATAAATCGACTCATAATACGGCTCAAGCCGCGTATAGTACGTATATTCTAGCCGTTATTTTCCCGGTGTCAAAATTTTTATCGGAACAATAGGTTATAATTACATGATAACAAACGCATATCGATTAGGGAAGGAAGTGTACATATGAGCAATCAGGTTTTACAGGCAATATCGGACAGAAGAAGCATCAGGGGATACAAAGCGTCTCCTCTCTCAAAAGAGCAGACCGACATCATTTTAAAGGCGGCGGTGGAGTCGCCGAGCGCGCTCAACGCTCAGCCGTGGCATTTCTCGGTCGTCACGAACCAGAACCTCATACGCGAGATCAACGCCGAAGCTGTAAAAAACCTGGCTCTGGACATCGACGACATATTCTTCGCCGCTCCTCTCGTCATATTCATCAGCACGGACGCCGATTCCCGCTGGGGGCGGCTCGACAGCGGCATCGCGGTGGAAAACATGGCTCTCGCCGCCCACGCGATCGGGCTCGGCAGCGTCATCTTGGGGCTTCCCGACGCGGCGTTCACGGGGCCGCCCGGCGAGCGGTTCAACATTCTGCTTAAATTTCCCCCAAAACACACGTTCGCCGTGGCGATAGCGATAGGCGTTCCCACCGAGACGAAGGAAGCGCATCCCATAGAGCCGGACAGGATAGACTACATCAACTGAGAACAAGCCCCGGAACGCCGGCGACGCCGAAACCGGCTCCGTCGCCCGGCGTTATCTCCGGCCCGTTGAAAACGGGGCCCCCTTCGACCGGGTCGCTCGAACAGAGCGCGGGGCCGTCCAGGTCGATGCGCGTCACACAGCCGAAAGAGGACGACAGATGAACGGCGGCGGAGGTCGAGATTTTGCACTCGAGCATCTCGCCCATCATCACCTCCACGCCGAACGCCTCGGCGACTGAGATTATCCGACGCGCTCCCCTGACGCCTCCGCACTTCATGAGCTTTATGTTGACCATATCGGCGGCGTGACGGCGCAGCAGCTCAAGCGCGTCCCTTGCGGACCAGCAGCTCTCGTCCGCCACGACCGGCATGGGCGAGCGGGATGTGACAAACTCCATGCCGTCTATGTCGCCGCTTTTCACCGGCTGTTCGACGAGCTCTATGCCGAACCCGGCGTCGTACATGCCGTTTAAAACCCGCACGGCTTCGTTCGGCTTCCAGCCCTGGTTGGCATCTATCCGCAGTTTCGGCCCCGGGCCGATTGCGTCCCGAATGGCCTTTATGCGCTTGAAATCTATATCGGCGCCCACCCCTACCTTTATCTTGATCGTGTCGAAACCGTCCTGTGTCGCTCGTATCGCGTCGCGGGCCATCTCGTCCGGAGAGTTCACGCTGACGGTCACGTCCGTCCGTATGGGTCTCCCTCCGCCGCCGAAGAGCCTCCACGCCGGCTGACCTATGATTCTCGCCCATACGTCGTGCAGGGCTATGTCGACGGCGGCGCGCGCGCTGGTGTTGCGGACGACGCAGCCGTCAAGGACGTCGAGACACGCCTCCATATCCTCCGGGTCGCGCCCAATGACGAGAGGCGCGATATATTCGTTTATAGCGCACAGGATGCCGCCCTCCGTGTCGCCCGTCACTTTCGCGGTCGGCGGCGCTGAACCCCAGCCCTCCACTCCGCCCGACGTCTCTATTTTGACCACTATATCAGTCATCTCGGAAACGCTTCTTTGAGCTGTCTTAAACGGAGTCTTCAGCGGAGACTTCAGTATCCCCGTCCTTATCGCCGTTATCCTCATCGCGTCGTATCCCTCCTCATGCCGGCCTCGCCGCCTAAGTTTGACGTGATTAGATTATCACATATTCGCGCGACGAAGCCTATATCGGATTCGGTTGTAAACGCTTAAAAACATTTTCGCGGCGCAACGCGAGGCCATTTTCGTTATATAATTGCGTGGTGTGACCGGATACGCGCGATTCATAAAATGGATGACTCGAAAGGGGTAATATGAGATGTTTTTTCGTTTGGTTTCAAAATTTTTGATTTTAGCGGTTACAGTGACGGCGGTTATGGCCTT
>JAITOL010000070.1 GCA_031289955.1 Synergistaceae bacterium
ATCGCCGACACGAAGCTCACGACTACGCGCAGTATCAGATAAACTACCAGTATGGCGACAAGCGCTATTCCGGCGAATATTGCTATCTGCATATCAACATCAGTCCCTTCAGTTATAAAGTCCTTTTTGTTTATATGCCGGTAATTATATCAGAATTCCGCATAGATTACTTATCGTCACCCAAGCCGCCATTTCTCATATTCTTCGAGTCCGGTCGCGTCGAGCGACTCGAATAGTTTGCGCTTCGCGTCGTCCGGGAGATCGCCCATCGGCGCTCTGCAAGGGCCTCCGTAAAGCCCCGCTCTGTCCATCGCCGCTTTGATGCCCGGAACTCCGTATTGACGCGTCAGAAGATCGCTTGCGCTCATCAGCCTGTATTGCAGTTTGCGCGCCTCCTCGTTTTCGCCTCGCACGTACGCCTGGAGCAAAAACCGGGCCGACTCCGGATACAGGTTCGCCACCGCGAGCGTTCCGCCCGACGCGCCGAGCGAAAGCGCGGGCAGGAAATAATTGCCCGATCCGCAGAAGACCGAGAAATTCTCGTGATGGTCGTTCGCTATATAGCCCATCTGCGTCATGTCGCCGGACGTGTCCTTGACCCCTATTATATTCGGGTGGGCGGAGAGCTGTTTTATCGTAGCGGCGTCGATGTTCACTCCCGTGTTGGCCGGCATGTTGTAGAGCACCACGGGGATCGGGGACGCGTTTGCCACGTCCTCGAAAAATTTGCGCGCGCCGACCATGCCCGACGCCTTGAAATAATGCGGCGGAAGCATCAGCGCGGCGTCCGCGCCGGCGCCCTCGCATACTTTGCAGCACTCTATCGCGTCGCGGGTCGCGTTCATGAACGTCCCCGCGATTATATTCATGCCGCTTTTGGCCCTGGCGACCGCGTTTTTTGCCGCTCGCACGAGAGAAGCCCTTTCATCCATACTAACGAAAGGCAGCTCCCCGTTCGATCCGCACACGACGAGCCCGTCGAGCGTCGTTACCGCCCAGCGCGTCACGTTTTCCTCCATAGCTCCTGGAAGTATATCTCCCGACGCGGCGTCAAACGGGGTTGGGATGGGGGCGTATATACCTTCGAGCACCATGATTATCACCTCGTCAAAATTGTTTAGGATCCTCGGTTCCCTGATATATTAACCCCACGAGATGCTAAAATACAAACATCTTTAAGATTTGGGGAGGATGCGATATGGCTGGGGAAGTTCGGATCGGAATTTGTTCCTGGACGGACCGGACGCTCCTTCAAAGCGGCTTCTACCCCGCGTCGGCGAACACGCCGGCCGGGCGGCTCGCGTATTACGCGTCATGCTTCGACACGGTCGAGATAGACTCGTCATATTACTCGCTGCCCAGCGTCCAAAACGCTTTCAGGTGGGTCGCCGGGACTCCGAATCATTTCGCGTTCGGCGTCAAGTCGTTTGCCCTTTTCACGTTTCACCGCGCGAAGTTTTCGTCTCTGCCCGCATGGCTGAAGTCCGAGCTCGGAGCGCGAATGAACGACGCTCCGGTAAGGCGGGAGGAGCTCTCTCACGAGCAGAGGGTGAGGCTATTTGGCGAATTTTTAAAACCGATAGAGATTCTACATTCCTCCGGGCGGCTCGCTTATCTGCTCTTTCAGTTTCCTCCGAGCTGGAGTTTTTCTCCCGAGAACGTCGCGTACATAAAACGCCTCCGCGAAATTTCAGGGCCCATCCCGCTGGCGCTCGAGGTGAGGAACAACACATGGTTCGAGCGGGGCGTCCGGGATAAATTCCTCGGCGCCCTCGCCGATCAAAATATAGCGTATGCGGCCGTCGACGAGCCGGTCTCGAAGTGGACCGTGCCGGATGAATGGCCCGTAACCGCCGAGTGGGGAACTGTCGTCCGGTTCCATGGGAGAAACCGGCGCGGCTGGAGCGACCCTCACGCCTCCGTCCACGAGCGTTTCGACTACGAATACGACAGCTCGGAACTCGAGGACTGGGTCGGGAAGGCCAAAAAACTCTCCGGTGATTTCGGCGAACGGCAAAAAATATTGCTGATGTTCAACAACTGCGTATCCGATAAAGCGGTGAGAGGCGCCGCGCTCATGGCGGAAATGCTGGGTATTCCCGTCGCCTCGCGGTCGCTTCAGGGCTCGCTCGATTTCGAATGACGGTTTTTCGTTTATAATTTATAATAAGTGAAAGATTTGAAGTGGATCTTGGGAATGAATTGGGGATAAAGTGGAAGAAACGGGGTAAACCATAATGCTTTTGAGAAGGGAATTCACCTTCGACGCCGCGCACAGGCTCACGCAGTATCACGGAAAGTGCGAAAACCTTCATGGGCACACGTACAGAATGGCCGTAGAGATAAAGGGTTATCCGGACGACGAGGGGATGATCGTCGACTTCGTCAAGGTCAAGGAGATAGTGAACGCGGAAATAATTTCGAAGTTCGATCACGCGAATCTCAACGATTTTTTCCAGCAGCCGTCCGCGGAAAATATAGCGCGCTACGTCTTCGAGGTTCTGGCCCCTCTGCTCGAAGGGCCGAACCACTCGCTCGAGGCCGTACAGGTGTGGGAGACCGCCAAATCGTCCGTAATCTTCAGCCGCAGCGATATAGATGGCCGGCATGAGCGGTAGGCTTTCAGGATCGGGCCGCGCCTTCGCCGCCCTCTTCGACTTCGATATGACTCTGATGGACACGAGCTGCATCATAACGGAATGTACGAACCTCCTCGCGGATAAGTTCGCCCTGAGACGTGTGACGCATGCCGAGATGAAATCGCTCATCGGCCTCACAATAGAGGACGAATGGATAAAGCTGTGGGGCGATTTCAAGCAGGAGTGGCTCGACTACTACAGAAGCCATTTCCGCTCCATAGAGCGATCCGGCTTTCGGGAGTTTCCGGACACGAGAAGCGCCGTGGAGAATCTTCGGGAAAACGGGGTAAAAACGGGAATCGTGACGAACAGAAGCTTTGCCCGTCCCGTAGCCGAGCAGTGCGGCGTGTCGGGTTTGTTTGACGTCATAATCGGCCGGGACGATGTGGACAACCCGAAACCTCATCCCAAACCGCTGCTGGCGGCGCTGTCGCGCATCGGGGTCGAAACGGGACGCGCGTATTACGTCGGCGACACGGATATAGACATGAAGACGGCCAACGCGGCCGGAGTGATCGGGATAGGGGTGGCCACAGGAAATTTCACGACGGACGAGCTGATAGCCGCCGGAGCGTCGTATGCCCGAGGTGATCTGACGGGAGTGGCTGATACAATACTCGAAATTATCGCTCATTCATAGGAGGATGATGTTGTGGCTGAAAGAGTGTGTGCGCGTTTCTCGGAAAATGCGCGATATGTGCTGGAGAAGCGATATCTCAGGAAAGACGACGCCGGAGAGATAATAGAGAGCCCCGAGGATATGCTGTGGCGCGTGGCGTCGGCTGTGGCCCGCGCTGAAGAGGCGTATGGCGGCGACTCCGGCGAGTGGAGCGTCAAATTTTACAACCTCATGGCGGAACTCGAATTCCTGCCGAACTCACCTACGCTCATGAACGCCGGCACGCCGCGCGGACAGCTGTCGGCGTGTTTCGTGCTGCCGATAGGCGACAGCATGGAGGAGATATTCGGCTCGCTCTGCGCGACAGCTCTCGTCCACAAGAGCGGCGGCGGCACAGGATTCAACTTCTCAAACGTGCGCCCGGCGGGAGATCGCGTGCGCAGCACGTCCGGCGTGGCGTCGGGGCCCATCTCGTTCATGGAGCTCTTCGACCACACGACCGAGGTTGTAAAGCAGGGCGGCACCAGGCGCGGCGCCAATATGGGCATCCTGGATGTCTCTCATCCCGACATAAAGACGTTTATAAATATAAAGCGCGAGACGAAAAAACTGACGAACTTCAACATATCGGTGGGCCTGCCGGACGCCTTCATGAAGGCGGTCGAGGAGGACGCGGACTGGGATCTCATAAACCCGCGCACAAAGGAGAAAGTCGGCGTGGTTTCGGCGTCCGAACTGTGGGAAATGTTGATCGAGGGCGCGTGGAAGTCGGGAGACCCGGGGGTCGTCTTCATCGACAGGCTCGAAGCGGGCAACATGGTGCCGTCATGCGGCAGGCTCGACAGCACGAATCCATGCGGCGAGCAGCCGCTTTTCCCATATGAGAGCTGCAACCTGGGGTCGATAAGCCTCATGGCGATGGCCGACGAGTACGGCGAGATCGACTGGAACCGCCTCGAACGCGTGACGCGCATGGCGGTTCGTTTCCTCGACAACGTGATAGATTGCAACACATATCCTCTCGAGGATATAGACAAAATGACGCGCGGCAACCGCAAGATAGGGCTCGGCATCATGGGATGGGCCGAGCTGCTCTTCGCTCGCGGCATACGCTACGGAAGCCGCGAATCCATATCTCTGGCCGAGGAGGTTATGGGCTTCATACAGCGAATCGGACACGACGAGAGCGAGATGTTGGCCGGCACGCGCGGGTCGTTCCCGAACTGGAAGGGAAGCCTGTGGGATCGCCGCGGAAGGCCGATGAGGAACGCGACCGTTACGACGATAGCGCCTACGGGGACAATATCGCTGATAGCGGAGTGCTCGAGCGGCATAGAGCCTGTTTTCGCTCTGGCGTTCAGGCGCAAGGCTTTCGACAACGACACTCTCGTTTACGTGAACGGATTTCTGGAGCGCGCGCTGGCGAAAATGGGAGATTCGTCGTCCGGAATGCTCGACCTCGTGCTCGCGAGCGGAACTCTAGCCGGAGTCGACGCGCCGCACAAGATAAAGGAAGTATTCGTGACGGCGCACGACATTCCCTACAGGGAACATGTCGAGATGCAGGCGGCGTTCCAGAAATACACGGACAACGCCGTGAGCAAGACGATCAATCTCCCGAACTCCGCGACGCTGGACGACGTGCGCGACTCGTACCTGACGGCGTACTCATTGGGCTGCAAGGGAATAACGATATACCGCGACAGATGCAAGGAGACTCAGGTGCTCTATCACGGCGCGGAGAGCCATGATGAATCGCGCAAACAGCCCAGGACGGATTCTAGCGGCCGGCTGAAGCCCCGTAAACGCCCGGGAAATCTTTTGGGCAGCACGGTCAAGATACAGACCAGTTTTGGAAATCTGTACCTTACGCTCAACATGTTCGAGGGGGAACCGTTCGAACTCTTCGCCACGCTGGGAAAATCGGGCAAGGACACTCAGGCTCACACCGAGGCGCTGGGCCGGCTCATCTCACTGTCGCTGCGGAGCGGCGTTCCGGTTCAGGCGATAATAGCGCAGCTCAAGGGCATCGGCGGCAGCCAGTACATATATGAAGACGACGGGGACGGCATAATCCTGAGCCTTCCCGACGCCATAGCCCAGGGGCTGGAGCGCGCGATGGGCGAGAAGATCGAGGTATCCGCCGGAGACATGTGCCCGTCCTGCGGAGCGCCTCTCGTGCACGCTGAGGGTTGCATGAGATGCGTCTCCTGCGATTACTCGAAGTGCTATTGATGTATAAATAAACGCGGGATATGCGCAGGCAGGTTCCGGTCGAGAGGCCCAAGAGCCCCTTACACAGGATTTTTTACGGGCTGATCGTCATTCTGATAGCCTGCCTCTGGGGGTATGCCTTTAAATCGTATTTCCACTACTACGACAGCATACATCCCGAGGTAACATGGGCGATTCCGTGGGTGCAGGTCGACGTTATTTTCGTGGACGGCATCCTGCTGTGGAACGAGGACGTGATAACCTCTCCCCGTGACGGTTCCGTTAAATATCCGATGGGCGCGGGGCCTGTGCGCGTTCCGAAAGGAGCGATCATCGCCAGGGTTTCCTCCGGTTCGTCTGTTTCCGAAGTGAAGGCCAGGGAAGAGGGGTATTTCGTTGCCGGCGTCGACGGTTCGGAGAATGAGTGGCGTTACTCTATGCTCTGGCCCGGCGCGAAAGAGATCCCGGATCCCGACCCGGTAATGCTGTTGGCGGATTCGACGGTTGTGAAGAAGGGCGGATCTATAGGCAAAATCGTCCCTCAGCCCCAGGAGCTCAGGATGATAGGTTACGTGGATTTGACGGATATTATGGCCGAAAACCTTGCGTCTAATAAAGTAATGGTTAAAATGGACTCATTGGATACCCCGTCGCGCGCCAATGTCAGGGTATACGAGGCCATAGGACATATGGCAAAAATATATCTCGACATACCGTGGTTTCCGCCCGATGTCCTGATGTCCCGCAAATATCGGCTGATAGTGGAAACCGGGGAGACGTCCGGTGTGGCTATTCCGGAAACGGCGGTGGGCGTCAGGGACGGACGCAGGGGAGCGTATGTCCTCAAGGGTTCGGAAACCTCTTTCGTAGAGGTAAAAGGCCGTATCATAGACGGGCCAAAATTTCTCGTCACAGAGGGACTCAAACTTGGAGACGCCGTGGTGGTGGACGCTTATGGGGCGCGAGAGGGCAGGGTAAGGTTATGGTAAATTTACAGGACGAAATAAAACGCAATATCGACAGGGTGCGGGAAAACATAGAGCTCGCCGCGACCCGCTCGGGCAGATCGGCCGGCGAAATATGTCTCATGGGCGTGACGAAATTTCAGCCCCTCGATGCGATATACGCGGCTTTGAGCTGCGGATTGTCCTTCTTTGGAGAAAACAGGGTTCAGGAGAGGGACGAAAAAAAATCGAAGTGGGACGGGCCGGACGCGACGTGGCACATGATAGGCCATCTTCAGCGCAACAAAGCCCGCCGCGCCCTCGAACTTTTTGACTGCATACAGAGCGTCGACAATTTTGAACTTGCCTCCGCCCTTGAGCGTATAATTGCGACAAACGAGGACGGAGAGCGGCATTTATCGCCATATCCGATAATGGCTGAGGTGAATGTTTCGGGGGAGGAGTCAAAGCAAGGCGTATCGCCTGAAAAATGTTTTGCATTAATAGAGGATATTGCGGTAAAATGTCCCCATATTGAAATAAAGGGTCTGATGACAATAGGGCCAATTTCAAGTGACGAGAGAATGATAGGCGAGTCGTTCGCCACATTGCGCGGGATACGCGACGACGCGCGCGGAAGATTCGGTTTGGCGTTGCCCCATCTCTCGATGGGAATGAGCGGGGATTACGCCATAGCGATAGAGGAAGGAAGCACAATAGTTCGCATCGGCGGCGCGTTGTTCGGCGCCAGGGATCGTTGAAATTTAAAATTTCATATTAAAGAGCGGCTAACAATCAGGGGGGAAGAGAATGAGCGAGCTACTGACTTCACTTGATATTGTAAACCAGGCATTCAAAAAAACCATGAGAGGTTACGATCCATCCGAGGTTGATGAATTTCTGGACAGGGTCGCGGAGTGCATTCAGGTTTACGTTCAGAAGATCAAGGATTACGAGCGAGTTATAGAGGAACAGTCGGAGAAGCTGCGCGATTACGAGAATATAAAGGGTTCGCTCCACGAGGCTCTTCTGATGGCCCAGAGAACTGCGGAGGAAAAGGTCACGAACGCGAACATGCTCGCGGACGAAAAAGTCGCCCAGGCTGACAGGGTATCCGACGAAAGGATAGGGCACGCCACGATCACCGCCGAAAACATATTGGCGGACGCCAGGATAAAGGCCGAACGGATGATCAGGGACTCCGAAGCCTCGGTGCTCGAATTCGGGCACGAGCTCACACTGCTTCAGGAGCTCCGCACATCCGGATTCGCGAACCTGCACGCTTTTATAAGCGAAGTGAACGGCGTTCTCGACAAGGCCGAGAGCACCGGAAAATTGCAGGTTCCAACGCTCACTCTGAATCTCATGGGCCGTACGGGATTGCAGGGCTTCAACCAACAGGCCGCCACGCCTGGTTACGACCATGTTCGGCCGAACGCCTCCGGAACGGCCGCAACTCCGGTTCCTGCTGCGGCGCCTGCCAACGCCCGAACTCCTGAGCAGTCCTATGCGCCGCCCGCTCCCGCGCCGGTTCTAACGCCCGAGCAGCTTCAAGCGCAGCTCGCCAATACCCTGAGCGTGTTGGGGATCGACCTGAGCCTGCTCAACACGAACCCGTCGACCGGTACCGAGAAGGTCTGACAAAAAAGGGGACGCTAACCTTTGAAACTGAGCGATCCTGTGACGCGCCTGAACGGCGTCGGCCCGAGACGGGGAGGATTGCTCGAAGCTCTGGGAGTTACAACGATAGGCGATCTGCTCTATCATCTGCCGGTTCGTTACGAGGACAGGCGGCATTACGCGTGGATCGCCTCGCTTGAGCCGGGTGTTCCTGTTGTCATAAAGGGCGATATATGTAAATTTACGACGCGCGTCACGAAAAAACGCGGCGTAACCTTGGCCACATTCGAACTCTTTGACGGATTCTCATCCGTCAAAGTGGTGTTGTTTGGCGGAACGAGAAGTTTTTGGCCGCTCGATGATGGAAAAACGCTGTTTCTTTATGGAACGCCGTCAATTTCTGAAAAAAATTTCCTGGAGATGATAAGTCCCGAATATTTTGTGAGCGCCCTCGGCGCCGTTCCTCCGTGGCTCCGTTTATGGCCGATATATCCGACTGCGGGGGGTCTTTCCAGATCCTGGCTGGCAAATCTTATACACTCGTGCGCGTCCTCTTCGGAGCTGGCGGCGGACGATCCGCTCCCCTCCGATATCCTGGGCAAATATTCATTTCCATCGCTCACGGAAGCGTTCAAGGGAATCCATGCGCCGGATTCGTTCGAGGAAGCCGAACGTTCGAGGGATCGTTTCGCGTATCAGGATTTTTACGAAAACGAGCTTATGATAGCCGAACGGGAACACAAACGCGGATTGTCACGCGCGCCGTCCCTTGCCTCCGGGGCCGATATGCGGGATCGCTATATATCGGGGCTGCCGTTTGAGCTCTGTGAATCGCAGCGTATCGCCGTTTCGGAGATAGAGCGCGATCTCGACGCCGAAGTTCCCATGTCGAGGATACTCATAGGCGACGTCGGTTCGGGCAAGACTGCGGTGGCCGCGTCCGCTGCGGCGAGATGCGTGGGGGCCGGGTATCAGGCGGCGATTCTCGTCCCGACGACAATACTGGCCGATCAGTTTTTCGCGTTCTGCGACACTTATTTCTCGCCGCTCGGCGTGAAAGTCGAAAAACTGTCCGGCGGCATGTCTCGCGGAGCGAAGGATGATCTGCTCTGGCGTCTCCGCGATGGCGAGATAGATGTGATCGTCGGCACTCACGCCATGCTTGGCGAGGGGGTTGTTTTCAAGTCGCTTGGTCTTCTCGTGATAGACGAGCAGCAGAGGTTCGGGGTCTTTCAGCGGGAGAAGATATTGTCCGAAAACAGGGGCGCCCATCTCCTCATGACGACAGCAACTCCGATACCGCGCACTATGAGGATGGCGATATATGGCGACGTGGCCTGCACGGAGATGGCGAGCCGCCCGGACAAGGGCAGGATTATCACGCGCGTCATGAGCGACAACCACACGGACGAGCTGTATAAATTTCTGGCAGGAAAGATACATCGGGAAGGGGAACGCTGTTACTGGGTATGTCCACTGATAGGCGACGAGGACGGGGTTGCGGACGACTCGTCGGTCGCGAATCGCTCTCGCGATATAAAACGCGCGATGCGCGGCGTAGCGGTGGAGGTGATGACAGGCGCCATGTCCTCAGCGGAAAAAAGCGCCGTCATGGAGCGCTTCTCCGCTTCCCCCGGAATACTGGTGTCCACGACGGTCATAGAGGTAGGGATTGACGTCAGGGGGGCGAATATCATGATAATCGAAGCCGCGTCGTCATACGGCCTCTCTCAGCTTCACCAGATGAGAGGACGGGTCGGACGGGGAACGAAACAGGGCGTCTGCATCCTGCTCGACTCAGCGCGCAATATCGGCGGCAACAGAAGGCTGACGGTTTTGATGGAGTGCGACGACGGATTTAAAATAGCCGAGGAAGACCTGATGCTCCGGGGCGCCGGAGAATATCTCGGAACGCGCCAGCATGGAGACGAAAATTTCAGGGTGGCCGAGCTGCCGCGCGATGAGAGATGGTTTCTATCCGCGAGAAACGATGTAAAATCAGCGTGACCAGGTTTGATTACACTCATATGCTATTATTATAAATTGTAAGCGAGTACGAAATTTAGCATTGATTCTTTATCTTGTTACTTAATAAAAAAATGTTGCTTTCACAATTAAAATTTTTATATTTTTATAACAAATATTTGATATAATAACAAATGCAAGGTGAGCCTCCGGTTAATTATACACAAATAATTACTTGGGTTGGTGATCGGCAATGCGTGAAGAGAAGGTACTTGATGAAATTGGAGCAAAAATACTGGGTATCATCCAGGAAAATGGGAGAATTTCGTACAGTGAGCTCGGCCGCGAGGTTGGGCTCTCTTCACCAGCTGTCGCGGCCAGGGTGCATCAATTGGAAGAGAGAGGCTACATCAAGGAATACAGAGCCCAGGTGGTCAATGAAAAACTCGGATTTCCATTTTCCGCGTTCATCACGGTGTCGCCGGTCTCCGGCGATAAGGGAATGATCGACACACTGGCCCGGGAGATGCCGGAGATCGTGGAGGAACACCATCTCACCGGCATGGACGAGCGCGACGGTATAATACTCAAAGTGGTCTTTTCGTCGATGTCTCATCTCGAGACGATTATCGACAAGATCGCCCGCTACGGCGAGACCGCCACGTCGGTAGTGTTGTCGTCATCCGTCCAGTCGCGAGTTTTGGCGGCAAGGCAATAATGGGAATATCTGCCGCGTCACCCGGGTGAAGCGCCATAAACTGGCTTCAGCCGGGAACGGGCGGGACTCGCTGTTTTGGCCCCGTCCGAGGAAGGGAGTAAAATGTACAAGGAAAATGACACCGTCATGTATTCCGCGCACGGAATATGCAAAATAGCCGAGATCGTGGAAAAAGACATGGGATCGAGTTCCATGGAGTATTACGTTTTGAAACCGATCAAAAACGATGGGGCCACGATATTCGTCCCTGTGGAAAATAAGGATCTGACGGCCAAAATGCGGCGCGTCATGACCAAAGAAGAGATTTGGGCCTTGCTTGACGAGATGCCCGACAAGGACACGATATGGATGGACGACGAATTTGTGCGCCGCGTCCATTACAGGGATATAATATCGAGCGGCGACCGGGGAGAGCTGATGAGCCTCGTCAAGACGCTGTATCTCCACAAACAGTCGCAAAAAGCCATGGGGAAGAGGATGAAATCGGCGGACGAGGATATTCTGAAGGACGCCGAGAAGATGATCCATGACGAATTTTCCTATGTTCTGGATATAAGACGCGACGAAGTGCTTCCCATTATTCTTGAGAGAGTGAATAAATCCGCTCAACAAGCAGGCGCGTAAAGCCGTCATATCGAATCACGGCTCGAAGAAACGGCGCGCGGCGTATTATCATTTCTTACTAAGCGGGATGGAATCCACCGTTTTAAGCCCTCAATCCGTCGCAACGACACATAGAAGCTTTTAAAGCCGTCTTTGCGAGATGCGGGTTTTTGCGTCGTGGCAATCTTGCTCTGTGCCGTCTTTGCGAGACGCGGGTTTTTGCGTCGTGGCAATCCTGCTCTTGGTTTCTGATTTCCGGTTTCCGCCGCGCAAGATTGCCGCGTCGCTTAGCTCCTCGCAATGACAGCTGCGGATGAGGCGAACCGGTGTTTTGTCCGGTTCGCCTCGTTACGCTTCAGTCGTTCAATATTTCTTTTTCTTTTTCGATAAGAGAGACGTCGATTTTTTTGATAGCGTCGTCCGTGATGTCCTGGACTTCCTTCTGGTATTTTTTCAGGTCGTCCTCGTTTATCTTTGAATCCTTCTCGAGCTTTTTGAGCGAATCCACTATCTCGCGGCGGATGTTTCGGGTCGCGACGCGGGATTCTTCCGCGTATTTATTGACCAGCTTCGTGAGCTCGGCCCGGCGTTCGCGCGTCAGCTCCGGCATGTTGAGCCTTATCGTCTCTCCGTCCGACTGCGGGTTGATCCCAAGAGGCGAGGCCTGTATCGCTTTTTCGACAGCTTTGACGGCAGTCTTGTCCCAGACTGTTATCACAATCTGCCGCGGCTCCGGGATGTTGACGGTTCCCATCTGCTTCAGCGGCATTATCGTCCCGAAGTAGTCCACCTTTATCTCCTCGACGAGCGCCGGATGCGCGCGCCCGGTGCGGATGCCGGCGAACGTCCCCTTGAGATGCTCCAATGCCTTGGCCGTGCGTCCCTTCAGATCCTTCAGCAAAGTTTGCGGCATTTTACAATCACTCCCTTGGTTTTTTGTAAACCTATGAAACCATCGAACCTATCCTGGCCCCGTCTATTAGCAGGCTCTGGAGGTTGCCCCTCTGTTTCACGTCGAAAACTATTATGGGCATTTTATTTTCCATGCACAGCGAAAACGCGGCGCCGTCCATGATTTTGAGCCCCATCCGGAGAGCGTCCATGAAACTCACCTCCGGGAGGAATGTCGCCTCCTCGAACTTGGCCGGGTCTTTATCATATATACCATCTACCTTTGTAGCTTTCAATAGGCAATCTGACTTTATTTCCGTCGCGCGCAGCGCGGCCGCCGTGTCTGTGGAGAAAAACGGCGAGCCCGTCCCGGCAGCGAATATGATTATGCGTCCCTTTTCGAGATGGCGCACGGCCCGGCGAGTGATGAAAGGTTCGGCTATCGAACGCATTTCTATGGCTGTCTGAACGCGCGTCGGTATGCCGAGCTGTTCGAGGGCGTTTTGGAGCGCCAGCGCATTTATCACGGTCGCCAGCATACCCATCTGGTCGGCCTGCACTCTGTCCATGCCCTGATCCTGTGCCTGCACTCCGCGGATGAAATTTCCGCCCCCGACCACCATCGCTATCTCGACCCCGGCTTTCGCCACAGTCGCTATTTCAGAGCATATTTCGTTGATAACCGGATAGTTGAGGCCGAATTTGTCGTTTCCGGCCAGTATCTCACCGGAGAGCTTCAATAGAATCCGTTTATATTTTACAGTCACCAGCTGCGCCTCCCCATATATATCTACAAAAAAGCGAGGGAAGAATCCCTCGCTTTTTGAAAAGCACTCTCGTTTATTATGCGCCTATCGCGAATCGAGCCATTCGCCTGACGACGATGTTTTCCCCCATCTTCGCTATCTCCGCGATGACGAGATCCTTTACCTTGACCTTAGGATCGCGGATGTAGTTCTGTTCGAGGAGGCAGTTGTCCTGATAGAAGGCCGAAACCCTGCCGTCCGCTATCTTGTCGACGATATTCGCCGGTTTGCCCTCTTCGAGAGCCTGATGGCGGTATATTTCCTTCTCTCGCTCCAGATCCTCGCCTGGCACGTCCTGCTCGGAAATGTATTGCGGGTTCGCCGCCGCGATCTGCATGCAGAGCTCGTGCCCGAGAGCCTTGAACTCGTCGGTCTTGGCGACGAAATCCGTCTCGCAGTTGAGCTCGAGAAGCACGCCTATCTTGCTGTTCGTATGTATATAGCTGAAAATGCTGCCCTGCGAGGCGACTCGCTCGGCTTTTTTAGCGGCTTTGGCAAGTCCCTTCTCGCGAAGATAGTCGATGGCTTTCTCTATGTCGCCGCCGCACTCAACGAGGGCGTTCCGACAGTCCATCATGCCGGCGCCGGTTCGGGTTCGCAGTTCTTTTACCGATTCGGTGTCCGTCCCCATCTTATACGGTCTCCTTCCAGCCCTTGCGCTCTTCGAGCTCCTGGTTCGCCACTTTCTCCCCGACCGCCGCGTATTCGTCGTCGAGCTTCTCCCTGATCTCGATGACAACTTCTTCGGCATCGGCTTCCTCGGTTTCGCCCGGTAACGCTGACACTCCATCCACGCCCTGGCGTCCCTCTATGAAAGCGCTCGACATCAGGTTGACGATGAGCTCTATAGCCCTTATCGCGTCGTCGTTTCCGGGGATCGGGTAGTCGATTACCTCGGGATCGCAGTTTGTGTCCACTATCGCAATTACCGGAATACCGAGCTTGCGCGCTTCGAGGACGGCGATCGTCTCCCTGCGCGGGTCGATGATGAAGAGAGCCGACGGAACTTCTTTCATGTCCTTTATGCCGGAGAGGGATTTCTCCAGTTTATCGCGCTCTTTGTGCAGCTTGATGACCTCTTTTTTGGGATACCTATTGATGGAGCCGTCCGCGTCCATCGCCGCCAGCTCGACCATGCGGTTGACGCGTTTGCGTATCGTGGCGAAATTCGTGAGAAGCCCGCCCAGCCATCTCTGGTTGATGTAAAACTGTCCGCAGCGCAGAGATTCGTCGCGTATGGGATCCTGAGCCTGACGCTTCGTGCCCACGAAGAGAATGCTGCCGTTGCCCTTTGATGTCTCGCGGACGAAATCATAAGCCTTCTCCAGCCCCTTGACGGTCTTCTGGAGGTCGATGATGTAGATTCCGTTCCTCTCGGTAAAAATATACGGCTTCATCTTCGGGTTCCATCTGCGGGTCTGATGGCCGAAGTGAACGCCGCACTCCAACAGTTGTTTCATATTGACAACGCCCAATTTTTATTCCTCCTTGTTTTTTCCTCCGCCGAAATCATCCCGCTCAACCCACCGATTAAACGGCGACAAAAGAGCGATCCTCCAGCGTGTGTTCTTGGTAATCCTCATCAAATAATTTTAAGCTTATCAAATGAGTGATTCCTGAGCGGAAAATATGTTATCACATTTTTTACCGGTGCGCAAGACGAAAGCCGCGAAGCTCAGCGCCCCGCGGCTTTTGTCGTTTTGTTTCGTCTGTTTACAGAGCCGAGTAGTCCATCGCGGCGAGGTGCTGATAGTAACGCCACTTTAGCTTGAGTTCTTTTTCCTCTTCGGCCAGGAGTTCGGCCGCCGCAGTCGGGTTCGACTTCTGGAGCGTCTTGTAGCGAACCTCGTTGTAGATGTAGTCCGAAAGCGGGAGCGTTGGCTCCTTGCAGTCGATCGAGAGCGGGTTTTTGCCCTCGCGCGTGAGCGTTGGGTTGTAGCGCATCAGTATCCAGTGGCCGGAGTCGACCGCTTTCTTCTGCTGTTCGAGGCCGTGGTTCATCTCGATGCCGTGAGATATGCAGTGGCTGTAGGCGATGATTATCGACGGTCCGTTGAAAGCCTCGGCCTCCAGGAACGTCTTGACTGTATGAGCGTCGTTTGCTCCCATCGCCACACGGCCGACATAGACCGATCCATAAGCCATAGCCATCAGCGCGAGATCCTTTTTGCCGCACTTCTTGCCGCCAGCCGCGAATTTGGCGACCGCGCCGCGCGGAGTCGACTTGGACATCTGTCCGCCCGTATTGGAGTAGACCTCGGTGTCGAGCACAAGAATGTTGACGTTGCGTCCGCTCGCGATTACGTGGTCGAGACCGCCGTAACCGATGTCGTATGCCCATCCGTCGCCGCCTATGAGCCAGACGCTCTTTTTGACGAGCGAATCGGCCACAGAGAGAAGCTCGACCGCCTCCTGCGAATCCATCCAGGACAACTTCTCCTTCAGCAGTTCGACCCTGTCGCGCTGCCCGTGGATTTCCCTCTCGGTCGTCTGGGCTGCCTCTGTTATCTGTTTCGCGAAATCGGGGCCGATCTCTTCTGACAGCTTGATTAGCAGTTCCTCGGCGTATTCGCGATGCTTGTCGAGCGTGAGGCGATAACCGAGCCCAAATTCGGCGGCGTCCTCGAAGAGCGAGTTGTTCCACGCCGGACCGCGTCCGTCTTCGTTGTAGGTCCATGGGGTCGTCGGCAGATTGCCTCCGTAGATGGAGCTGCAGCCGGTCGCGTTCGCTATGAGCGTCCTGTCTCCGAAGAGGCTGGAGAGCAGTTTGAGATATGGGGTTTCGCCGCATCCGCCGCACGCGCCGGAGAACTCGAAGAGCGGGTGCAGGAGCTGCACGTCTTTTACGGACGAATGGTTGAGCTCATCGCGGTTCACATCAGGGATGCTCAGGAAGAACTCCCAGTTCGCGCTCTCGGACTCGCGGAGCGGAAGCTGCTCCGACATATTGATGGCCTTCCTGGATGTGTCGGCCTTGTTCCTGGCGGGGCAGTTGTAAACGCAGAGCCCGCAGCCGATGCAGTCCTCGGGGGCTACCTGGACGGTGTATTTCATGCCCGCGAAATTCTTCCAGTTCGCGTCCTTCGACTTGAACGTCGGCGGCGCGTCCTTCAGAAGCTCGCTGTCATATACCTTGGAACGGATCGTCGCGTGAGGACATACGAGCGCGCATTTGCCGCACTGGATGCATGTGTCGGGCTCCCACGCCGGTATGTCGATCGCTACGTTGCGTTTTTCGTACTGAGTCGTGCCCGTCATGTAGCTTCCGTCCTCAGGCATAGACGACACCGGGAGCGAATCGCCCTCGTTGATCATCATAGGGGCCAGCACCTGGCGCACGAATGTGGGGGAGTTATCCGCAACGGCGGGCCTGACGTCGAATCTGGCGGTCGCCTCCGCCGGTATCCTGACCTCGAACAGGTTCGCGAGCGTCGAGTCGACGGCGTCTATATTTTGCTTGACGACATTGTCTCCCTTGCGGCCGTAGGTCTTCTTTATGGACTTCTTTATCGCGGCGATGGCCTCGTCTTTGGGCAGCACTCCGCTTATAGCGAAGAAGCACGTCTGCATGATAGTGTTGATGCGTCCGCCCATGCCGGTGTCTTTGGCTATCGTAATCGCGTCTATGGTGTAAAACTTTATCTTCTTGTCTATTATCCGCTGCTGTACTTTGAGCGGGATGTGATCCCATACCTCGTCCTTGTTGTAGGGGCTGTTTATCAGGAAGGTTGCCCCTTCGACCGCGTTCTTCAGCATGTCGTATCGCTCGATGAACGAGAACTGGTGACACGCTATGAAGTTCGCGTGATGAACGAAATAGGAGGCGTATATCGGGTTCGGGCCGAAGCGCAGGTGGCTCGTGGTTATGCCGCCCGACTTCTTCGAGTCGTACTCGAAGTAGCCCTGAGCGTAATAATCCGTATCCTCGCCTATTATCTTGATGGAGTTCTTATTGGCCCCCACCGTTCCGTCCGAGCCAAGCCCGTAGAAGAGGCAGCGTACGCACTTCGGATCTTCCGTCGAAACCTCTTTGTCGTAGTTGAGGCTGCTGAACGAAATATCGTCCTCGATGCCGACCGTGAAGCCGTTTTTGGGCTCTAGTTTGATGAGCTCGTCGAAGACCGCCTTTACCATGGCCGGGGTGAAATCCTTCGACGAAAGACCGTAACGCCCGCCTATTACAGTGACGTCCGGGCGACCTGACAGGGCGCTGACGACGTCCATGTAGAGCGGTTCGCCGGGCGCGGCCGGATCCTTGCAGCGGTCGAGCACCGCGATGGAATCGATGGTGGCCGGCAGGGAATTGAGGAACGTGGAGATGTCGAACGGACGGTAAAGACGCACCACAAGCACGCCGACGCGGTCGCCTCTGGAGGTCATGTGCTCGACGGCCTCGCGCGCGACACACGCTCCGCTGCCCATCATGACAATGACGCGCTTCGCGTCGTGAGCGCCGAAGTAGTCGAACAGATGGTAGCTGCGTCCGACGCGGTTGGCGAACTTGTTCATAGCCCTCTGCACGATGCTGGGCATCGCGTCGAAGTAAGGCGTGCACGCTTCGCGCGACTGAAAGAACGTGTCCGGGTTCTGCGCGGTTCCGTGAAGTTCGGGATTGTCGGGGGAGAGCCCGCGGGCTCTGTGCTCGTAGACGAGCTCCTGATCTATCAGCGCGCGCATGTCGTCGTAGGATAGAGATTCGATCTTCATTACCTCGTGGCTCGTGCGGAAACCGTCGAAGAAGTGCAGGATTGGAACCCGGCCCTCCAACGCGGCCATCTGCGATATGAGCGCCATGTCCATGACTTCCTGAACCGAGCTGGAACAGAGCATCGCCCAGCCAGTCGAACGCGACGCCATAACGTCCGAATGGTCTCCGAATATGGAGAGCGCGTGAGTGGCTACTGTACGTGCCGACACGTGCATGACGGTGCTCGTGAGTTCACCCGCGATTTTGAACATATTTGGTATCATGAGCAGAAGTCCCTGTGACGCAGTGAACGTCGTGCCCAGCGAACCGGTCTGGAGGGCCCCGTGATAAGCGCCGCTGGCGCCGGCCTCACTTTGCATTTCGACTACGGATGGGATCGTACCCCATATGTTGGGACGTCCCTCAGCGCTCCACTGATCCGCCCATTCGCCCATATTTGATGAAGGGGTTATCGGATAGATGGCAATTACCTCGTTCGTCGCGTGCGCAACATAAGCGGCCGCCTCGTTGCCGTCCAGCGTGACTTTGGCTCTTGTTGACATGGTTTCATTTCCTCCCGTAAATTCCCGAAGGTTCGCATCTTCGGGACAGTTTTGAAAAGACAAGTCACTTTATAAGCGACTGTTTTCTATATCTGTATGTTATCCCAGAACAATATTATCATAATTATGGCGGAAGAAACCGTTCATTTGCACTACTTTATATTCTTAATTTATGATTCAACTTCATATCATCAATGTGACATTAGTCTGGCCGTTCGACATTTTTTAATGTGCAAGAATGATAAGAAATTTTTGATTAGATGCTTCAGAAGAACCTTACCAGATTACGGGAGGATCGGGCAGCTCTTTTGTTTTCTTGATGGCGGAGCTTCCCAATTGCGCCATCTGCACGGCGGCATAACACTCGCCAAGCATTTTGACCCTCTTTTGCACCTCCTGAATATATTGATCCACCATCGAAAAGAAAAATTTCATGGATTTTATAGGCTTGTCTATCTCGCCGATTACGCTTTCAAGGATTTTTTCATCGAGACAACATTCGCTCGCGATCTCGCGGAGTGAAGCGTAATTGCCGGACGCAATAGCGCCGTTTATCTTTTTCATTATGTCTATCGTAATGACCATTAAGTGAGCCTCCAGTATGTCCGTCCCATTTTTGTCGCGAGATAAACTGCTATATTATAAACAATTTTGCCTGCTTGAGGATAGGTATATATACGAAAATATAACGTATAATTATCCTCGGAAACTTATAGAATGAAAGGATTGAAATAATCAAGATGTTTTTGATTGCTCATATAAAGAAAATTATGTTGTTTTGCGCTTTATTATGGATATTGGAATTCAGCTCGGCCTCCTTCGCCGGAGAGCTGCTGGTGGCGCCGGAACTGTCGGTTTTCCCCGTGATTACGGGCGTCATGCAGGATATCGCGATAACTCTGCCGTCCGGTTCGTCCGAGAGGGAGGCTGAGGTATTGATAGAGGCGCAATCCGGTTGGGGAGTGCTCATGTTTTCGTCGGGGCCTTCCGGTTCCGGCAGCGCGCGCTGCTCTCCGGGCGTTCCCTATCATATAAAGTATCGGTGGGCCGGAGCGCCTCCTGTTAAGGAAGCCGCTAGGGAGCTCATAAAGGTGACAGCGCCGGATCTCGGAATCTCGGCAGAGGCGTCGTTCAATGTCGGGATCGATCTTCAGATAGAGGCTATAGTCCTGCCCGAAGGTTTGTCGGCGGGAGTTTTCAGCGCCGTCGACATACAGATGAGCGATACGTTCAACCCGGATGCCGACGTGACGTCCATACTGAAAAAAATAGGCGCGTCTCCGGAAATTTCCATGTCTTTGGTTCCCGACTCGACATCCCGGCAGAAATCGACAATCTCCGATCCGGTCGTCCGAAAATTTTTCGGCGACACGGCGGAGGGGCATGCGTCATATCCGGCAGACGCACTCGTGCCGGGTTCGTTCGTTCAAAAAGGAAACCGCTTCGTATGGCTCGGCGAGGATGGACGTACGCCCGGTATAACGCCTCCATCCTGCGGAACATATCATATAGAGGCGGTATTGAAGTCCAATGTCGGGGGAGTGACGCTCAAGCATTGGAGCTCGCCGGTCTTTACGGTATCGACGCCAGATCCCTCTGACGCCGGCGCCGATATGCCGCCGCTGGTCGCGTCAACTCTCGGCATATTGTCGCGCCTCGACAGGAACGCCGCGCTGCGGGCCGCCGAATCGTTCTCGCGCGGAAGCGGCATATCGTCTCTCGGGAAAGCTCTGTGCGACGCGTTTTCCCATTCTCCGGCGCCGATGCTCGGCAAATATACCGCCGCTTTGGATGCCTCAGGTCGCGGAGATGAGGAAATCGCCGGGTTTATGGGGGAGATAGTAAAAGGTTTCCCCGGTTTCGGCGTGACGCTTGTGACAAAAAACGGATTAGGCGAGTGGAGCGTCGCGGAGGGCGACTTTTATGAGGGTGATCGTTTCATCGCCATTCCGTTCGAGGCCGGACGTAACCTGACAATCCGGCTGACGGGTTCCGGGGCCGGGGATGTGTCGCTCTGGAAGATAATCCCTCAGGGCGTGAACGCGAAAAAATATCCGAGCGGCAAATGGATCAAGGAGATAACGGTCTACACGTCCGAGGTTCTTCCGCCGCAAAACGCGAAAATGAATTGACTAATAGCGCACATGAGTGTTACAATGGCTCGCGTTCGGGGCGTAGCGCAGTCTGGTTAGCGCGCGTGGTTCGGGACCACGAGGTCGGAAGTTCAAATCTTCTCGCCCCGACCAAAATAGCATAGGATACCCCCCGCCTTGCGGGGGTTTTTTAATGAGCGCCTTTATGGAGAAAATACGATATGTCTCTTAAAACCGACAATGAACATGAAAACAAAACCATAGCGCGAAATCGCAAGGCCAGACACGAATATTTCATTCTGGAGGCGATGGAGGCCGGTATCGTGCTCTCAGGCACGGAGATAAAATCCGTGCGCGCGGGCAGCGTCAACCTGAGGGATGGGTACGCGAGGATCGACAGGGGAGAATTGTGGCTCTATAACGTCCATATCTCGCCGTACGAGATGGGCACGATTTACAACAAGGATCCCATCAGGCCGCGCAAGCTCCTGGTGCGCAAAAAAGAGATACTGAAGCTACAATCTAAAATCCGCGAAAAAGGTTTGACCCTGATACCTCTGTCCATGTATCTAAAAGAGGGAAAACGTGCTAAAATAGAGCTTGCGATAGCAAAGGGGAGACAGGCCCACGACAAGCGCGACGCCATAGCGGAGCGCGACGTCGAGAGGGAGATTTCCAGAAATCTTCGTGAGCGCAGCAAGAGGGATTATTGATTTTTTATTGGGGGCGACAGGTTTCGACAGCATGATGGAAGGTCGTGAAGCGCGAGCCGAGGATAGGGCAGCCTCGTAAATCAGGCTCTAAAACAATAATTGCTAACGAAGAATTCGCACTGGCTGCTTAACTAAAGCAACCACGCCCTCCGGGAGCTCGGTCGTTGGAACCCGGAAGAGCGTCACATAGACGACTGGAATTGCGACAGCGCCGTCTGGCCGCAATTTGAGACTCTAGGGATGGCTGGGGGTTGCAAATCCTGTTCGTGGGAGAGGTAATCCCGAAATTAAAACACGAACTACGCTCGTAGTGCATCTCGATTGTCCCTTGTTGGACCGGAGTTCGATTCTCCGCGCCTCCACCAATTTACAATTCACAGCAATTTAGCAAAGGCTCCGAATTCAGAAATATCAAGAGTTCGGGGCCTTTCTTATGTCCTCTTCAAGTGATGTAAATGGGCATAAATTGA
>JAITOL010000118.1 GCA_031289955.1 Synergistaceae bacterium
TCCTTCGGCAGTTTTACGCGAAATACGCTTCCTTTGCCGGGCGCGCTTTCCACTTCAACCGTGCCGCCGTGCGACGAGACTATCGAGCGGACCACCGCCAGCCCTATGCCGGAGCCTCCCGTCGTTCGGTTGCGCGATTTATCGGCGCGGTAGAACCTCTCGAAGATAAAAGGCAGGTCGTCTTCGGAGATTCCCTCTCCGTTGTCCGCCACGCCCGCTATCGCCGTTTCGTCGGTCTCGGAGAGCGTCACCGTTATCGATCCGCCGTCGTTCGTGTACTTCACAGCGTTCGATATCAGGTTTATGAAAACCTGGCTTATCCTGTCCCTGTCGGCCTCGATCTCTGAGATTTCGCCGTCGACCCGGGCGTCTACGCCCTTCGCGCGTATATCCGCCTCGAAGTTTCGTATTGTCAATTCCGCTATTTCGCGCAAGTCGACCGGCGTTTTGTCGAGTTTCAGAGTTTCGCTTTCCACGCGGGCCAGGTTTTCCATGTCGCGCACGAGCCTTCCGATGCGCTCTATCTCCTCATAACAGCTCGCGAGGCGCTCCCGCGTCGGTTCCCACACGCCGTCTATCATCGCCTCGATGTGCGTCCCTATCGTGGCGAGAGGCGTTCGCAGCTCGTGGGCCACGTCCGCCGTGAGTTGTTTTCTCAGGCTCTCCTGCGTCGTTATGGATCGCGCCAGGCTGTTTACCGACTTTGTCAGCTCGTCGAGCTCGCGGATGTTCGAGTTGTCCTCGATCATCGCCGCGTAGTCGCCGGAGGACATGCGTTTTGCCGCGTCCACCGCCTTTCTGATGGGGTCGCTCACATTGCGGGCCAGTATCCACCCGACGGCGGCGGCAAGCGCGAGCGCGAATACTCCGCTGCCGAGCAGGATCGTATTCAAAGCGCCTATGAACATAAAATCGTCGTCGCTGAAAAAATATGGGGAGAAATATTCGATGCGCGCCAGACCTATCTCGCGCCCGTTTTGCTCGATAGGAACGTCCATTACCGCGAACTCTCCCTCCGTGCCGGGATACCGCTCGCGCATCTCCCTTGCGACGTCGTCCATAATCATCGCGCACGCCTCCATGTCGCAGACCCGCGCGTCCCACAGCGTTTCGCCGTTCGCGTCGTACACGCTGACGATATAGCCCTCGTACAGCGCGTACATCCCTATCGCGTGGAGAAAATCCAAATCCCAGCTGCCGCTCACCGCGTCGTACTGAGCGCCCACGTTCGCCGTGATCTCTTCCGTCCGGCGCTCCTGCTGTCTCGCGACGTATCCCTCGAACTGTTTTCTGATGAAAATATTCGCCAGCACGCTTATGAGCGCCACCATTATGAGCGCCACAAACGCGATGTGGAGCGACAATTTCGTCTTGAGCCAGTATTTCCTCCCGCCGCTATTTCTCACCGGTTCCTCCGAATCTGTAGCCGACGCCGTGTATCGTCAGTATATACGCCGGATTTTTCGGATTGTCCTCCAGCTTCTGGCGGATGTTCTTTATGTGGCTGTCGATAGCGCGAGGGAAACCGTCGAACTCGCCGCCAAGGGCGCAGTCGATCAATTGATCCCTCGTGAACACCTTGTTCGGCGATTTTACGAGAACTTCCAGTATCCTGAATTCGTTCGGCGTGAGGCTCGCCTCGCGTTTTCCCCTGACGACGGAGCGTTTGCCGAAATCTATCTCCAGATCTCCCCCGCCGAAAACAAGCCTGCTGCCTACAGGGAGCGAGTATTCCACAGAACGGCGCAGCGCCGCCTCGACCCGGGCCGATAACTCCTTCAGGCTGAACGGTTTCGTTACATAGTCGTCCGCGCCGATGGCAAGCCCCTTCAGCATGTCCTCCTCCTCGACCCTTGCCGTGAGCATTATGATGGGGACGCGGGATTTCCTGCGTATGACGGCGCATATCTCCTCGCCGGGCATGTCGGGGAGCATGAGGTCCAGAATCACCAGCGCTATCCGCTCGCTCTCGAATATATCGAACGCGCCGGCCGCGTCCAGAGCGCAAAAAACGGTGAAGCCCCTGCTTTCAAGATAGGACTTCACCACTTCGATGATCTTCGCCTCGTCGTCCACGACGAGGATATTGCGGCAATCAACGTCCAAGTTTTTTTACTTCAGGTCAAACGGTTTCAGGAATTTGTCGGCGTCGAATTTGCGGCCGTTCGCGTCCTCAACGGGCACTTTTGTGAACGTCCAGCCCGATACTTTCGACGGGTCGACTCCGGCCTCTATGAATATCTTGGGATTTACCACGAACACCAGATCCTTGTCGTTTTTCGTCATATCCTTTGCCCATTCGACGAGAGAACCTTCCGACACAGTCACGCCGTAGTGGTCGAGCGCGGCGTGATAACCTATGGAATCTCTGTCGAGCTTCACTATCTGCTCGAACGACGTCTTTGGCGTTATATCGCCGTCGTAGACGAGAGGTTCGCCCGACAGTTTTGTGCCGATCACTATTTTATCGCCAGCGACAAGGCCCTCGGGCAGACGGCTCACGTCGAGCCCGGCCGCTATGAACGGAGCGGCCTCGAACGTGATGTAAGCGTCGTAGGGACGTGAGCCGCCGGCGTCGCGCCGCCACGCGAACCGCGCGGACTTGTCCGGAGCGTCGAGCGCCCATACTTCGGCCACCGCGTCGGCAACGGGCTCGGACGGCAGCGCGTCGATCATCTCACCGAACGACGTGATCGCGCTGCGTCCGACGATGTCCGTCCCAAACGCGGCTTCGGCGCGACCGCCCTCCGCCATCATAAACGTCCCCAAAATAACGGAGATCATAACAACGCAAAGCGAAAATTTCCTAGACATACAAATCCCTCCAAGTTTTTTTATAATCAGGGTACAGGCCGGAGCCCCGGATATTTTCAATCCAGCGCTTCAAGCCGCCCTCTTCGGCCTGAAGCGCTTCAGGCGAAGCGCGTTCGACAGGACGGAGACAGAGCTCAGCGACATCGCAGCCGCCGCCAGTATCGGGTTCATGAGTGGGCCGCCGAAGAGATGCAGTATGCCCGCCGCTATTGGGATTCCCGCCGTGTTGTAGGCGAAGGCCCAGAACAGGTTCTGCTTTATGTTGCGCAGCGTGCTTCTGCTGAGCTGAATCGCCGTCGGCACATCCATGAGGTCGCTTCTCATAAGCACGAGATCCGCCGATTCAATGGCTACGTCTGTGCCCGATCCGATCGAGATTCCGACGTCGGCCTGAGCTAAGGCAGGGGCGTC
>JAITOL010000203.1 GCA_031289955.1 Synergistaceae bacterium
ACGTGACAGCGTTTAATGGCAACTTCCTCGTCGTGGTAAGGGCTCTCACTTACATTCTGACGCTTGGGGCCGACGGAATACGAGACGCGGCAGAGAACGCGGTCCTCAACGCGAATTACATGATGAAACGCCTCGAGGACATATACGACGTCGCCTATCCGGGAACCTGTACGCACGAGTTCGTGCTGTCGCTCGAACGCCTGAAGCGAGACACGGGAGTCTCCGCGATGGACGTGGCTAAAGCTCTGCTCGACAGAGGCATCCACCCTCCCACGATGTATTTTCCGCTCATCGTGAAGGAGGCGCTGATGATAGAACCGACGGAGACCGAGTCGCGCGAGACGCTCGACGACGCCATAGACGCTCTCCGCGAGATATACGAAATTGCGCATGCGGACCCGGATAAGCTCCATGAATCCCCGCGCGCAACGCCGATACGCAGGCCGGACGAAGTGGCGGCCGCAAGACATCCCAAACTGAGGTATAATTGGGACGGCGATAACGGTTGATATTTTCTCGCCTGTACGTTTTGCCGCGCGAAACGTACAGGCGATTTCGAGGTGCTCCGGCTTGTACGATATACCCCTCTTCGAAGGAAGAAAGTTATCTTTTGAAAGAACGCTCGTGATGGGTATTTTAAATATCACAAACGATTCGTTTTACGCGGCAAGCCGCGTCTCCGGAAAGAGCGGCGCTCTGGAACGGGCGAGGGCAATGGCGGAGGGAGGCGCGGATATAATCGATATAGGCGCCGAATCGACGCGCCCCGGCTCGCATGGCGTGAGCGCCCAAATCGAGCGCGACGCGCTCGTTCCCGCCATACGGTCGATACGAAGGGAACTGCCCGACATGCCCATATCTGTGGACACCCGCAAAGCCTCAGTCGCTTCCGTCGCCATAGAAGCTGGCGCCGACATAATAAACGACGTTTCGGGCCTCGAACTTCCCGAGGAAGCGGACGGCATGGCTTCGATAATTGCCGAAACAGGAGCGGCCTATGTGCTCACGCACACGAAAGGGACGCCGGAGGTCATGCAGCATGACCCGCGCTACGGCGATCTCATAGAGGAAATACGCGAATTTTTACATGAGAAGATAACGTTTCTCGAAAAAACCGGAGTGGGACGAAAATCCATAATAATAGACCCCGGTCTGGGGTTCGGCAAAAAGGCGGCGGACAACTTGGCCATACTCGCAAACGTGGATAAATTTTTCGATTTCGACCTGCCGGTATTGATAGGCGCGTCGAGAAAAGGATTCATCGGCCCCGCCTCGGTCGCAAACGCTCCCAAAGACCCGGCGGAGCGGCTGGAAGGAACTATAGCCATTTCTTCTCTCTGCGCGTTTGCGGGAGTCGGCATCATCAGGGTTCACGACGTCGCCGCAAACAGGCGGGCCGTCGACATGATAACCGAAATAGAAAGACACAGGCTATGACAGTCTGCGCGCTCTCACTAGGCAGCAATCTCGGAAACAGGCTTGGAAATCTCAGGCGCGCAATGGAGAGCCTCCGCGCCGCCGGTAAAGTGATCGCCAAAAGCGGCGCGTATGAGACGCCTCCATGGGGAGTCGCCTCACAACCCAGATTCCTGAACGCCTGTGTCGCTATGGAAACCGACAGGACGCCGGAGGATATTCTGTCGGCGGCCAAAGAGATAGAGCGAAATCTCGGAAGAGAACATCGCGAACGCTGGGGGCCTCGTGAGATCGATATAGATATATTGACATACGGAGATATCTCGCTTGACGAGGAAAATCTGACGATACCGCATTTCCATATGAGGGAAAGGGCGTTTGTCCTGGTTCCGCTGGAGGATATATTTCCTGAATGGCGTCATCCCGTCACGAAAGAGAGCATACACGATCTGCTGGAGGCAACGGGTCGGGAGGGGATAATCAAAATCACTTCGCTATGAATAAGAAGCCAACACAAAAAAACAGCCCATTTCTGCCCATGACCGAACTGGAGATGTCAACGCGTGGATGGCATGAACTGGATTTTCTCTGCGTAACCGGCGACGCGTACGTGGATCATCCCTCGTTCGGAACCGCTGTTGTATCGCGAGTGCTCGAATCGCTGGGGTACAGGGTTGGAATAGTCGCCCAGCCCGACTGGCGCGCCAGGGATGATTTTACGGCGATGGGAAGGCCGAGGCTTGGCGTGATGGTATCGGCCGGCAATCTCGACTCCATGCTCTCGAATTATTCGTCACCCGGCAAAAGACGCGCGCGAGACTCATATTCGCCCGACGGAAAACCCCGCCGCAGACCGGACAGGGCAACCATAGCATACTGCAACAGGATCAGGGAAATATGGGGCGACATACCGCTCATAATAGGCGGCATAGAGGCGAGCCTGCGCCGCATGGCCCATTATGACTACTGGGCGAACGAGGTCAGGCGCTCGATACTCGCGGACAGCAGGGCCGATCTCCTGATATACGGCATGGCTGAACCGCAGCTCGAGCTAATGGCTCGCGCGCTTGGAGATGGAGCGCAGGTGCGCGATATTCACGATATCCCCGGAACATGCTGGAAAACTCACTCCGTCATGGACGCGGGGAGAGGGGATTTTGTTCGGATACCGTCGTTCGACGAGGTAAAAGCCGATAAAAAAGCCTTTGCCGAGGCATTCAGGGTATTTTACGAAGAGCAGAACTTCGCTTCGGGACGCGCCGTTGTTCAGGATCAAGGGGCGTGGCTCGTCGTGCAGAACCCGCCCGCTCCTCCGCTCGCGACCGGAGAACTGGACGCCGTTTATTCCCTGCCATATACGAGAAAGCCGCATCCGATTTACAATGACAACAAAATACCCGCGTTGGAGGAGGTGAGCTTCAGCATCACGAGCCACCGTGGATGTTTTGGGGGGTGCGCATTCTGCGCGATCACGCTGCACCAGGGAAGGGTAATTCAGGCGCGAAGCGGGGAGAGCATAGTGAGAGAAGCCAGTATGCTGGCGCGCGATCCGGATTTCAAGGGATATATCCACGACGTCGGCGGTCCGACCGCAAATTTCAGAATACCCCAGTGCTCAAAGAGCCTGACGGATGGAGCGTGCAGGGGAAGGTCGTGCGTGTTCCCATCTTTTTGCAAAAAACTCCGCGTCTCCCACGCCGACTATCTGGCAGTTCTGCGCGCGGTATCCAACGTGAAAGGCGTAAGGAAAGTATTTGTCCGGTCGGGACTCAGGATCGACTACATACTTGCCGACCCCGACGGAAGGGCGTTTCTGGAGGAGCTCTGCCTGAATCACGTGAGCGGACAGCTCAAAATAGCGCCGGAACATTCGGACCCCGAAGTTCTTAAATGTATGAGAAAATCGCCGCCGGACATCACGAGAGAATTTATAAAAATCTTCCGGGAAATAAACGGCCTGCTGGGGAAAAAACAGTTTCTCGTGCCATATTTCATGTCGTCGCATCCCGGATGCGGTATGAAAGAAGCTAAAAATTTGGCGGATTTTATGAAAAGAGAACATTTGTACCCCGAACAGGTTCAGGAGTTCACCCCAACCCCCGGGACGCTGGCGACATGTATGTACCACACCGGCCTCGACCCATTTACGGATAAACCCGTGTATGCAGCGAGGGACACAAAAGACCGCGCGGCCCAGAGAGCGATGCTTCAATTCCGGACGCGCGGGGACAGAAAACAGGCCGCAATTGTGAAACCCACACTGGACAACGAATAATTCAAGTTGTAAAATCGAAACGTTTCGACATGAGTAATTTTTTGTTGAGATAATATTTGGGTTGTGAGCCTATTGGTTTGGCGAGGAGGAGATATTTTGTTATTCAAAAAAACGTTTGCCATATTTGTGGCGGCCATGTTAATAATGAACATGTCATCGGCAGCGGTTTATGCCGCATCCGATAAGATAGGGTTTATCGACACACAACTGGTTCTTGTCTCTCATCCCAAGTATGATGAGTCGCAAAAACAGGTTGACGACTTCATAACGAAAAAGACGGAAGAGGCCAGAGCCGCGGCGGAAAAGGAATCCGACGCGAACAAAAGAATGGAAATAATCGACCTGGCCCGCAGAGAGAGCGGACGCGAGGAGTTGCGGGTGATGAACCCCATAACCGATCAGATAAACAAGGTCATAGAGACGGTCGCCAAGTCAAAGGGCGTCAGCATAGTCCTCGACAGGGTATATATATTCTACGGCGGCGTGGATCTTACGGAAGAAGTTGTAAAGAGCGTAAAAGCCCTCAAATAAATTCAAATAAATTCCACGCTTGACGTTAAAAAAAGGGTTGACACGCAATAAAGGGCTGGAGTATACTTGCCCTTGCGTTGACCGGGGGCGGATAGCTCAGTGGGAGAGCACCTGCCTTACAAGCAGGGGGTCGTAGGTTCGAAACCTATTCCGCCCACCACAGAGCGCCCGTTTTTCGCAAAAAAGTGGAGCTGTAGCTCAATTTGGTTAGAGCGCCGGCCTGTCACGCCGGAGGTCGCGGGTTCAAGTCCCGTCAGCTCCGCCACTTTTAAAAAAATAATGGCGGGATAGCTCAGTAGGTAGAGCAACGGACTGAAAATCCGTGTGTCCCCAGTTCAATTCTGGGTCCCGCCACCAGTACAACTCAGAAAACGCGGAAGTAGCTCAGGGGTAGAGCACAACCTTGCCAAGGTTGGGGTCGCGGGTCCAAATCCCGTCTTCCGCTCCAAGATATACCAAGGGTTCAGGGGATTTTTCCCCTGAACCCTTTTAATTTTTTTCCTCCATATTTCCTCCAAAAATTTTAGACTCCTTTTTTTCCTCCTTCGACGAACCGACCGCTTGCCTTTAGCCTTATTTCAGCCAGCCAAATTCATTTACTCCCCTTTTACTCTGTCCAGAAACTCTCCCTGCCTTATCTTTTCCAAACGAAAATTTAATGCTTTGTTCTGTGCTTGTTCCGCTGAAACTCTCACTGGCTGTGAAAGCTCGGCCTCTCACTGCCAGTGAGAATATTTTTTCCTCCTGTTTTTCCTCCATGACCACGCACAAAAACCTTCGGAGCCTCATGCCATGCCTCTTCTGGAATAGTAAAACGCACTTTTTTCTCCCGCAGAAACTCTCAGGGATTTGTGAGAACTCATATTTTTTATCAACGCCGCCTCCCGTCGCTTTTATAACAAGCTCTGTAACAAATCTTTTCATGGGAGGCGATTCTTATGCCGAAATCGGCACAGGAACAGTCCAATCATACCGTGCTGATACCGGAGGAAAGCGCGGTACGGGTATTTGTCGAGCGCGGGCGTCTCAGGGTCGTCGGAGAAATTCCGGTCGTCAGCGGCAGGGCCGAACTGGAAGCGTTCGTTTCCGAGATCACCGTCAAACTGCTCGGAGACAACAAAAAAATCAAACGCCCGCCGTTCGCGCTGCTGACAAAAGAGCTAACGGAAGCGGAGGCCGCCATTTACATCGGGCATTCCAGGTCTTTCCTGAAAAAATGCCGGATTTACGGCAGAGCCGGCGGCCATATGCGCGGGCCGAAATTCACGCGGGACACGAGGCGCTGCATCCGGTATCCCATCGAGGAACTGGACAAGTGGCTTGCCAATCGTGTGAGATACGAGACCAACTGCGAGGCGGCGGAGAATGACTGAGGCATACCCAAAACTGAGCGGTACGTCCGATCTCGGAAAATTGTCCGGCGAAGCCGAACTCAACAGGGCTGAACGAAGGCTTTGCGAAATCCTTGCGGGCTGCGCTTTCAGCAACACGGAAGCCAGCGTGGAGACGAAGGCGCCCGCCTTGCTGTGCGGGATTACCCCGAGGCACACTCGGAAAGTTTTGAGGTCTCTGGAAAAGAAAAAACTTATTGAGAGGCACGGGCAATTCATTGGCCCCGAGATGAGAACGCAAACCTCCAATCGATTCAGTCCCCTGTTCAATATGCCAAGCCATGATGAACCGCGAAGTTCAGGCAGGAATCCAACATGAACGCCTTATCGCTTTTCTCAGGCATCGGCGGCCTGGATTTGGCAGCCG
>JAITOL010000043.1 GCA_031289955.1 Synergistaceae bacterium
CTAAATTTGCCATGGCACTGGAAACCGCACTTGGCATTGATGCAGTATTTTGGTTGAATCTGCAAGCCAACTACGATATCGAGCTTGCTACGCTGGAGCAGTTAGACATGATCGGAACAGATGAAATAAATCTTTTGCAAGAAATGAGACCGATTATCCAGTAGTTCTTCCGCGAGGGTGGAAGCCTGCGGGAGAAACTGCGCCAGGAGTTTGTCGAAGCCGGTTACTACCGACTCACGAAACCAAACGATGATTTGCGTTTGATCCTGAACGCATTTGGTATTGACGCGGATCTCAGGTTGCCTACGGTTTCGGAACTGAGGCAATTAAAATACAGTTTCGGCAAAGTCACCCTGTCCTGAGAATTTATACCACTATGATTTTATACTTTTATTATGGGTCACTCCAAAGTTACCGCGGTTCCAGACGAAGCGACCATGAGCATGCTTGTGTTTCCCATCATTATGCTCACGTATTTTACGTCGACTCCAATCACGGCGTTTGCGCCAAGTTGCGCCGCGTGCTCCTGCATCTCCAGCAGGGCTTCTTCGCGCGCTTTTATCAGGTCGTTTTCATACGCGCCTGAGCGGCCGCCGAAAAAATTTGTCAGGCTGGCCATTATGTCCTTCAGGAAATTGATTCCGATGATGACCTCCCCGGATACGATCCCCCTGTAGCTCGATATTTTTCTGCCCTCTATGCCGGAAGTCGTTGCGACGATCATTGACGTGCCCCCCTTATAATTATTACCCCTGTATTTTGTCTGCCACTGTGATTCTTCCTCCTGCTCCCATGGCGGCAAATCCGACACGATAATCGCCTCCGTCATTATCCCGAGAGGCACATGTCGTCACGCGCCTTTCGCAATGAGATTCATTTTTGCTATTTTGTCAACCAGTCCATCAACCAACTGATAATGCCGATTACCAAGGCGGCTGAAAGAATCGCTATCGTTATTGGGGAACCCCAAACCGCGCGTTTTGCCCTTGACGTGTTTATTCTGATGACGCCTGAAACAGCCAAAATTATAAAGATTATGACGGCCCCTATTTTCATGCCTATCATCAGAATCGCGCCCTTCCGAGAAAACGAACTGCAATAATTATAGCAAAAACCTCCGGCTCTTGGCTATTGCATAGGTTATGATATAATCATTTAATTGTAAAGTATCCATTGGTTAAGTATGTTTGTTTTTTTGATATTGCTGAATTGATGGCCTGGCGGGGGAGAGGGACACGAGACAAATTCTGGTCGTCGACGACAATATATCGAGCCTAAAACAAGTTGGGGCGCACCTTTCCGGTGATTACGAATTTTCGCTCGTGAAATCCGGAAAAGACGCGCTGGCCTTTTGCGGACGGGAGAAGCCGGACCTCGTCCTGTTGGATGTGGATATGCCCGAAATGAATGGTTTCGAGACAATCGGCGCATTAAAGAGCATACAGGGCATGGAGGACATCCCGGTTGTGTTTCTCACCGGAAACATCGACGAAGAGACGGAGATCAGGGCGCTCGAGCTTGGCGCAAGGGATTTTATCACAAAACCTGTCGATAAAAATATATTGATTCACAGGATAGAACTTCATCTCAAGCTGCACGAGTATCAGACAAATCTCAATAACGCGATGAGAGATCTGGAAAACAGCGTCATGGTTTCTTTTGCGGACCTCGTCGAGCGAAAGGACAGCAACACGGGGCAGCACGTTTTGCGAACGAGGAACTATCTGGAGAAGCTGGGGCGCGAGCTGCTCGACAGAGGGGCGTTTCCTGGGGAACTCTCGGAGGAGTCCCTTGAACTGATGGTGCGGGCCACTCCCTTTCATGACATTGGAAAAATCGGAGTCAGCGATGTCATCCTTCAAAAAAACGGCAAACTCACGAAGGACGAGTATGAAGAGGTAAAACTTCACACGATCATCGGCGCCAAAGTTCTCGAAAACATTCATAAGCGCACTCCCTCGCAGTGTTATTTCATCCTGGCCAAGCTCATGGCGGAGGGGCATCATGAGCGGTTTGACGGAAAAGGGTATCCGTATGGCCTGAAGGGCAATGACATTCCGCTCTGCTGCCGTCTGATGTCCGTGGCGAACGTATTCGACGCGTGCATGACGGAGCGGAATTACCGGCCGGCCCTGAGCTATGACGAGGCTTGCGATGTAATTGAAAGCGGAAGCGGAACAGAGTTCGACCCTATCGTAGTGGAGGCGTTCAAGGCGCTGAAGGGCATGTCGGGGGGACCGATGAAACGGCGCCCCAAGTACAAGGCTAAACCCACCGCTCCCGGCGCCGTCAAAAAAAAGGTGCTGGCCGTCGACGACAACATTTCGAGTCTGAAGGGCATAAGCGTGATAATGTCCGGCATTTACGACTACTCCCTCGCGACTTCCGGCGCCCAGGCGCTCGACTTCTGCGCCGGGCAAGCGCCGGACCTGATCCTGCTGGACGTCGAAATGCCGGACATGAACGGTTTTGAAACTATCGCGAAGCTGAAGGAAAATCCGCTGCTGAACCATATCCCGATTATATTCCTCACAGGCAACAGAGATGTGGAGGCGGAGATCAGGGGACTAGTATCGGGCGCGGTCGATTTCATCAAGAAGCCGGTTGGGAGGAACATCCTGCTCCACAGGCTGGACCTTCACCTGAACATAGCGTCATACCAATCATATCTTGCGGACTCGGTCAAGAAAATGGCTGACAGCCTTTCAACGTCGATAGCCGATTTGATAGAGTGCAGGGATCAGAACACCGGAGGGCATGTCGTGCGGACGAGCAAATACGTGGAGCTGCTGGAGCGCGAGCTGTTTTCCCGCGGTTTCTTTAAAAGCGAGCTATCCGACGCAGCGCTCGAAATGGCGCTTCGGGCGGCGCCCCTTCACGATATCGGAAAAATCTCCATCAGCGATAAAATTCTCCTGAAACCGGGCAGGCTGGACGACGAAGAGTTCGCTGTCATGAAAAAACACGCCGAGATAGGCGCTGAAATTCTGGAGATCATGTTCAAGAGAACGCCTACCCAGACATATCTGCGCTACGCTTGTTTGATAGCGGCCTCCCATCACGAGAGATACGATGGGATGGGATACCCAAAGGGGCTTGCCGGTGAAAACATACCTCTTTGCGGCAGGATTATGGCTGTGGCCGACGTTTATGACGCGCTCGTCGACGACAGGGTTTACCGAAAAGGGATGAGTCACGAGGATGCTTACAGCATTATAATGGAAGGGAAAGGCAGTCAATTCGATCCAAGAGTCGTGGAAGCGTTCGAGTGTTGTCAGTGTAAGTTCGCCGAGATGGCGTCGCAGCTGAGCGGCTGACAGATAATACGATATTCGCGCGCCGCGGGGAGGCTGTAATCACGGACCCTGTTGCTGAGATTTTATTCAACTATTTGCGCGATGTAATGTATAAACCGGCTCAGGCGGAACTGGACGCGGATGCCTTGCCGGAGGGGTTCCGTGACCTGGGGCGGGCCATGTTATATTTTCGTGAATGCGTGCTGGAGACTCGGGATCTGGCTAACGCGCTCTCCAAAGGGGATTTGAAATACAGCCTCCCGTCGTCGGAAAACGAGACGGCGGCGCCGCTGAAGGCGCTGTACGCTTCCCTGAAGCATCTGGCATGGCAGACACAACAGGTCGCGCATGGTGACTACAAACAGCGCGTCATATTCATGGGGGATTTCGCCGAGGCGTTCAACTCCATGGTTGTGCAGCTCGAACAGAGACAGGCCGACTTGCTCGAAGCCAAGATAGTGGCCGAGGCCGCATCCAGATCCAAAAGCGCTTTTCTCGCTACCATGAGCCATGAGATCAGAACCCCGCTGAACGCCATAATAGGGCTCTCTGAGATTGTCCTCAGCGAGGAACTGCCGGGGCACATTCTCGACAATCTCGAAAAGATATACAGCTCTGGCGCTGTCCTGCTTGGGATCGTGAATGACATTCTGGATATCTCCAAGATAGAGGCGGGCGGGCTGGAAATGGTTCCTGTGGATTTCAGCGTTCTCGCCCTGCTCAATGACACTGTGCAGCTCAACGCCACGCGCATTGGCCCGAAAAACATAACGTTCGAACTTGAGATAGACGAGAGTATTCCGCTGAGCCTGTATGGCGACGAGCTTCGCGTGAAGCAGATATTGAATAATTTGCTCTCCAATGCCTTCAAATATACCAAGAAGGGAAAAGTGACCCTTAAAATTGGCTGGCTGCGCATGGGCGACGACGCCGTGATGAATTTTACCGTTACCGATACGGGCATTGGAATAAAAGAAGAGGATATGAGTAAGTTGTTTTCAGAATATACACAGCTCGACGCCAAGGCAAACAGGCACATCGAAGGCACTGGGCTTGGCCTGTCCATAACAAAGGGGCTGGTCGAGATGATGGGCGGCGGAATCTCGGTCGAGAGTCAGCATGGGGTCGGCAGCAGCTTCCGGGCAGTCGTCCCCCTGAAAATAGCGGACGAAACCCCAATCGGACATGAAGCTGCGAATGACCTGAAAAAATTCCGTTTTGCCAATAGCGGTCAAAGGCATGGCGAGCGCGACAAAAATTTTGTCCGGGCATATATGCCTGGCGGCAGGGTGCTGGTAGTGGACGACGTCGCGACCAACCTCGACGTCGCCAGGGGATTTATGATTCCTTACGGCCTGTCCGTAGACTGCACGTCGAGCGGAATGGAGGCGATAGAAAAAATTCGCGTGATTTGCCGGGGAGAGGTTGACGTCAGCAGATACGACGTGATATTCATGGACCACATGATGCCTGAGATGGACGGAATCGAGGCGACCCGCGTAATACGCCGAATGGACCACGAGTATGCCAGGACGGTTCCGATAGTGGCACTCACGGCGAACGCCCTCTCCGGAAGCGAGGAGATGTTCCTAAGCAACGGCTTCAATGGTTTTATATCGAAGCCCATAGACCTCCTGCGGCTGGACCTGGAACTCAATAAATGGGTGCCTCGCTCGGCATGCCCGGAGAGCGGCGAAAAACCGCGGGAGATCATGCCTCGAGGCGAAGGCGGGATGACCGGCGCCATGCTCGATGGGGTCGATATCGAAGCGGGTATCCGGCGTTACGGCGAAGAGGCGTTATATTTACAGATTCTGCGCTCATACGCGGCCAACACCCCCGCGCTGATCGAAAAGCTGAGGAAGCCGTCCGAGGCCGCGCTTAAAGAATATGCGATCACGGTCCACGGCTTAAAAGGTTCATCCCTTGGAATCTGCGCGGACGAGATTGCCAGGCAGGCGGAGGTTCTCGAACGCGCGGCGAAATCCGGAGATTTTGAAAAGGTGTCGGCCGCCAACGCCGCGTTTCTCGAACAGGCCGAAGCTCTGCTCTCGGATTTGGATTCTTTGCTGAGAACGAAGGACGACGCGGCCGTCAAAAAGAATAAAAAGAATCGCAAGCCCTTTCCCGACAGTTCGCTCCTCGAGAAAATGCTGGCTGCGGCCGTCAACTTAAAAACTTCACAAATGGAGGAGATAATAGAAGAGCTGGATAGTTACGATTACGACTCAAACGGAGAGCTTGTCGCCTGGCTCAAGTGCCAGATGGACAGCCTGGCTTACGACGCTATAGCAGAACGCCTTAAAGAGTAGGGGAAAATAGTGAAAAAATAATCAAAATTTCCGTGAGGTCTCATGGTTTTGACTGATCGACATTCCCATTATTGGAGTATATAATCATCCCCGTAGTCATATTTGGAATGGTTATAAACTAAAAAAGGGGTGACAGTCATGAGTAAAATTGTGCTAATCGGAGCAAACCACGCAGGGACAGCAGCGGCAAACACCATCCTCGACCAGTACCCAGGCAATAAGCTCACAATCTTTGACAGCAACTCGAACATAAGCTATCTGGGCTGCGGCACCGCCCTTTGGATTGGAAAGCAGATCACCGACACGAAGGGCCTCTTCTACTCCTCCGCCAAGATATTGACCGACAAGGGAGCGGAAGTGAGGATGGAGACCTCGGTGGAGCGCATCGATTTTGCCGGCAAAACAGTTTACGCAAAGGGCAAGGACGGCGCCGAGATCAAGGAGAGCTATGACAAGCTCATACTTGCCACTGGATCTCTGCCCATCGAGCCAAAAATTCCCGGAACCAATCTGAAGAACGTTCATTTCGTCAAGCTGTTCCAGGACGGAGAGGCTGTCAACAAGGCTCTCGACGATCCAGGCGTCAAAAAAGTGGCCGTAATCGGCGCCGGCTACATTGGAGTCGAGATTGCCGAGGCGGTAAAACGCAGGGGCAAGAAGGTCCTGCTATTTGAGGCGGCGCCAACCAGCCTCGTCACCTATTACGATTCGTGGTTCACGGACGATATGGATAAAAATCTCGCCGACAACGGCGTGGAGCTTCACTTTGGAGAGATGCTGAAGGCCATAGAGGGCTCCGACAAAGTAACCGGCGTGGTGAGCGACAAGGGAAGTTATGACGTCGAACTCGTGATAATGTCCATCGGTTTCCGTCCAAATAACGCGCTCGGGAAGGACCACCTCAAACTATTTCCCAACGGCTCCTACCAGGTTGACCTCCATCAGCAGACCAGCGACCCCAATGTTTACGCCGTCGGCGATTGCGCGACAGTGTGGAGCAACGCGATAGGCGGCCCGGCCTACATAGCCCTTGCGACCAACGCTGTGAGAAGCGGCATAGTGGCAGGCCACAACGTAGGCGGGACGCCTCTCGAATCCGGCGGTGTGCAGGGTTCCAACGGAATCTGCATCTTTGGCTTCAAGATGGTCTCGACCGGCCTCAATGTGGCGGCAGCCAAGAAAGCCGGTTTCGACCCCGTCTATACCGACTATGAGGATCTCCAGAAACCAGCCTTCATAGATGGAGAGAATGGCAAGGTGAAGCTGCGCGTCGTCTATGACAAAAAATCCCGCCGCATCCTCGGGGCGCAGATGGCCTCCCATTATGACGTCTCCATGGGGATTCACATGTTTTCGCTCGCTATCGAGGAGAAGGTCACTATCGAAAAGCTCGCGCTGCTCGACATCTTTTTCCTGCCACACTTCAACCAGCCATATAACTATATAACCATGGCGGCGCTGAGCGCAAAGTAATAAATAAATAACACACACCCCCCGGGTTTTGCCCGGGGGTTGTGTTTAACTCGATCTTGCGCCTTTACTCGCCCCTCTGGTCGGCT
>JAITOL010000047.1 GCA_031289955.1 Synergistaceae bacterium
ATGGCGTGCGCGTCGCTCTTTCCCCGGGCGAGGTTTGGGCTCAAGAACGACGTATTCTCCGGCCTGCTGCTCTTCGAACTGCTGGCGGCCACTATGGACGTTCCGGAGGCCCCTCCCCGCGAGGCGCCCGCTCCGAAACCCCGCAAGCGCGAAGCGGTTATTACGGCGGCCCGCGGCGACGTCCCCGTACTGAAACACGTTACCCCGCCGCCGGCGGTCGCGTTTCAATCCTCCGGCGAGGCGGGAGACACGGGAGACCTGCCGGATGTGATAGTCCGCCTCATGAAAGAAGATCTGCCGCTGGCGGCGGCTCTGATACACGCTCGGGTGTATCGCTCGGAAAATTCGATGTCGCTCGACCTGGCGGACGCGCCTCACGCCGCGGCGGCCCTCCTCGCCGGCCCTCGCGCGAGGGCCGCGCTCGAACGCGCGTTCGGTTTCGAACCATCTGAGGCCGTTCTCGGAGAGCCGCCCGAGGCGAAATCCGCCGTTTCCCGCGAAGCGCCGGCCCGCGCGGCGGCGCCTCCGTCTTCGGCGGAGGCCATATCGGTACGCATGGGAGCGGACATATTGATGTCGAGGCGACTCGACACGGAAGAATCGACTGAAACGGGAGATATTGAAGATGAACAAATCGGATAAACCGTTCGCGCATCTGCACGTACACAGCGAATACAGTCTTTTGGACGGCGCGAGCAGATGCAGGGATCTTGCCAAAACCGCGTCCGAGATGGGCATGGGGGCAGTCGCCCTCACCGACCACGGAGTGATGTACGGTTGTGTGGAGTTTTACAACGAGTGCAAAAATAACGAGGTGAAGCCGATACTCGGATGCGAGGTTTACGTGGCGCCGAGCGGGCATACGTGCCGCGACGGCAAGGAACAGTTCCATCTCGTGCTTCTGGCCGAAAACGACGAGGGCTATCACAATCTCGCGACCATGGTCTCCATTGCGTGCACGGACGGATTTTACTATAAGCCCCGAATAGACCACGACCTGCTGTCGCGCTACAGCAAGGGCGTCATCGCCTCGTCCGCGTGCCTTGGCGGCGAGATACCGGGCCTCATCATGGCCGGAGACACGGACGGGGCGTTGAGCCGCGCCATGCTCTACAGGGATATAATGGGGCCGGAAAATTTCTTCCTCGAAATACAGGGCAACTCGATCCCGGCCCAGGCACTCGTGAACAAAACGCTCATAGATATGTCGCGCCGCCACGGATTTCCCCTCGTCGCGACGAACGACTCCCACTATACGAAACGCTCGGACGCCGCCTGGCACGACGTCCTGCTCTGTGTGCAGACACAGAGCACTGTGGACGACCCGAAACGGTATCGTTTTACCGGCGACGATTACTATTTCAGGTCTCCCGACGAGATGTGGGCCATTTTCGGGGCGGAAACGCCGGAGTCCCTCACGAATACCGTCGGAATAGCGGAACGGTGTTCCGTCAAGCTCGAGTTCGGCCATTACTATCTGCCGGATTTTGCCATACCGGAGGGGGAGACTCTGGAGACCCATCTCAGGAATATGGCCTGGGAGGGGCTCTCCGTAAGGCTCAAGGGCGGGGAGATCTCGGACGAGTACAGGCGGAGGCTCGAATATGAGCTCGGCGTGATAGAGCAGATGGGTTTTCCGGGGTATTTCTGCATAGTATCGGACATAATATGTTACGCGAAGGACAACGGCATTCCCATAGGCCCGGGACGCGGTTCGGCCGCCGGTTCTCTAGTGGCGTGGGCTCTCAAGATAACCGAGCTCGACCCCATAAAACACGGCCTGCTCTTCGAACGCTTCCTGAACCCCGAGAGAATATCGATGCCCGATATCGACACCGACATCTCGGACAAACAGCGCGACGAAGTGATAGCCTATATAGTGAGAAAATACGGGGCGGATCACGTCTCCCAGATAATAACGTTCGGACGCATGATGAGCAAGCAGGCGGTGAAGGACGTAGGGCGGGCCATGGGCATACTTTACGCGGAAGTCGACCGCGTCGCCAAGCTCATCCCGGAGCCCATAAAATCGGGCATAAAGAGCATCCCGGAGGCGCTGGACAAGGTTCCCGAGCTCAAAGCTCTCCACGAATCGAATCCGGAAATCCGCAAACTGCTCGATACGGCGAGCTGCATCGAGGGCCTCGCGCGGCACTGTTCGCAGCACGCCGCCGGGATAGTCATAACCCCGAAGCCCACGAGCGACATGGTTCCGGTGACGCGGATAGGAAACTCTATAGTGACTCAATACTCAATGGAGCCGGTGGAGAAGCTCGGCCTTGTAAAGATGGACTTTTTGGGCCTTCGCACCCTCTCGATAATAGAGGGGGCTCTTGGGAACATAGAATTGAGCGGACGCGGGCAGCTCGACCTCGACTCGATCCCAATGGACGACCACGACACATTCGAGATGCTGAAGTCCGCGGACACTCTTGGCGTATTTCAGCTTGAATCGTCCGGCATGAGAGACCTCATACGCCGTCTCAAGCCGGACAGGTACGAGGATCTTGTGGCGCTCATGGCTCTTTTCAGGCCCGGTCCCCTGGAGAGCGGCATGGCCGACCAGTACGTGGAGCGCAAACACGGCCGGGAGAAGGTCGAATATCCTCATCCTCTGCTGGCCGAAGCGCTTTCCGAGACATATGGGGTAATCCTGTATCAGGAGCAGGTCATGCAGTGCGCGGCGCGTCTCGCCGGGTTCACGCTCGGAGAGGCGGATCTGCTCCGGCGCGCGATGGGAAAGAAAAAAGTCTCGGTCATGATGGAGCAGCGCGCCAAGTTCGTGGATGGCGCGAAGAGAAAGGATGTTCCCGAGGCGAAAGCGTCCGAGATATTCGATATAATAGAGAAATTCGCCGGTTATGGCTTCAACAAGTCCCACAGCGCGGCCTACGCTCTGATATCGTATCAAACGGCCTACCTCAAATGCCACTATGGGGCGGAGTTTCTGGCATCGTATCTGTCGGCGCTAGTCGGCTCGAAAATGGACGTCCTCGGCCGGTATATAAGCGAGGTTCGCGGACTCGGGTACGAAATATCGGCCCCGGACATAAACAAGTCCGGCGAGGCTTTTACCGTATCGGACGGAGTGATCCTCTTCGGATTGTCCGCCGTAGCCAAAACGGGCGCCGCCGCCGTTGAAAGCATCCTCAAGGCCAGGGAGGGGAGCCCGTTCAAATCCCTCTGGGATTTTATGACGAGGGTCGATCTCAGGACGGTCAACAAAGGAGTGATAGAGAACATGATAAAGTCGGGCGCGTTCTCGGAGGTCGAATCAAACCGGCGGAGGCTGCTGGACGCGCTGCCGTCCATGCTCGAGGTCGCGTCGAGAAAAGACGAGTGCTCCGGACAGCAGTCTCTTTTTGGGGATGACGACGCCGACGACGAGCCCAGGATGCCGGAGGCGCCGGAGTTTGAGCCGAGGCGCCTGCTCGAGATGGAGCACGAGGCGGTCGGCATATATATCTCGGGGCATCCTTACGACGACTACAGGGCGGACGAGGCGAAGTACGCGACGTGCGGCATCCGCGACCTCGAATACTGGAGAAACGAACAGGTGTCGCCGACGGTCATAGGGCTTCTCGCGGGTTACAAAGAAAAGATATCGAAACAGAGGGGCGAGCCGTTCGGCATTCTGACGTTCGAGGATTCGGACGCCTCCGTCGAGGCCGTCTGCTATTCGCGGCAATGGCCGAACGTCAAGCCTCTGCTGGTCGCCGGCGAACCGTACCTGATAACCGGAAACATTAAAAACGAAGGCAGCATCTCCATCATCATCGACACCATCGAACCTCTTACTGAGGTTCGATCCCGCCGTTCTCCGGCCGTCAGGATACAGGTCTCCTCCGACGGCCTTCCTGATGATTTTTACGCTTCCCTCCACTCCGAACTTAAAAAATTTCCGGGAAATTTGACGGTTCTGCTGGATTTACGCACGCAGGATGAGCTGGCGCTGCTTAAGATAAGATCCATCAAAGTATCGATGGCGCCTAATTTAGTGGAGCGGATCAGTTCTCTATCCGGGGGGAGGGCTTTCGTCGTGGAATGAGAGGCGGGGTCACGATCTATTCCGGACACGTAATCATTCAAAGCGGGAGGAGATAAAGCAATGAGAAAAGTCAAGATCGTATGCACGCTGGGTCCGGCATGTGGGGATATAGACAAGCTGAGAAAGCTCGTCGCCTCCGGCATGAACGTCGCCCGCTTCAACTTCAGCCACGGCGACTACGAGGGGCATGGGCGCATGCTCGATATGGTTCGCAAGATAGAGGGCGAGGGAATACCGCCGATAGCCACGATACTCGATACGAAGGGGCCCGAGATTCGCACCGGCCTTCTGGAGGATCACAGTGTCGTGAACGTCCCGACCGATGGAATTTTCACCCTCACCACCGATGAATGTGTCGGGAACGCCGAGATTGTCTCCATAAGCTACAAGGATCTGCCCGGGGAGATCAACATCGGCCAGGACATATACATCGACGACGGCTCCATCCACCTCAGGGCGGAGAAGATAGAGCCCTCCAAGATCGTATGCAAAACGCTCGTCGGCGGGGACTTGGGCGAGCACAAGGGCGTCAACGTGCCAGGCGCCGAGCTCTCCGTCCCGACCCTCACCGGGAAGGACATAGAGGACATCAAGTGGGGGCTCGACCATGACATGGACTACATCGCCGTCTCGTTCGTCCGGAAGCGCGAGGACATAATGCAGGTTCGGAGCGTCGTCGAATCCCACGGAGGCCATGACAAGAAGATAAACATCATGGCGAAGATCGAGACGCTCCAGAGCGTCCAGAACATCCAGGAGATAATCCAGGTGGTCGACGCCGTGATGGTGGCCCGGGGAGACCTGGGGGTCGAGATGCCTACGGAGCTTGTCCCTATCGTGCAAAAGAAGATAATAGAGCTATGCCGCAGTCGCGGCAAGCCGGTCATAGTGGCCACCCAGATGCTCGACTCCATGATACGGAACCCTCGCCCCACGAGGGCCGAGGCGAGCGACGTGGCGAACGCTGTGCTGGACGGCGCGGACGCCGTGATGCTCTCCGGGGAGACCGCCGGCGGCAAATATCCGGTGGAAGCGGTCCAGATGATGGACAGGATAGTGATCAGCACCGAAAAGGAGTGCCGCAACAGATACTACGCGCCGCGGGAGACGCCGAATACCCTCAACACGGCCGACTCCGTAAGCCACAGCGCCATGCGTGTCGCGGAGGAGCTTGGCGCGTCCGCCGTCATTTCGCTCACGAGAAGCGGCAGCACTGCCGCCATGGTGAGCAAATACAGGCCGAACTCGACTATAATAGCGTCCACGCCGCTTCGCTCCACGTGGAGGGCTTTGGCGCTCATGTGGGGGGTCAAGCCGCTGCTCTCCGATGAGCACGGCTCGGCGGAGAACGCCGTGGACGCGGCGATAGCGTCCATCCTGAAGTACAACTACGTATCCGAGGGAGATACCGTCGTCATAACGACCGGTTTCCCGGTGTTCGTCTCCGGCACCACTAACATGGTGCTCGTGCAGACGGTCGGCAGGGTGCTGTTTCAATCGCCGTCTCTCGTAAAGCGCGAGGCAGCCGGTTTCATCTGTATAGCCGGAAGCGCCGCGGAGGCGGAGAATAAGATGAAGGAGGGCAACGTCCTGGTCGTCAGAAAATCTGACGCGGAATATCTGCCCTCGATGAAAAAAGCCTCCGCGCTCATAACCGAGGAACACGGCATGACGACTTTCACGGCCATGACCGCTCTTCAGCTGGGGATCCCGTGCATGTCCGGCATCGAGAACGCGTTCGAACGGCTGAAAGACGGAATGCTCGTGACTGTGGACGGAGTACACGGCGCCGTCTACGAAGGGCGCATGAGAATGGGCTGAGTACGCGGATCTTCAGCGATGCCGACCGTCATGAACATATCGGCGAAGGAGAAATTGGCGTAATTCCATTTGGTATGTTAGTATCTTGACGAAAGATTCACGGATACCCCGATGATCCTCGAGACTCCCAAAGATGGTATCGGAGACGAGCGCGATTTGGAAAACTTCGCGGAAGCCCCTGAATCGGATTTCTTGGAGGGATAATTTGTCCGCTTTCATCAACTTCAGATGGCAGGACCTGATAGACATCCTGGTGATAGCTTTCATCGCTCACAGGGTGTTGTTGTTTTTTGTGGATACGAGGGCCATGCAGCTCGTGCGAGGATTGTGCGTCATCGTGCTGTTCGGCATGCTGGCCCGGGCGCTCGATCTGAAGACGATCACGTGGCTCCTGAGCCAGCTTTTGAGCGCTGTCCTGATCGCCATCCCCATAGTGTTTCAGCCGGAGCTGCGCCGTCTCCTCGAGGAGATCGGGCGAGGCAGGCTTCTGTCCGGCGGGGGCCAGGGCGACGACGCGTCCGAGGGATATGCGGAAGCCATAGTGCACGCGATAGCGTATCTCGAACAGCACAGGATAGGCGCCCTGATCATATTTCAGAGGGATACCGGCCTCAAGGAGATATGGCGCTCCGCCGTCCAGCTCAGGGCAGAGATAACGTCCGAGCTCATACTCTCGATATTCTGGCCGAACAATCCGCTCCATGACGGGGCGGTCATTATGGACAGGCAGTTCATAATAGCGGCGGCCTGCTATCTGCCGCTCACCGACAACAATGACATTTCGAGATGGTACGGCACTCGTCACAGGGCCGCCGTCGGCGTGACGGAGGTTTCGGACGCCCAGGCGCTCGTCGTCTCCGAGGAACAGGGGCACGTTTCGCTCGCCGTCAGAGGACGTCTTTCGAAGCCTCTGAACGAGGATCAGCTTCTGCGATTCGTCCGCAGATATTTCAATCCGTACGAAAAAGACGAGGGGCTGCTGCAGCGTCTCCGCAGGGAGATAGAGCTCGGATGGCCCGGAGCGGACAGGTAGGGAGAGCGCATGGATAAGGCGGCAAGAACGCGCTGGCTGATGAGGGGGGCGTCTCTGGCGTTCGCCATCTTCCTGTGGTTTTTCGTCACATGGGACAGATCCGCGCTCACGACCCGCGATATAACGGTGCCTCTCAAATATCAGGACATGCCGGAGGGATATACGATCTCGAACACTGTGGAAAACGTGGATGTGCGGCTCGAAGGCAGAATGGAGTCGTTTGCCGACATGAGCGTGAGCGACGTCATCGCGTCGGTCGGCATGGCGGATCTGCGCCCCGGTAAATACAGGCTGCCGATACAGCTGGTCACTCCGAACGGAACGAGGGCTGTGAACTACTCGCCGAATGTGGTGGATTTCGAGCTGTTCAGAATGATAGAGCGCAAATTGCGCCCGTCGCTCGTCCTTGGGGACAGCATGCCGGAAAATTTATCCATGACGAGCGTCGACATAATTCCTCCGGAGGTGACGGTGAAGGGGCCGGAGGCCGCCGTGATGGCCGTCCGCCGGGCTGAGGCGCGCGGCATGACGCAGGAGGTTACAGGCGGAGGGAACGATCTGCCGGTCATTCTCGTAAACGAAAACGGCGAGATGGCCGACCTGACCATCGATCCTCCGAACGTGCGCGTTATCGCGCATTTCACGAGGACGCTCCAGGAGGCGAAGGCGCCGGTGACCGTGAATGTGACAGGCGTTCCCGGAGGAGGGCTCGAGATAGGATCCGTGACGGTCTCCCCGGATACTGTGATTTTACGGGGCACGAGGGACGCTCTGCTCGGTGTCTCGGAGATCGCTATTAACGCTATAGATATCAGCGGACATACCGAAAATATGGATGTCGATATTCCCCTCGACCCCCCATCCGACGCCATAAGCATAGTCGGCGCCGATCACGTCAATCTCAGGGTCGAGTTTCGCAACGCGGTACAGACGAGGACATATCTCAGCGTACCGATCATGCTTCACGGAGTTTCCGACGTGAAAAACTGGACGGTCTCACCGCCGGCGGCGAGCGTCACAGTGGAGCGGCCGGGCGCGCCGCAAGGCGCTCTGGATCCGGAACGCCCTCCACTCGAGGTCTACGTCGACGCTACGAACGTCATCGTATCGCAGATCGTGCTGCCGATATTGACAAGAAATATAGAAGGCGGGATAACCGTCACCAGGATAGAGCCCCAGCAGGCCACGATAACATTGGTCAATAAATGAAGGTATCCGTCGAGCCGGACTTCGCGGCGAGAGAGGTGTAGTCGTATGGTATCTCCTGAGAAAATCAGATGTATGTTCGGAACCGACGGGGTCAGGGACGTCGCGAACCGCGGTCTTATGACGCCCGAAATGGCGCTGTCGTTCGGAAGGGCGTTCGCGCTGTTTTTGACCGAACATGGGGTTCCGCGTCCCAAAATAGTCGTATGCAGGGATACGAGAAGATCCGGCGAGATGATAGAATCCGCCCTCCGCTCGGGGATGATGTCGGCCGGGGCAGAGATATATCTTCTGGGTGTGTTTCCGACGCCCGGTTTGAGCTGCGTCCTTCGCGCCGGAGGGTTCGACGCCGGGGCTGTCATAAGCGCGTCGCACAATCCAGCGGAGTACAACGGCATAAAGTTTTTCACGTCCCAGGGCTATAAACTCAAGGACGAGGACGAGGCTGAGATAGAGAGCTACCTCGGGGACGATCTGCTCCACGATTGGCGTCCCACCGGAGCTTCCATAGGAAACACGCACGACGCTCACGACAAGAGACGTCTGTACCTCGACTGGCTGCGCGGGATACTCGAATCCATAGGCCCGCGCGAATGGCCGCTCGTTATAGACGCTGCCAACGGCGCCGCCGCCGGCATAGTGCGCGACATATTCGGGCACTGGGGCGGGTCGGTGTCCTACTGCGGCGTGGACGCGGACGGGCTCAACATAAACGACGGAGTGGGCGTCATTCACATGCATCACCTCGCCGCCATCGTCAAGGAGAATTCGGCCAGGCTCGGGATAGCGTTCGACGGGGACACGGACAGGGTGCTCATGTGCGATTCGCGCGGCAGGCCGATCGATGGCGACATCATGCTGTGGGTCATCGGGCGCTACATGGCCTCGCATGGGAAACTGGACAAGGGGCTCGTCGCCACAGTCATGAGCAATATGGCTTTGGAGGAGAAGATGAAGGAAGAGGGAATACCGATGTTCCGCTGCCCCGTTGGCGACAGGTACGTGCTCGAGAGTATGCTGGAGACCGGAGCGCTTCTCGGCGGGGAGCAGTCGGGGCACCTTATAATTTTGGATCACGTCGCCACCGGCGACGGAATATGCACGGGCCTGATGTTCCTGAAATCGTGCGCGGAGCTGGGAGAGGACGTCGACACGCTCGTCGACAGGTTCACCCGTTATCCGCAGTGCTTGAAAAACCTCAAAATTTCGGATCGCGAACGGGTGCTCGCCTCCCCATTGATGAAGGAAGCGTCGGACAAGGCGCATGAGAGGCTCGCGGGGCGGGGGCGCATACTGCTTCGGCCCTCCGGCACGGAGCCTCTCATCAGGGTGCTCGTCGAGAGCGACGACGCGACTCTGACAAAAGAAGTCTGCGACGATCTCACCAAAGCCATCACAAAGATAGCCGGCTGATCAATCGGGGGTTTTTCTCCTGGGGCGAGGACCGAGGTCGCCGGATGTCTCGTCCCAGAGCGTGTAGAAACCTTCGGCGTCGGGCGTTGCCCGAGCTCCAAGGAAGTCGAGCACACGCGCTCCCGTGTCGCGCGCGCGCTTGAGTATGCCGCCTTGAAGCCCCTCGTGGTTGAACGGGCCCCCGGTTCCCGAGTAGACGACCTCGATCCTTCTTCGGCCGCCCGGTTTTTGCGACGAAACCCACGTCGGCGCCACGGATACCCTCGCTATCTCAGAGCCTCCGCCCTCTTTTTTCCTCACATCGACCGCCAGTACGACGCTCCGCTCCCTGGGCCGCGTTCGCTGGTACGATACGAAATTTCCCAGCGAGTAGGCGACGAGCCCCACTCCTCGCTCCGTTTCGGCTATCTCGATCGGTTGCAGCACATGCGGATGGGTTCCTATGACCATATCGGCCCCGTTTTTAAAACAGAGCTCGGCCAAGGTCCGCGCGGATTTCGCCGGCGACGTTGCGTACTCCATCCCCCAGTGGAAACAGACGACGGTGACGTCCGGGTTCTCGTCCTTGGCGCGCGCGAGTCCTTCGGCAACCGTCGCGTTCGATATCCTGTTGAGCGACACGTCCCGGGACGCGGCGTTTGTGGACGAACTGTTGTTGCTGCCGTAGCTGTAGTTCAAAAACGCCCACTTGAGCCCGCCGTAATCCACAACCCTCGGTTCGTTCGTTTCCTGGTCTTTTTCCTCCAGCCCCATCCAGAGTATCCCAACGCTGTCGAGCGTCTCGATCGTGCGGGCGGCGCCCGCCTCGCCTCTGTCGAGTATGTGATTGTTCGCGAGCGTCACGACGCGCACGCCCGCGTCCCGGAGGTTCGACGCGAGCTCGTCCGGAGTGTTGAACATGGGATAACCGGCGTATCCTGGGTCCTCTCCCGCGAAGACCGTCTCGAGGTTCCCGACGACGAGCGCGCCGCGAAACAGCGGCAGCACCCGGCGAAACTGCGGCGCGAAATTCCACCCCTTGTCCCCTGACGCCGCCTCCAGCTGTTCAGAATGGGCCATGATGTCCCCGATGAACGCGACGCGGACGATATCGCCCGCGCCCGACGCGCGCGCGGCGCACATGACGGCCATGACGGAGAACAATATAAAAGCGGACATGCCCCTGCCTCGATTTTCAAAATCAGTTCTCGTTTTCATATATAACGCCTCACAATTTGCGGATTATTTGGAGTTGTTTCTATCTAAAATCGTATCGATTTCATTATAGCGGGGCAGCCCGGAATGGCAACTTTTCGATTATTTTATCTTTTGTTTAACATTTCCGCATGACCATGTTTATAACTATGCTCTAATATAATCTCAATCGATATTACGAGCATGAGGTGAGATATGTGATGTTTAAAAATTTACGAATGACGCGCAAAATATGTTTTCTCTCTTTGGCCCTGATAGCGGTTTCCATCTGTGCCTCCCGCGCTTTTGCCGATGTTCCGGCGCTCAGCCTGGAGGACTGTCTCGCTATAGCCGAGGGTCACCCGAGCGTCGCCGGGGCCGCCGCGTCGGTGGCGTCGTCCCGAGGGCGGCTTGCTTCGAGCGTAACCGGCGACCGGCTGAAGATCGACGGCAGCGCGTCCGCCGCCAGAAGATACCAACAGAACTCTAACGAGAGCGACAGCTATTCGCTGGGGACCACGGCCAGCATAAAGCTTTACGACGCCAACAGGAGCAAATATTCCGTCGACGCCGCCCGTTCGAGCCTTTCGGCCACTGAGGAGGATGCGCTTCATACGTTGTCGTCGGTAAGGTCCAACGTAAAGACGGCATACCTCGCGCTCCTGCTCGATTACGAAATAGAGCGCCAGCGTTCGGACTCTGTGGCGGCTTTCGAACAGCACCTGGAACAGGCGAAAGGTTTTTACGAGGCTGGGGCGAAGCCGTGGTACGATGTCACCAAGGCCGAAGTAGACCTTGGAAACGCGCAGATGTCGCTCGTCGAGGCGTCCTCCAACATCCGCAACGCAAAAGCGTCGCTTGCCAACGCGGTGGGGATCGACCCATCGGAGGGTTTCGAAATCGAGCGTTCCGGACTAAATATCCTGAGCGTTCCGGATGAGGCTATAAACTCCGCCGAGGGGCTCGCGATGGAGAACAGGTCGGACTACAGGGCGTCGGCTCTCAAGATGGATGCCGGAAGATCGACTCTCTCGTCCGAAGCGCGTTCCAATTCGCCGACGATATCCTTATCGGGAGGCTACAACAGCAGCGCCGGTGACACGTTCAACTTCGAGCGCGGCTGGAACACGGGGGTGAGCATGTCGATTCCCATCGTCGACGGAGGAGCGGCCAAAGCCGGGGTGGATATAGCCAAAGCGCAGGTGATGACGCTCGAAGCGTCGCACGAAAAGCTCAGGCAGGACATAATGCTCGAAGTGAGCAATGCCCGGTCGGACATAACGAAAGCGCGCGAGCGAATCAGGATATCGGCGCTGACTCTCGC
>JAITOL010000065.1 GCA_031289955.1 Synergistaceae bacterium
CTAGGAATGCGCCCCTCCTCGATGAGGGCTCGCAGGGGCTTCCCTTTGCCAAGGATGTGCTCCTGACCGGCGTACTCGTTCAGGGCGCGCGGCCTCATCCGTTCGGCCAGAGGCGTCTCGTAAAGAGGCTTTTCGTCCGGGAATTCAAGCATGTCGGGCATGGTTAGTCATAGTCATTTGATCGTCATGGATATGAAATCCGGCAGTTCGCGCGTCTCTGCGGGCGCGTCGAGCGCCGAGCCGTCGTCCTCGTAAACGGAGGCGAACGGCCATCTCGTCAAGAGGAAAGCGCGCAGCGTGGCCCTCATGCCGAAGCCCATGAACGATGGGTCGAGCGATGGGTTTTGCTTCCAGATCGTCGGACCGAATACCGCGTCGCGAACCGCGAAACCGCCGATGCCGAGCGCCGCCGCGCGCGCGACCCAGGCGTCGACGCCGGGCTCGCGCCGCTCCGGCAGCCTGAGCGTCAGTTTGTGCGCGCCGCGCAGAAAATCCTCCCCGTATTCGCGGGCCGTCTCCTGATACTCCCACGGCACGATGTCGCGCGGCGAGGTCAGCTCGCGATGAAACTCGTCCATTGAAGCGCAGTAACATTCGAGCCACAGCGCCCAGCCGGGCTCTGTGGAATTTCTCACGAGCGCGCCCCTCATTCCGGCGCGTCTCGCTCCCATCATGTCGTATATGTAGTCTCCTATGAGAAGCGTCTGGGCGGGGGCGACGGACAGCGCCTCGCATGTTTCACGAAGAGCCCTGGGATCGGGTTTGTAACAGTCGCCGTCGTCGCGCGAACGGACTATATCGGGCATACTCATGCCGATGACCTCGGCGGCCCTCAGTATCGATTTTTTGCAGTTGCGGGAGACGACGGCCCACGGCGTGCCCGCGCGCTTCACCCAGTCCAGCACGGCGTCCGCGCCCGGTATCATTCGCGCGGTTTGCGCCCCGAGGAGTTCTATATCCTCGAGATCGCGCGACAAAGACGCGCGATCATCCCAGGAAAGCGTATGAGCGTCCTCGAGCAGCATCGCCGGACGTTCCCCATAGTATTTTCTTGTAACTGCCGAAAAATCGAGGCGGGTTTCCGCAATGACTCCGTCCCAATCGAAGAGTATGGCTGAAGCTTGTGACGGCGACCAGAAAGGGGCGTTGAATGCCATTGTAATGTCGTCTCCCGATGTGAAAAAGACTAAATAAGTCCCGCGATGCCGTGAACGGGGCGTCTTGACCCGCTCCACTAAGGAGTGGGGGATTCCCGATCCTTAGCTTGCGCAGCATACGCCGCTTCTGCCGGTCCGGAGCAATCCCCCGCGGGGTTAGAACGTTGGCTCAAGACATTATCCGTTTCACGCACACCGCAGGAATTTATTCAGTAAACGCATTATAGATCAATGATCTCGAAAAACGCAAGAGTCTCGATCATTCCTCAGTGGAATAAAGAGAGGCGGGTGACGCGAGCAACGCCGCCGCGTCAACCGCCTTGCCCGCTCTCCGTTCTCAGATATGCCAGCGACTCCGCTATCTGGTTCCTTATCCAGAGGCCGACATCCGTCGTTCGCAGAAGTTCTCTGTCTTCGAGCGCCTCCACCAGTTCCTCGGTCGTCAGCGAGAACTCGCGTCCGCTGACCTTATGGACGTAGTTCCAGTTTATCTCGGGGTGTCCCATGAAGAGCGCCATCATCGTGGCGGGTATGTCGCCGAGCGGCGGCCTGTCGATGTTGTCATACTCGAAGACCGCTTCGGTGAGGGTTCCGACGCCGAGTTTCGAACGGAGTATGAACTCTCCGCCGCACATCTCCGCCGATTGCTTTAAAAACGGCAGCCCCATGCCGACCCTTCGCGTCGTTCGCGTAGTGGTGAAAGGATCGGTGACGCGGCTCAAAAATTCCGGGGACATGCCCCTGCCGTTATCCTCGACCGTCATCGACAGCCTGTTGCCGGGCCCGTCTTCGTCTATCGCGACCGTGACGTCGGTCGCGTCAGCGGCTATGCTGTTTTCCGCTATGTCCAGCACATGTTGTGATAAATCTTCGAGCATATCCGCGCCTCCCGGTTATTTTATGATTTCCGCCGCGAATTCCATTCCGCGCAATATCTTAAAACATATTCGGATATTAATCTATCCTCCGTCGCCTATACGCATTTGGATTCCAGAAGACATTTTCACAATATATCGTTGCCGCCGATACTGAGGTATAATCTATCCGTAAGCAGCGGAGGTGGAGAAGTTGGACACTATACATGGCGTTTGTATTCATTCTCATTTTTATCAGCCTCCGCGTGAGGATCCATGGCTCGATTCCATCCTGAAAGATCCCACCGCCGCTCCGTATCACGATTGGAACGAATGTGTGTACGAGCAGTGTTACAAACCCAACATGGCGGCGCGCCTTCTCGATTCGAGCGGACATATCGCGCACATAATCAGCAACTACAGACATATGAGTTTCAACGTGGGGCCGACGCTCCACAGATGGCTGGAACATCACGACCCACTGCTGGCGAAAGGGATATTGGAGGCCGACCGTAACGCGGCGGATGCGCTGGGCGCTGGCGGGGCTGTCGCGCAGGCCTATAACCACATGATACTTCCCCTCTCGGCCGACAGGGATATAAAAACTCAGGTGAGGTGGGGCGCGGCGGATTTCGAGCATCGTTTCGGCCGCAAACCTTCCGGAATGTGGCTGCCTGAGACCGCTGTCAATACGGCTTCGCTCGAAGCGCTGGCGGAGGAGGGCATCGCGTTTACGATCCTGGCCCCCCATCAGTGCGCCGCCGTCAGTTCTCCCGGGGGAGCATGGATCGAGACGCCGGGCGGCAGGGATCTCGACGTCACGCGGCCTTATTTGATGACGCTTCCGTCCGGCCGGACGATCACTCTTATATTTTATTACGGAAGCATCGCGCACGACATAGCGTTTGGGGGGCTCCTCAACAGCGGAGATTTTTTCGCGGATTCTCTAATAAGGAAGCTCCCGAGGGACGACGAGCCGAGGCTTCTTACCATCGCCACGGACGGCGAATCATACGGGCATCATCACCATTTCGGCGAGATGGCGCTCGGGCGCGCGGCTCAGCTTCTTTGCGAATCGACGGACGTTATGCTGACCAACGTGACGGCTTTTTTGAAGCTCTACCCGGCGAAATGGCAGTGCAGGATAGCGGAGGACACGTCATGGTCGTGCGCCCACGGCGTGGAGCGCTGGAGGAGCAACTGTGGCTGTCATACAGGAGGGGAGCCGTGGTGGGATCAGGCGTGGAGGGCGCCGCTCAGGGACGCGCTCGACAGCGTGCGCGACAGGATCGACGAGATATATGAGCGTGAGATGAGCCGTTACTGCGACTCGCCCTGGGCGTTGCGCGACGAAGCTGTGGAGCTCTATCTGGACGACTTCCCGATAACATCAGGCGACGATCTGAAGGAGAAAAAACGCGCGTTTCTCAGCGGCAGATGCGGAAACCTCAATCCCAGGGAACTCCGGCGGGCTCTTACGCTCATAGAGTCGCAGAGGATGCGCATGTTCATGTACACGTCGTGCGGCTGGTTCTTTAACGACATAGCGGGCATAGAGACGCGCCAGATATTGGCGTACGCGCTGCGCGCCATAGAGCACATAAAGGATGTCTCGGGCGTCGATCTCGAACCGGATTTCACTCTCGACCTGAAGGGCGTCAGGGGCAACACAGCGGAGATGCCCACCGCTTATGACGTGCTGAGCCGAACCGTCATCCCGAACCGGAGGTCGATCCGCGACATAGCGGCGGCGGCCTCCCTTCTCAAGGCTGGGAAAAAATACCACTCGTTCACGATAGACCGCGATGTGCGGAGCTATCCGTCCGCCTCCATGAACCTGGAGGTTTCATGCGTGAATGTGACGGACGCCAGGACGCTCGCGGACTGGACCGGCAACTCGATGGTCATAACGTCCGGCGGGCTCGACGACGTCTGCCGGCTCTCCGAAAAGGCCCTTCCCGATCACGACGAGGTCTGGCGGCAGTTTTATGTGGGGGATATATTCTCCATATCGAAGTTCATAGAGAGCGAGTTTGAATATGGCCCGTGGCATTTCGCCGACCTCACGCCGGACGACAGGGATCTCATAGCCCGCGAGCGGACGAGGAACGCGGAGAAGGAACACATGGAGTACGCGCACACGCTGCTGGAGGACAACCAGCGGCTGCTTGTGCAGCTCAACCTGATGAACGCCGGCGCAACGTCGTTTCTCGTTACAGCGGGGGAATTCGTATACACGAGGCTGATAGACGATCTCTGCCTCGGGGCCGAGTCCGTGCTCGATCTTCTCGAACGGGGATCGCGGCTTGAATTGCTGCTCATGGAGGCGCATAATGTAGGCATCGCTCCAAAAGTCTCCGTACTTGCTCCCAGGATGGAGCAAGCATTTTATGATAATCTGGTCGAGGCTGATAGAGAAAACGACGAAAATGCTTTTTTAAAGCTGCTCACTCAGTGGAGGAGGGCTGTCGAGCTGGAAATCGATATAGACAAGTGGAGGCTTCAGAACGTCGTCTGGGGCATGCTGGAGGAGAAGACCGAGGCGCCCTCGGGCACGCTGCTCGAGCTCGCCGGCGATCTTGGATTCGCGATTCCCGGCAGCTCATAGGGCAAAATTATTTAGCAGACATGTAAATCAAGCAAATATACAAATATTTATAGAATCGGAGGTTATGCAAAGTGTCAATTTTGACGTACGGTGAGAACATCACAACTTCTATGATGAGCACGTTCGAGCGCAACCCTATTTTCAGGAATATAGGTTATTTTTCCATGGAAATAGGGATTTCTCCGCATCTCCCGACATATTCCGGAGGTCTCGGCATATTGGCCGGCGACATACTGAAAAGCGCCGCCGATTTGGGCGTTCCTGCCGTAGGCGTCACCCTTCTATACCGCAAAGGGTATTTCAGGCAGGAGCTCACAGAGGACGGCGTCCAGGTGGAGAAACCGGTCGAATGGGAGCCGGAGAAACTTCTCACAAGGCTCGACAACAGGGTTTCCATCATGCTGGAGGGGCGGCTCATACAGGTTCGGGCGTGGGGATACGTGTACGTCGGGCACTCCGGATACCCTCTTCCCATATACTTCCTCGACACCGATATAGATGAGAACACCCCGGCGGACAGAAGCCTCACGTGGCAGCTCTACGGCGGCGATGACCGCTACCGCCTCTGCCAGGAGATGATATTGGGCGTCGCTGGTCTGCGTCTTCTCCGCGATCTCGGCTACAACAACATAAAGACATTTCATCTTAACGAAGGTCATGCCGGTTTCATATCTCTCGAACTCACCCGTGAACTTGGATACGAGGACTATGAAAAAGTTCGCGACGAAGTAATTTTCACGACTCACACGCCGGTGGCGGCGGGACACGATTATTTCCCGTACGACCTCATATCCTGCGTCGTCGAGGAGTACAACGCGTCCCAGCTTCGCAGGATGCTCGGCGGCGGCGGCGTTTCCATGACGGAGCTCGGCCTCAAGTTCAGCCATTATGTCAACGCGGTCTCGAAAAAGCACGCCGAGGTGAGCCGCAAGATGTTCGGCACCGAAAAGGTCGATTTCGTGACGAACGGGGTTCACTCCGCCACATGGACGTGTCCGGGATTCGCCCGGCTTTACGACAAATACCTACCGGCGTGGCGCAACGACCCGAGCCGTCTCATACAGGCGCTCCAGCTCTCTGACGAGGAGGTCTGGAAGGCTCATCAGGCCGCTAAAATGAGGCTTTTTGCCCATGTGCTGGAGGAGACCGGCGTCGAATTCGACGCGGATGTGCTTACGATCGGTTTCGCGCGCAGGGCGGCTACCTATAAACGGGCCGACCTTCTCTTCACTGACGTGAAACGCCTGCTGGACGTGGGGGCAGGCCAGGTGCAGCTCATATTCGCCGGCAAGGCTCACCCGCACGATCTGCCGGGCAAGGATATCATCAAGCGGATCATCGGAATATCGCAGGAGATAGGTTCGGCCATCCCGATGGTATTCCTGGAGAACTACAACATGGAGCTGGCCCAGATATTGACGGCCGGGGTCGACGTGTGGCTCAACACCCCGATACGCCCGCGCGAGGCTTCCGGAACGAGCGGAATGAAGTGCGTCCACAACGGCGTCATGAATTTCTCGGTCCTCGACGGCTGGTGGATAGAAGGCTGGATAGAGGACTCCACTGGATGGTCGATAGGCCCTGTTCCGACCGAAGTCGACATGATCGAATACGACGAAAAACAGGACGCCATGGATCTCTACAACAAGCTTCAGGATAAAGTGATCCCGACGTATTACGAGAACAGGAAGAAATGGATAATGATGATGAAGCAGACGATAGCTCTCAACGCGAGCTATTTCAACACGCACAGAGTCGTGAAGGAGTACTGCGAAAAGGCTTACGGCACCGTATTCCGCGGACATTAGGGGGATATATTCATGAGTTCACTGACCTCTCCGGTCAAGGTGCTTCACGTCTCCGTGGAGATGGCGCCGCTCGCCAAACAGGGCGGGCTTGGGGATGTGTTGGGCGCCCTGCCGAAATCGCTGCGCAAACGTTCCGTCGACGCGCGGGTGCTGCTTCCGGTTTTCCCGGGCGTTATGGAATGTGTGGAGCGCAACAAATATCCCTGTTCGCTCCTGACGGAGAAGATATGCGTCGCCTTAAACTGGCGCGTCTATTCCGCAAATGTATACAGAGTGGACGTCGATGGAGTTCCAGTCTATCTGCTCGATCAGCCGGAGCTCTTCACGAATGTGAATATCTATCCCATGTCCCTGTCGCGGATGTCGGTGATGCCGTTCGCGTTCCTCTCCATGGCCGCTTTGGAGCTGCCGGGCTGCATAGGCTGGAAGCCCGACATATTCCATGTCCACGACTGGACGGCGTCGATACTGCCTCTCATTCTGCGCTGGCATAAACATTACCGGGCATTGCGTTCCGAATATGACGTAGTATTCACAATACACAATCTCGCTCATCAGGGTATAGTGGATCCGTCGATCCTCACATCCTGGGGGTTGACGCGCGACGCTTTTTCTATAGAAGGGGTGGAGTTCTACGGCCAGGCAAACCTGCTGAAGGGCGCCGCTATATCCTCGGACGCCATAACGACCGTGAGTCCCCACTACTCGTGGGATATTCAGACTCCGGAGGGAGGTTTCGGCCTGCATGGGGTCTTCTCGAACCTCAAGGGCAAGCTCTCCGGCATATTGAACGGCATCGACTACGACGTATGGAGCCCCAAAACCGATCAGTTGCTGCCTGCCCGTTTTTCCGCGAGCGACATGAAGGGCAAGGAGGCGTGCCGCAAAAAACTTACCGAGTTGTGCGGCTGGGAGGACGACGGCAAGCCCATACTCGCCTTTGTCGGCCGATTGGTGCAGCAGAAGGGCATAGACATACTCTTTACGGCTCTCGACTGGCTGATGGTCGACAACTGCCGGGCCATAGTCATCGGCTCGGGGCTCCCTCAATACGAGGACTGGGCGACGCAGTTCAGACGGACCTATCCCGACTACTTCTGGTGTGTCACGGGCTTCAATGAGGAGATAGCGCATCTCGCCTACGCCGGTTCGGATATGACTGTGATGCCGTCGCTCTTCGAGCCGTGCGGCCTGACTCAGCTGATAGGGATGTCCTACGGTTCCGTGCCCGTCGTCAGGTGCACCGGCGGTCTGGCGGATACCGTGATAGATTACGACAGTTCGAGGGACGGCACCGGATTCGTCTTCAGCGACTACTCGACGGACGAACTTCTGAAGGCTATATACAGGGCGCTCGACGCGTATAACGACAAATCCAGATGGAGCGAGCTCGTTCGAAACGCGATGTCCTCGGATTTCTCGTGGAATTCATCGACGTCCTCATATATAGATCTTTACAACGGCCTCAAGCTAGGGGATCTGCCATCTTAGCGAAGCAATGAAACAGCCACTTATCCATGAGAGGAGAGAATGTGAATGATGCAGGGGAGATATGGCAAGGTTCTCGCTTTAGTCCTGGCGGGAGGTAAGGGTGAACGGCTGATGCCTCTTACGAAGTACAGGGCCAAGCCTGCCGTTCCTTTCGCCGCGAAATACCGAATCGTGGACTTCGCTCTTTCAAACCTGGTAAACAGCGGCATATACTCCATTTATTGCCTCACACAATTCAAGAGTCAGTCGCTGCAGGAACACATCACCCAGGGCTGGCAGTTCGGAGCGGCTCTGCGCGGCAGAAACTACTTCGTGAGCGTGGCGCCAGCTCAGATGTGGACGGATGAACGATGGTACGAGGGAACGGCGGACGCGATATACCAGAACATGCATCTCGTTACCATGTTCAACGCCGATTATGTCTGCATATTCGCGGCGGATCACATCTACAAGATGGATATCGAACAGATGCTTCGGTATCACTTCGACAACAAGGCGGATATAACAGTGGCGGCTAACAAGGTTCCGGCGAGCGAGGCGTCGCAGTTCGGCTGTATCTCCGCCAACGCCGCGGGCGTCATCGAGGGTTTCGTGGAGAAACCCGTCAATCCGCCGGAGATCAAGTCAAATCCCGGTTACAGCTACGTGTCGATGGGCAACTACATTTTCTCGCGCGAGATACTGGAAGAAGCGATCCTGACCGATAACAACAACCCGGACAGCTCTCACGACTTCGGGCGCGATCTCCTGCCGAGCCTTTACGGCAAGTGCAGAATGATGGCTTACGACTTCTCGACGAACGTGCTGCCCGGCAACGACAGGTCATACTGGAAGGACGTGGGTACGCTCAAGGCGTATTGGGACGCCCATATGGACCTGTTGCAGTACCCGTCGGCGCTGACGCTTTACAACACCCAGTGGCCGATTCGCACGGTTTCTTTCTCGGATCCGCCGGGCTTCACATATCCGGCAAAAGGGATGAGCAGCTCGGTCGAGGGATGTCTGCGCGCCGAGGCGAGCCAGGTCATGGGCGCGGTCGTGCATCGCTGCGTCCTGTCGCGGCACTGCGTCATAAACCCCGGTTCCGTGCTCGAAGAGTGCATAATAGGGCAGGGAGTCGTGATCGGCGAGAACTGCAAACTGAGGCGCGTCATCGTGGACTCTCACAATGTCGTCCCGCCAAACACGGTCATAGGGTATAACTCGGAGAACGACGCGGAAAAGTATTTTCTCGACGCGGAGTCCGGCCTGGTGGTGGTTCCGATGCCCAAGATACAGCTCAGGAAAAATTTGCAGATAGACGGCAACCTCAGGTTCGCCGACGATGAGATGTTCTCGTCGTTCTAGCGTCTTCTGATATCAGGCCGCCATATTGACGAAGACAGCCGAGCGCCCGATATATCGGAAGCCCGGCTGTCTTCGTCAAGTTTAATGCCATAATGTTTTAAGTCCTAAGCCGTCTTTGCGAGGCCGTTTCTTCTTCATGGCCGCGGCAATCTTGTACCACTAACGCGACGCAAACCCAAAGCAAGATTGCCACGTCGTTTTACTCCTCGCAAAGACGGCTTGAAACGCAATTTGGGCCGGATCAGTCTTTTTCAGACGCGGCTTTTTCCTCTTCGTCGCGCGATTTTGCGAGCCATTGGCCCCAGTCGATTCCGAGCGGGCCGCTCGCGATGTAGATACCTATGAGAGCGAGAAACGCCTTCTCGCGCAGCATGGCGAAGCAGGAAACGACAAGCAGCGTCAGCAGCAAAACCTTTATTCTGTTGACGTTGCCGCGCCGCAGCAGCTTCAGGTTTCCGTAAGGTACGCTGGAGATCATGAGCACGCCCAAGGACGTCATCACTAAAACCGCGATGCGCGGCGTCAGGGGTATCCCGGCAATTACAAGGGAGGCCAGCGCCATTCCGCCGGCCGGTATCGGAAGTCCCTGAAACGATCCCGCAACATGCGTTACGTTGAAACGCGCGAGGCGAAGAAGTCCGCATAGCGCGAAAAACGCGGTTCCCAGCGCGCCAGGCATTCCGCCCTCTATCCCTATGTACTTCGCGTACATGAGAAACGCGGGGGCGGCTCCAAACGACAGTGCGTCCGCGAGGCTGTCGAGCTCCTCTCCGAACGCGCTGCTCCCTCCGAGGCTGCGCGCGACCTTGCCATCCATATAATCGAAAAACACGGCCATTATGAGGACGAGCGCCGATGGGAGAAAATGTCCCTGGTAAGTTAAAATTAAAGAAAACATGCCGGATAACACGCTGCCGCTTGTTATCATATTGGGTACTATTTTGTTTAACGGGATATTTTTGACCCGCCTATTACGCCTCATTGATCCTTCACCACTCCTATCGCCGACTCTCCGGCTTTTACTCTGTCGCCTGTTTTTACGGCCGGAGCGACTGAATCCGGCAAATACACGTCCACTTTCGAACCGAGCTTAATCATACCATATCTCTCTCCACGCGCAAGGCGCGCGCCGCTTTTTGTATAGCACGCTATGCGGCGCGCCATAATGCCGGCTATCTGCACCACCGTCGTCTTCCCGAACGGGGTTTGGGCGCGCACGTAAAGGCGCTCGTTTATTTCGGAAGCCTTCGGCGCTATGGCGAACCATTTCTTCCCCGGCACGTAGACTATCTCCTCGACGTTTCCCTCCGAGGGGAATCTGTTCACATGGACGTCGAAACCGTTCATGAATATGCCTATCTTTGTGGTCTTCCCGGCATACTGGTCGAACGCTTCCTCGACCTCCACGACGCGCCCATCGGCGGGGGATAACCAGGCGTCCTCGCCACATTCGGAAGCGGGGGCGCGGTCGGGATCTCTGTAAAACCAGAGGGAGAGCGCGAGCGGAAACAACAGGATCACCGTTATCACCCATGATACGATATAACCGCCCGCCGCCATAAACGCCAGGCAGAATATCGACGGCAGCCCCGCCCGCGCTATGCGCAACTTTTAAGCGTCCTTGAACGACTCGGGTTCGGATTTTATGATGCTTATATCCGCCACTGAGTCGCCGTCGTCGAGTTTGACGATAGTGTAACCGGTCGCCGACCTGCTCAGGCTCGAAATTTCGGACGCCATCATCCGCACGACCCTTCCGTGTCCGGATATCAGCATTATCTCGTCATCCTCCGATACGCCCGAGGCCCCTATGAGTTCGCCGGTTCTGTCGTTGAGGCGCATGGCTCTCACGCCTCCCGTGGCCCTGTGATGCTGAGTGAACTCGTCATACGGCGTGCGTTTGCCTATTCCGTGTTTGCTGACCAAAAGCAGCTGGCGGCCCTGGATTATCACGTCGCAGCCGACGACCCTGTCGCCTTCGTCCAGCTTGATGCCGCGCACGCCTTGAGCCGCGCGGCCGAGCGGACGGAATTCGTTCTCGTCGACCCGGAGCGTTTGCCCGAGCGCTGTCGTGAATAACAGCTCGTCCAGTCCGTTCGTTATGCGGACGCGCGCTATTTCGTCGTCGTCCCTGATGCCGAGGATTCGCCTGCCGACTTTTGTGAGGCCCTCCAGGTCTTCTATCGGCATGCGTTTCGCCTGTCCCTGTTTTGTCACGAAGAAGACGAATTTCGCGTCGCCGTGGTTCATATCCCGCAGGGCGACGACGTTCTCGCCCGGGTCGAGCGATACTATCGAGCCTATGAGTTTGCCCTTGCCCGTCTTTGGCTCCGGCAGCACGTAGCATTTGACGCCGAAAATCCTGCCCCTGTTCGTAAAGAGGCAGAGGGTGTTGTGAGTCGTCGTCGTCTTGATGAGGGAGATTTCATCCTCCGGCTTCGGAGTGGCGCCCTTTACCCCCTTGCCGCCGCGGGACTGGAGGCGGTAATCCTGGAGAGGCATGCGCCTGATGTATCCGTCGCGGCTTAAAACGACCACGATCTCCGCCTCCGGTATGAGGTCTTCGACGGAGAAGTCGTCGACGGAGTCCTGTATATCGGTCCGCCTGGGATCCGAGTAGGATTTTTTGATCTGAGCGAGTTCGTCTTTTATGACCGCGTCAAGCACTGAGGGGTTGCCCAGGATGGTGCGGTAGCGCTCGATGTCGGCCAAAAGCGTCGCGAGTTCTTCCTCCAGCTTGTGGCGCTCCAGCCCGGTGAGGCGCTGAAGGCGCATTTCGAGTATCGCTGTGGCCTGTATCTCCGAGAAATCCAGCTCGGAGACGAGGTTCGCCCGCGCCGTCGGCACGTCGTTCGCCGAACGGATGATGCGTATCACCTCTTCGATGAAATCGAGAGCGCGCACGAGCCCTTCAACTATATGGGCTCTCTCCTCGGCCTTGCGGAGGCGATATTCCGTGCGCCGTTTCACGACGTCGCGCCTGTGTTCGAGGAAGACCTCTATGAGACGTTTCAAGCCCATCTCGATAGGCTTGCTGTTGACGAGCGCGAGGTTTATCACTCCGAATGTAGTCTGAAGCTGCGTGCGGTTGTAGAGCTGGCGTATAACGAGGTTCGGATCCGCGTCGCGGTGCAGCTCCATCACGATGCGCATGCCGTTTCTGTCGGACTCGTCGCGCATGTCGGTGATGCCGTCGATCAGGCCGGTCTGAGCTCCCTTCGCTATCGTCTCTATTAGGTTCGTCTTGTTCACCATATATGGTATTTCAGTTATTATGACGGCGGACTTGCCGCGTTTTATCTCCTCCACGTCGACCCTGCCCCGGCAGATGAGTTTGCCCCTGCCTGTGGAATAAGCCTCCGCTATTCCGTCGCGGCCGAGTATCACGCCGCCTGTTGGGAAGTCAGGGCCGGGGATTATGGTCATGAGTTCGCCGAGTTCTATGTCAGGATTGTCGAGCGTGGCGCAGCAGGCGTCTATTACCTCTCCGATGTTGTGAGGCGGTATGTTCGACGCCATTCCGACGGCGATGCCCGAACTGCCGTTGATGAGCAGGTTCGGCACGAGGGAGGGAAGGAGTACCGGCTCTTCCAGGGATTCGTCGAAGTTCGGCGCCCAGTCGACCGTCTCCTCGTCGATGTTTTGGAGCATCTCCTCGCCAATGGCGGAAAGCCGCGCCTCGGTGTAGCGCATTGCGGCCGGCGAGTCTCCGTCTATCGAACCGAAGTTGCCCTGGCCGTTGACGAGAGGGTAGCGCATGCTGAAATCCTGCGCGAGGCGCGCCATCGTTCCATAGATGGCCGAGTCCCCGTGAGGATGATATTTACCCATCGTCTCTCCGACGACGCGGGCCGACTTTTTAAACGACTGGCTGTGTCTCAGGCCCAGCTCGAGCATCGCGTAGAGCACGCGCCGCTGAACCGGTTTCAAACCGTCGCGCGCGTCGGGAATGGCGCGACCGACGATGACGCTCATTGCGTAGTCGATATAACTGTGCTTTATCTCTTCCTCTATAGGGAGTGGGAGAACCCTGTCGAAGAGGTTGTGTTGTCTTTTGTCGCTATCCATCCGCATACCTCCAGAAAACTATCTCTCGCCCTGCCGCAAAAATCAAGCGGCGGTACTCCGCCGCTTGGAGATTTCTATTAATTGTACCACTTGCAAAGGCGTTTTTGTGGAAGAAGCGTAATAATTTCAGCCGATTATGGGGAAAAATGGCGTTAAAACACGGGATTCTACCGGAGACGATAAAACGATGGACGTAGTGGTCTGCCCGTAATTGCCCATCTGGTTGATTATCTCTTCGAGGTGGCCTACGGACGCCACAACGACCTTGAGGATGAAACCGTCCGTGCCCGTAAGGTGATGTCCCTCGACCACCTCGGGTATGGTGCGGGCCATATCGTCGGCTTCCTTCAGTTTGCCGACGTTCGCCGTCACCCGGATGAAAGCCGTTATGGGAAAACCGAGCTTTTCCTGGTCGACTACAGCCCGATATTCCTTTATGTATCCAGCCTCCTCCATGCGATGCACTCTTTCAGCAACCGCGGGCGAAGATAACCCCACCCGGCGTCCAAGCTCGCTGAAGGAAATTCTGGCATTCTCCTGTAACGCTTTCAGTATTTGTCTCCCGATATCGTCCAACAGCTTGTCTGTCTGCATTAACATACTCCTCCTGCTCTTTGCCAAATTGTAAAACAACCTATTTAACTTTTAGTGAGATAACCATGGAACAATAGTGCAAAATATATACGCTAGTATTCTTTTTTAAGTTATCAGAAAAAGCAAAATAAATCAAGGTGTCCGGAGTTCGGATTGTGATATTTTGTGAAATATTTTCCCCTATTCTCTTGAAAATATGTTGCGACGCGGGGGCATGAGCGGAATCCAAATTTAAAATGATTTATTTTGAAAGATCATTTTTTCATGTAAACATGTAAAATAGAAAACATAGATGTGACGTCAATACTATTCATACACAAGGGAGGACTTGCAGTGAAAAAACTCATCAACAAAGTTGACGACGTAGTGACCGAGTCTCTTGCCGGAATGGGCGCGGCTCATCCCGATCTCATCAGGGTGCTGCCGGAGTATAAGACCGCGGTTCGCGCATCCTCGCCGAAGCCGAAGGTTGCGGTCATATCCGGCGGCGGCAGCGGGCACGAGCCGATGCACGGCGGCTTCGTGGGTTTTGGCATGCTCGACGCGGCCTGCGCCGGAGAGGTTTTCACGTCTCCCACCCCGGAGCAGATGTACGAGGCGGCCAAAGCCACCAACGGAGGCAAGGGCATATTCTTCCTCGTCAAGAACTACACCGGGGACGTGATGAATTTTCAGATGGCGGCCGATATGCTCAAGGGCGACGGCATAGACGTCGAGCAAGTCGTGGTGAACGACGACGTCGCGGTCAAGGACTCGACGTGGACGGCCGGACGCCGCGGAGTCGGCGGCACTGTTTTGATAGAGAAGATAATAGGCGCTTACGCGCAGGCCGGCGCGTCGCTCGCGGAGGTAAAGGCCCTGGCCGGGAAGCTCAACGCCAATGTCCGCACGATGGGCATGGCACTGACGAGCTGTACGGTTCCCGCCGCCGGGCGTCCGACGTTCGACCTTCCAGCGGACGAGATAGAGCTCGGGATCGGCATCCATGGCGAGCCCGGGCGCGAGCGCGCGAAGCAAAAGACATCGGCCGAGGTCGTCGAGTATATGGCTGGAGCGGTCGTCGGCGATCTGCCGTTCAAGGCTGGCGACGAAGTTCTGGCCTTTGTGAACGGCATGGGCGGAACTCCCTTGATCGAACTATATGTGGTGTATAACGACCTGAAGAAATATCTCGACGGGCATGGGATAAAGATAGCGCGCAATCTCGTGGGCAACTACATCACGAGCCTCGACATGCAGGGATGCTCCATAACGCTCCTGAAGCTCGACAGCGAGACGAAGGCGCTCTGGGATTATCCCGTAAAAACTCCGGCGCTGCGCTGGGGGAGGTAGAACGGTCGTGGCATTTACTCTCGGCATGGCCATCGCCGCGATGGATAAGTTCAACGCGCTCATAGAGGAAAATAAAGAATATCTCACCGATCTCGATTCGGCGATCGGAGACGCCGATCACGGGATAAACATGAACCGGGGCATGAAGCGCATCGTAGAGAAGACGCATAGCAAGGAATACGCCGATTTCGGAGGTCTGTTTCGCGACGCCGCCATGACGATAATGAGCGTCGTCGGCGGTTCGGCTGGCCCTCTCTACGGCACGTTCTTCATGAAACTGGGGCAGAAGCTCGGCTGCGCGAACGAGATTCAGGTTGAGAATTTCGCGGACGCTTTGCGGGAAGGGCTCTCGGGCGTCATGTCGCTTGGCAAGTCGGCAGTGGGCGACAAGACCATGGTCGACGCCATCGACCCGGCGATAAAGGCGCTCAAAGAAAACGCCTCCGAGGGCGACGCGGCCGCGTGGAACGCCGCCGTCGCGGCGGCTGAACATGGGATGAAGGATACGGTCCCCATGATAGCGCGCAGAGGGCGAGCCAGCTATCTCGGCGAGCGTTCGATAGGGCACCAGGATCCCGGCGCGACATCCTCATACTACCTCTTCACCTGTTTCCGCGACGCTTCGGCGGAGAACTGACATGGTCGGCATACTGGTGGTTTCCCACAGCGCGGACGCCGCAAAGGGCATCAGGGATATAGCCGCCGGAATGTCCGGAGCGGGGGACGACGTCCTGATAGAGGGCGTCGGAGGCAATGACGAAGGAGGGCTCGGCGTATCGGTCGGCAAGATATTGGACGCGCTGGCCGGTATGCTTCCGAAGGCGGACGGAGTGCTTATAGTGCCGGATCTGGGCAGCTCGATACTGTCGTCGCGCACCGCGCTGGAGCTGTTGCCTCCCGAGGACGCCGCCCGGGTGATCATAGCCGACGCCCCTGTGTTGGAGGGCGCGATGATGGCGGCAGTGGAGGCGAGCGGCGGTTCCGACCTCGCGACAGTGGCCGTCGTCGCGCGCGAGGCGCGCGATCTGCAAAAGGGCGATCATTGACGGTAACAAACCAGGATTGCCGCGCCGTTTGGGACAGGGCGGCAATCTTGGTTTTATTACAAAATGGGAAAATATTTCTTGACATCATGATATATATTACACAGTACGCAGAGATGTCTTGAGGATAATATCAGCTCGTTTAGCAAATAGAAAGGAAAGGAGCGCTTATTATGACGCAATTCGAAAAATTATCGGACGAAATTGAACTGTTGCGCCCAAAAACAGACAGCGACATTGACTATTCGGATATTCCCGAGACGGATGATAATTGGTTTGAAACGGCGGAACTGGTTATGGAACTTACTCCCGCACAACCTAAAGAAAAAATATCGATCTTCGTCGACAGAGAAGTTCTGGATTTTTTCAAAAAATCCGGCGACGGCTATCAAACTCGTATTAACGCGGTATTGAAGGGTTATGTCTGGGAAAAGAAAAAACAAAGCACATCCGCTGATAGACTACCTTCTATATAAACCATGTTGGTTATTTTATCCCATTGACTCGCTAAATGCCACGTGTTATTATTTTGTTATTAAAGAAGCTGTGTCTGACATTCGCCCAAAATTTTCGTTTGTGGAGGTGAAAAGTTGCTTTTTACTGTTGCGTTTGACAGAACCTCCGGTATAATCTTCCAGCCAGCCAGCCAGCCAGCCAGCCAGCCAGCCAGCCAGCCAGCCAG
>JAITOL010000068.1 GCA_031289955.1 Synergistaceae bacterium
CTGCAAGAGAGGTTGACTGTTGACAATGAAAATCGACATACTCACCCTATACCACGGCACAACGCACGACTTCACGGAGATTGACGTGCAAAAGGGAAAGCCGTTCAAAGATTTCGGGCAGGGCTTCTATCTTGCGAGGATATATAGCCGCGCTGTGAACATTGCCCGCCGCAACCGCAAAATCGAAACAGACCGCCTACGCGTCGCGGGCGACACAACAGAGCTTCCCGTGTTCATCTACTCATACGAATTTGATCTGCGGGAGATGGAAAAGCTAAACGTAAAACTGTTCGATACCGCCGACCGTGAATGGCTGAAATTCATTATCCGGAACCGTATGAGCCGAACCAGGCGGCATGACTACGACGTCGTTATCGGACCGACCGCCAACGACGACACTCGCGCCTCAATCCGCGCTGTAATGAACGCGGCGAACGGCGCAATTTTGAGCGACGCCGCGCTTGATTTGCTTATACAAATGCTTGAGCCGGACAATTTGCCGGAGCAATATTATTTCGGAACAAGCAAATCGACAAACCTGCTAAAATTCAAGGAGAGGAATGAGTTGAAATGAAAGAATCAAAAGCTCAACTCTGCGTTGACGCCATTGCCGCCGACGTCGCCGATATGCTCGCGAAAGATTCCGGCATTGCTATAACCGAGGCGTTGCAAAAGTTTATGCGGAGCAAAACTTATGTTCTGCTGTTCGATGAAAACTCGTTGCTCTACCTCGAGAGCGCAGAATATGTTTACGATATGCTCCAAGCCGAGCAGCGCGGCGACTGGGAGCGTTGGAGGGAGGAATAACCGTGAAGCTAAATCAAGTGGCTCACTTGCAAACCGAGATCGCTCACGCCTATATGCGGAAAAGCAACCTCAGCCCGTCTGACTTTGTTGACCTCGACCGCAAGTATGGTATTCTCCGCTTTATTGAGGATGGCTATGAGCCGTTCCATTTGACGGGAACCGAGGGCGTTGTTGACGAGGTGGAGGACTACGTTCGCGTTCAGCGGGAGCATATGAAAACGCCGCAATCGTGAAAGCGGCATTAAATGCCGAGGGTCTTTACAGATAATCCTCTATATTGTTTTTCATAATTATGCCGAGTCGTATCGGCTCCACTTGTACCTCTTGTCCCGAGAGGTACTGATAAAGCAGGATTACCGCCCGTTCGGCCTGTGACTGCTGGTCTTTCCATATTGAGGCGTGAAGCGTGCCGTCGTCGAAAAAAGGTTCCATTTCCTCGAAAACGTCGCTGCCCACCACTTTTATCTCACCGGACATTCCCGTCTCGCGGATGATCTCGCACACGTTGAGGGTATCGCGGGCCGTTATCGCGTAGATGCCGCAGACATCGGAAGCGCTTTGGAGCGTGTCTTTCAGCTCGTTCCTGAATTTATCCCTGTCGCCGGTGTTGTATATTTCGGGGATCGAAACGTGTGGGAGGCGCAACCGCATGAAGGACGAAAAGCCGCGCCTGTTGGCGTGCAGGTTTTCGGCTGGTTTAATGCCTCCCGCGACAATCGCGAGGCATCCGTCCGGCACAAGCAGGCTCAGCGTCTCGGCGGCAAGGCTGCCGACGCGTTCGTTCGGCGCGCTCACGCAGGCTACGCGTTTCGAAGCCGGCGCGTCGCTGTTGGCTGTGACCAGCGGAACGCCACGCCCGAACAGGTAGTCTATGGCTGGATTCAGTCGGGTCTCATCCCAGCAGTGCAATATGACCCCATCGACGTCGGCGCGGTCCGCGAGAGAGCGCAGTATCGCGTCCTGAGACTCCCAGCGGTCGTCGCACTCCATGCGGGTTATTCTGACGCGATAATCCCAAAGCGCGCGTTCAGCCTTGTCTATTCCGTCCCACATCTTTTGGAAGAAAAAATTCTGAGGCGTCGATTTTGCGCGAAATATCACCGCTATATGGATGGCTTTGCGTTTCAGGGAAGAGGCGGCGAGATTCACAGAATAGTTCATATCGCCGGCGATACGGAGGATTCTTTTTCTCGTCTCTTCTCCGACTCCGTCTTTGGAGTAAATGACCTTATGGACGGTGACCGCCGAAACTCCGGCTTTTTTAGCAATGTCCCTCAACGTCGCGCGTTTGTTCATGAGTGCCTTCTTTCCCAGGATGACGCACAGCTTAAACGTTTAACACGCGGATGATATCATTGCTAAAATTACATTGTCAACTTTGCGCTATATGACCGCCCGGCGATAAAAATCACGCGGAGGATGTCCTACGCTAGGTAATCGCGCTGTCTTATTCGTATAAAGACGCTAATCATGATAAAATATCTTTCATTAAAAGAGTCCCGTGCTAGCTGTGATCGCGGATCATGGCAGGTTAGGCACAAGGTGGTGGCGATTATGATCAGTTCCATAGAGTTGTTCAGCGGAGCGGGAGGGCTCGCGCTAGGCTTGTGTGAAGCCGGGTTTGAACATCAGGCGCTTTTGGAACGCAACAAAGATTCCTGCGACACCATCGTAGCAAATATATCATTAGGCTTTCCTGGTATTCAAAATTGGAAAGTGTTGCGGACTGATGTTAGATTAGTTGACTACAGTAATTATGCTTCTGATATTCAGGTCGTTTCCGGCGGGCCCCCATGCCAGCCTTTTTCTCTTGGTGGCAAACATAAAGCGCACGCCGATAATCGAGATATGTTTCCAGAGGCGGTTCGAGCGATTCGCGAGCTCCGTCCTCAGGGGTTTATTTTCGAAAACGTGAAAGGATTGATACGCAAATCTTTTAGTTCATATTTTAATTATATCCTGCTTCAGCTTACTTATCCTGAAATCGTCATACGGGAAGATTCAAACTGGACTGAGCATTTGAGTCTGCTCGAGAAACACCACACATCCGGCAAATCCGCGGGGCTTGAGTATAATGTGGTATTCAGACTGCTCAACGCCGCCGATTATGGCGTGCCTCAGAATCGACATCGTGTCGTAATTGTCGGATTCAGAAGCGATCTTGACGTGAATTGGTCGTTTCCGGCGCCTACACATTCCAAAGAAGCCCTGATGTATTCAAAGCTAGTTGATGGCTCATATTGGAAAGATCACGAAATTGCGGCTAAAAACCGTCCTGAAGTCACGGAACTGGAACGCGAGAAAGTAATACGACTTTTCAGGAAACAAGAATTCAACGAAAGATGGCGAACCGTCCGTGACGCTGTTAAAGGGCTTCCTGATCCTCAAAACCACGCCGCTTCTGAATATATTAATCACGAGTTTAGATCTGGGGCGCGTCCATACGCCGGACACTCCGGAAGCTCCATGGACGAACCTTCAAAAACGATAAAAGCGGGTGTGCATGGCGTGCCTGGCGGGGAGAATATGCTGGCGCTTGATGATGGTTCTTTACGGTATTACACTGTTCGCGAAAGCGCCAGAATACAAACTTTTCCCGATAATTACTTTTTTTGCGGCTCATGGACAGAAAGTATGCGTCAAATAGGAAACGCGGTCCCGGTCAGACTGGCTCACATCATCGGAAAATCAATAGCGGCAAAACTGAAGGCCGGGCAAATATGACTCCCAAAGAGGAGCCGCCGGTTATAAAGCCGTTTAATCCGCTGGACAAGCGAAACCTGGGCGAGAGCGTCGCCAAGGCGCTCCTGGCCGAAGATGTTAAATCATTGCCGCTGGTTCCTTTTATCGGCGCCGGCGTATATGTCTTATATTACACAGGCACTTTCTCGGCTTACGCGGAATTATCCAAAATAAACAACGATGCTCGTTTTTGTTGTCCCATATATATCGGCAAAGCCGTTCCGGCGGGAGCAAGAAAAGGCGGTCTCGGACTGGAAGTCGAACATGGTCAAGCGCTGCATAAGCGTTTGACCGAACACACTGAATCTCTCGACGCGGTTTGTAACCTCGATGTTCGTGATTTTTATTGTCGTTTCCTCGTTATTGTAAACTTTTTATGTGAAGGCGGCACTGAATCGTCACAAATCGCCCGGCGATAAATTCCTTCCTCCCGGCACTTGACTTACAGGTCATTTTGTTATATTACTATCACCAGACCATT
>JAITOL010000088.1 GCA_031289955.1 Synergistaceae bacterium
TCGGTTCGTCAAAACCCAATATTGCCGGATAAGAATATTTCACAGGTTTCATTAGCGTCACTCCTCCTTTGCGCCCGGCTATCCAAGGCCGGCTTGTTTCATAATCGAAATAAATGTTGGGGCAGGAACGTCTTTATCCGGATGTTTTACCGTCACTCTGCCCTTTTTTGTCGGATGTTTGAATTGATGATGACTGCCTTCCACGTTACATAATTCCCAACCATCGCTCCTGATGATTGTTATTATCTCCATTGACGAGTGTCCGCCTGGTTTCATAATATTTCCTCCATTTGACGCTCCAACGATAACACATATTAATAATATTTGTCAATTTCCCAGTGTGATGGTGTATGCCTGTTAAAATCTTTTCATTAAGACTTGCCGGGTATTAGCGGTCTGGCGCGCCGGCGCCGCACAAGCAGACTATGTCCTCGTTATATGACGGTTCTATGGAATAGGGGGGGGGAACGACTAAAAAATCGTGATCATTCCACTCTCCGTCTAGCAGTTTCAGGATCAGGCCGGTGTCTCCCGCAAGCGTCTCGAACTCCCATGCCTTCTCTTCGGCGTATTGTTTCGATAAGTCCATGTCGAACGTCTGATCGCCTATTCCCGTATCTATGTAAGCCACTTTTTTGTAATTTTCCTGCCAGCTGTCCAATATACCGCTCAGGTATTTGGCCTCCTCCTCCCCGTACATTTCGACGTATTCCTCGTGCGATTTGTCTATGCCGAGCTGGCTGGCTATACCCTCTTCCCCCGAGTCCGAATCGCGCTCGATCCATCCCGTCGAATGAAAGAACGTCCCAGGGTTATTCGCGAAATATTCGTCGTATTTATCCCTCGAACCCATGAGAAGGGCGATGCAGTCGTGCGCCCTGGGGATCGCTATGGGTATATCGGCGTGAAGGCCGCGGATGCCGTAATTGCACAGTCCGTAGCCCATCAGGATCGCGTCGTATTTTTGCGCGTCAATCTGATCTATCTGCCTCTGCAGGGCGTCCGACATTTTCTCCTCGCCAAGGTCGTGCAGTTTTTTCGACATGAACGTTATATCGATGATGTTGCGGCTCTGGGCCGCGCAGAAACACGCCTCCCGAAACAGTATCTCGCACACGATCAAGTGATACATCTTTTTGCCGTTCTTGGGCTTGTCATTCATCATTCGTCGCTCCTCTTGAACTGATGTACAACGTTTCCCCAGCCTGCGAGCTGCGCGAGAATCGGTATGAGGCTGTCGCACGCGTCCGTCAGGGAATATTCGACCTTCACCGGCATCTCCATGTACTGTCTGCGGCTCACGAGGCCGTCTCCCTCTAGTTCCTTCAGGGAACTTGCCAGCATGGTGTTCGTTATTCCGGCGATCTTGCGTTTCAGCGCGTTATATCTCGTTGCGCCGTCCTGATGTATGGCGCACAGGATGGGGATTTTCCATTTTCCCCCTATACGGCTCAACGCGCCCTGCAACGGGCAATTGTCCGTGCATGGGCATTTATCATTGCACACTCTTGTATTGCGGTCTCTCTCGGCAATCATATTCCTCATACCTGCTTATAATTTTCTGCGTACTTGTAAATGTGGATTTTCAGTATTAAAATTATACCAGATAGCAATAGCAAAGTAAATTGCTGTCCGAAAAAAATTTTAGAAGGAGGCAGCAAAAATGATCATTACCGATGAAATAAAGTCTGTGATCGTAGGTACCCCGTTTCTCTCCCTCGTCACCATAGGCGCGGACGGAGATCCCCATCCGATTATAACCGGCAAAGGAGAACCGGTCGGCGACACGATTGTGTTCGGCATCTACAAAATGGAGGCGACGCGAAAGAACCTGGCGTCGAACCCCAAGGCGTGGGTTGTGTGCGCGACGCTCGAGGGCGGTCCAAAAGGCTATAGACTGTCGGGAACCGCCGCTGCCGCCGACAAAAATGTCATCTTCACCGCCAAAAGCGCGGAGGCAATGCTTTAAGGCCGACAACATGGCGAATCGTTCAAGCGCCCCGCGTTTGAGCGATTCGCGGCGATTCGCCCCAGTCAATACAAGGAGGTTTGCTGTCATGGCTTTATGTATCGTGTCCTGCGGTATTTTTCAGCCGGAACTGGAAAAACTTCTTCCCGAGATCGGCCGGGAGTTGAACTGCGAGTTGGAGATAGGTTTTGTCCCGCCCGCGCTGCACGTGGACTATAAAAAACTGGCTGAGGGGATTTACCTCGGACTGGAGCGGTTCACCGGGAGAAATGTGCTGATGCTGTACGGCAGCATGTGCCATCCGGATCTGCCGAACATGATGAAGGACGTCGGGGCCCTTTACCTGAAAGCCGGCAACTGCATCGACGCTATGGTGAGCCCGGAGAGTAAAGCGGAGTTTGAGAAGAAGTATGGCAAACTCTTTTACATGACGGCCGGATGGCTGCGATATTGGCGCGATATATTCCAGAAGGGGATGGGGTGGGATACCATCGACGCGCGGATGAACATGGGCTTTTACGATCAGGTCATCGTGCTGGACAGCGGAATTTACGAAATCTCTGACGAGGAATTGATCGAGTTCTACGAATTCACCCAGGTGCCGGTGGATGTCGAACCGATAACCCTGGATTATTTCAGGGGCGTTCTGCTTGGGTTGTGCGCGGACGCGCTGAGCCGAATCGGGGAGACGGAATGTATTCCCGCGTAATCGGCATATCGGGGAGCCCCGTCCCAAACGGCAACACGGACAGGCTGATAAAACACATACTGGACGAGAGCGGCGGGAGCGCTGAATTCATCAAACTGAGCGACGTCAGGGTAGCCCCGTGCAGAGCCTGCAAACGCTGCGCGTCCGACAACATCTGCAAGGTAAACGATGATTTCCCCCCGATAGCGGAGAAACTGCGCGAAGCGTCGGTCGTCATCCTGGGCGGTTATACCCCATACGGCA
>JAITOL010000101.1 GCA_031289955.1 Synergistaceae bacterium
CGATGAACACAGAGGAAACCTCGCAATACGTGAGCCGCCACATGTCGAACGCCGGCTCAGCAAGGGAAATTTTCACCGAACCGGCGCTCGGCGTTATGTACGAATATTCTCACGGGCTGGCGCGCAAGATAAATCACGTCGCTACAGCTGCCCTGATGGCGGCCGCAAGTCAGAAAAAAACATAATCGACGATTATCTAATGAGGGAGGTTATCGCAAGCAAGTTCGACGGTTGACGCAATGTCTGGGCAGCCGTTTTAAGCAGGGTTCGTCCGGACAATTTTCTCAATCCGCTTTCGCGGACAGCGTTCTCGGGTCAGGCGCGGCCATGCAGACCCGAGCTGTGCGACACTTGACGGCTCAAATCGCCCAATGGAACGGGCTTTCTCATGTCCTTTGTTTCGCCGCACTTCTTCCATTGAACGGTCTTTTCGGCTTCACTTCACCATACTCGACAGACGAACGCTCGGACTCATCGAGTCTGTATTTGTGCGACTTATAACTTTTGCCGCCTGTTTCGTGGGCGAGTATCTCCATAATCCGCGTAGGTTTCGTTGTACTCATTTGTCATTTTCCCCGTCAAGTAATTGTTTGCGCTCAATAAGTTCGCGCTCGCGCTCTAACTCGCGCTTTAATTCTTCTTCCGTCGGTAAATACAGCTTGTACTTCGAGGCGAATAAATTTTCGTTCTCTGCCAGTACGGAGTATTTTGCCACAGTTTCATCTCGGCCAGCGCAAAGGACAATGCCGATTGTCGGGTTGTCATCCGCTTGCTTTATCTTGTCGTCAAACAGCCGAACATAAAAGTCTATCTGTCCTATGTCCTGATACGTCAGTTTGCCAACTTTTAGATCGATAATGACGAAGCATTTCAGGATATAGTTGTAGAAAACAAGATCGATAAAGTAATGTTCGCCGCTCTCCGTCGTTACACGCCTCTGCCGTTTCACAAACGAAAAGCCTTTGCCGAGTTCAAGCATAAATTCCTGTAAATGGTCAATAAGCGCCTGCTCAAGGTCGCTCTCGCGATAATCCTTGTTCTCTTTCAAGTTCAGGAACTCCATAACATACGGGTCTTTGAGTATATACGCAGGATCTTTGTTCGGTTCAAGCTCAAAAACCTCTTTACGAACACTATCTTTGCCGCTCTGTTGTGTAGCAAGCAGTCGCTCGTAGTAAAAAGAGTGTATCTGCCGTTCAAGTTGTCGGACACTCCACCCGCACTCAACGCACTCACGAAGATAAAATTCGCGGCGGTCAAGATTATCCACGCGCATAATGAGCCGATAATGCGACCAACTCAATTCGGCACACAGCGTGTGCCGAATTTGAAATGTCAAATAAAACTGCCTCATCGCCCGCAAATTACGGACAGTAAAGCCTTTTCCAAACTCTGCCGTCAAGCCATTCGACAAATATTGCAACAGCCCCTTGCCATATTCAGCGCGGTCGCCGACTGCCGATTCAATTTGCCGTCCGATTTCCCAATATGCTTCAACCATAGCGGAATTGACGGCAGCGGCAGCTTTTTCACGTGCTAACGCCAGCGTATCTCGAATGCCGCGATACACATGCGTGTCAATTTCGTTATTCGCTATCGGTCGCAAAGCCTCGTCACGGTTGTTCATTTTCGCTGCCCTCCCGTCTATTGTATGCGCGTTTCGGCATGGGTTCGCTCTTGTCTACTTCCATTATATCGCCGAAATCGCAATCAAGGGCAACACATATTCGGAGCAAGCTGTCTATGGACGATAAGCATATCAAGATATATGACACAAAAGCCACCGTTATTGAATGAGCTGGCGCAGCTCCCCCTGCTTTTCGATGGCCTCCTCGTAATCGAATGACTCGACGAGGGCGCAAATCTCGGCTATATGGGCGTCTACCTCCTCGTTGACGGTAACGCGCTTCAATTCGGCTGAAATCGCGTTGGCCTCGTTGGTATTGCAGTCCAGACAGACCTCTGTCAGACGCTCCAGCGTCTTCCTCAAGTCCGCGTCGGTAATTTCTTTTTTTACCGGCTCGCCGCCCGGCTCATCCATAAGTTGTGTTTGCAACAGCTTTTTTTGAAATTCTTTCATTTTCTTGCAAAATTTTTCAGTCTCACTCGCGAATTTTTTTGTATCCCCGCCAAAGGAGAACCTTTCTAGCTTCAATGCCCAGTTGGACAATGCCTGACAGCCCAGGTTCGCGAAAACGCTTTTCATGGCGTGAGTCCTTATGGAGTATTCCCTCCATTCCTTATCCTCCAGAAAAGATAGGATGGCGTTTACGTCCTTGTCCAGCCCATTGCAGAACTGGCGGAGGATGCTGACGTAAATCTCTTTGTTGTTGTCAACGCGCGACAAACCGACTGAGACGTCCAGATCTTCAATTTGTTTAAGCTGCTCCAGAAGAGGACCGAACTCATCTTCCTTCGTTTCGGCCACGGTTTCCGCCTCACGCGCCGCCTCGTCGCTCAGCAGCTTGTCGGGCGGCAGCCATTTCAGAAGCATATCGTTCAGCTCTTTGGCCTCGATCGGTTTTGGGATGAAGTCAACCATCCCGGCCTTGGCAAAGGACTCCTGAGCGCTTGACACAACATTCGCCGAAAGGGCGATAATCGGAATTTTCCTGTACTCGCCGCCCATGGCGCGAATTAACCTCGTCGTCTCGATCCCATCTATTCCCGGCATCATGTGATCCATGAAAATGAGGTCGTATTTCTTCGCCCTTACGAGTTCCAGCGCCATCCTGCCGCCTTCGGCGGTATCGGGAATCACGTTGTGTTTCGACAGAAAACCGAGCGCCACTGTGAGGTTCACAGCGTTGTCGTCGACGACCAGAACCCTGGCGTTCGGGGAAGCTACGGCCTTTCGCCCGCTTTCGGCCTTGAGTATGTTATCCGCATTGCCATCCACGATCGGAATTGTCACGTAAAACTTCGAGCCCTTTCCATATTCGCTTTCAAGGCTGATATCGCCATCCATCATATCAACAAGGCGCTTTGTTATGGACAACCCCAAGCCAGTACCGGCGATTCCCCTGTTTTTCTGCTTGTCTACCTGTTCGAAGGCCCCAAAGAGCTTTGGAAAATTTTCTTTTTTTATTCCGATCCCAGTGTCCTCAACGCTGATAAAGAGATAATCGCGGTCATTTCGCTCAACGCGGCGAAGTTTCAAATCCACATGCCCCTGCCGCGTATACTTTATGGCGTTGTTCACGATATTCGTGATGATCTGGCGCACGCGCACTTCGTCGCCGAATAGCACAGCGGGGATGTCGTCAGCGATGCTATGCCGAAACTCCAGCGGTTTGCCGGCTATCGTGAACCTCATCAGGGAACACACGTTGTCGTATAACGAAAAAATGTTGTAGTCCACCGGGATCAGCTCAAGCTTCCCAGCCTCGATTTTTGAAAAATCCAGTATATCGTTGATAATCTGCAGCAGAGAGTGGGACATTTTTCTTATGTCCGAGAAATAGCGCGTCTGTATCTCGTCGAGGTTGTCCGTCCTCATCAGCTCGCTCATTCCGATGATGGCGTTCATGGGCGTCCGTATCTCGTGGCTCATCGAGGCAAGAAAACGGCTTTTTGCCTCCGAGGCGGCCTGCGCCGCCAGCGCGTGTACCTCCAGTTTGCGGCGAAGCTCCTCCGCGGCGCGCATTTTTTGTTCATTGGCTCTGATGTCGCGCAAATCGCGTATGTATGCCGCAATGCAGTAGCTACCGTTCCACTCCACGCGCACGAACGTCACCTCGGCCGGCAGAGGCTCTTTGAACACAGTCTGGTGCATCCACTCGAAGTGATTGTGCCCCGTCTCGAACGCGGCGTGAATGAGCCTCCGGTTTTGCGTGAGGCTGTGAGACCCGTCAGGCTGGTGCTCAGGCATCAATTTATAAAAATCGTCCAGAAATTCCTGCTTGGAATCCACCTGAAACAGACGTGGCGCCTCCGAATTGCAGTCGATGGCCACTCCGTTTTCCTGCAGAAAAACGCAGGCAAGAGGCATGGCGTTCAGCATCGTGCGGGTGCGGTCCTCCGCGGTGCGGGTCTCGTACTCCCTCTCCTTAATCTCGCGCAGATCTCGTGAATAAGCGGTGAGACGGCAGCTGTCCTTCCAAGGAACGCGCACCAGCGTCGTTTCCACAGGAAGGGACTCTCCATCCGACGTGCGGTACATCCACTCAAACTGCTGGTATCCGATCTCAAACGCCCGTTTTATCAGGATCGCCGACTTTTCCCTGCTTGGCAATCCGTCCGGCTGGTATTCGGGGTACAGGTCAAAATAATGTTCCATGTAATCCAACTTTTGGGAGAAACCGAACAGACGAAGGGCCTCCAGATTGCAATCGATCATATTGCCCTCCTCGTCCCAGAAGGAGGCGGCCAACGGAGTGGCATCCAGCATCGCCCTCGTCCGCTCTTCGGCCTCCGCCCGGCGCAGCTCCGTCGTGTCGTAATACATCACTAGCACGCCGTCAAATTTTCCGTTTCCGTCCAACAGCGGCATGGAATGAATTGTATATAGACGACGCTCACCCGCCCCAGGGAAGAAAATGGCCATATTCGACTCGATGTGCTTCACGCCGGACTTCAAGTCTTCAAACCTCTTGATGCCGCTGTCGGCGAACGTATTGTCCTCGAATATCCTGTAAACGTCATAAATATGCCGGCCGTTGATGGAACCGAAATTTTCGATGCCGGCGAGCTCCAGGAAAACCGCGCTGCACAGGACAAGACGCCCGTTCTGGTCTATCAGCAGGATGGCGTTCTGGGTGTTCTCCAGCATAAGTTTCATGTACTTTTCCATCTTCTGCTGCTCGCCAGTCTTGAGCGATTCCAGCGACCTCAGGACCTGGGCGGAGAGCTGGAATCTTTCCAGCGTGTCCTCGAGCCTGCGAACATTCCTGTGAAGTTTTTTGTTTTCCCTCCGGGCTTCGTTCAGCATCCGCAACAGCGTCCGCGCGTCGGCCGTTTCCAGGTTTTCTCCGCCTGGGACCCCGTCCAATTCCGTCATAATTTACCGCACCTCGTCAACGTTAATCATGGAAGCAACACGGCCCAGTGAGGCGATCAAAAAGAACAGGCGACAAAAGCGAAATTGTGAAAACGATTCACATAGACGCCGTTGGCATTTTCAACGGGACAGAGTTCGCCGCCGGAATAACTGAGCTGGTATGAAACCGTGTCCCCCAACACATCCTGGACGGACTTCATCTCGTCGTTTGCCATCGTGCCGAGCATCACATTGCGGGCAATGCAGGAGTGCATCAGGAATCCTCCGCTGTTTTCGGTTTGAAGCAGCTCTCCCGCCGTGAGCCGGGCAGTCGAGATGACGACGCCGTAATTCAGGCAGCCTATCGTGAGTGTCGCGCCAATCGGCATCTCGCTCCCGAATACTCCATATCCCTGAGGCATTACCTCGTACAACGCGCAGGACACTGGATTGGGCCAATCATCGTAATCGATCGTAAACGGCAGAGCCGAGACTTGAATGCCTGACACCGAATTATCGCCGAGGCCCTTTGACGCCAGGTAATCGGCCAGAAGCACGTCGTTTATCCTCTTCACCACGCAGCCATCCGACTCCGTAATGACGGCCCGCTGCATCTGAACCGCATCCTGGGGAATGGAGGTCGAAAAGAACCGCGGACACACATCTCCGCTCATCATCAAAAGGACCAGAGCGTCGGGAAAACTCTCGCCGTTCCATATAACCCGGTTCCTCGAAAAACGCATGGTGTTCTCGCAGGAAAACGTGCCAAACAGCGGAACCGCGCCGCACAGCTTCATAAGCCGCTCGCTCACCGGCCCGCTGCCGATCCCGCTTAGAAGGGGCGGATAGGCCAGAACCATGGCAGGAGGATCCGGAAGCGCCGTGTAGGCGTAACGGTAAGCGTCGAACATCGCGGAATCCATGTTCTCATACGAGATCGGCTCCGAAACCACGGTCGAAAAATTAACGTCGTCGCTCGTCAAAACCGAGACAGCCAACAGCTCCAGCCCATATCCGGCACAGGTGGCGCTTGCCAGTGTGGTGCAGCCAACAACGTCAAACGGCAGCCGTTCGCACAGCTTGCGCACTACGCCATCTTCGAGAAATTCACAATGACAGGATACAATGCCGACAGCATTTTTTAGGAGGCTATGCTCCAGATCGAGCTGGCTCAATATTTCAGCGACCGCCGCTTCAGTATCGTCTATCTCCTCCGTACAGGACGTTAGCATTCTTATCATTAAAATTATCCCTGACTCTATTTAATGCCGAGCGCCTTATGTACCCTGCCTCTCAGGTCCTCCGGCTCAAATGGCTTCACTATATAATCCTTTACGCCCTTTTGCTGAAGGGCGGTCATAACCGTATTCATCTCAGCGTGCGACGTGAGGAAGACGACAGGGATACTCCGCAGCTTGGGATTGTCCTGGATACTCTTCAGCACATCGAAACCTGAAATCCTCGGCATTTCAATGTCTAGCAAAATCAAGTCCGGCACGGTGCGGGAAAGTTCAATGAGAGCGATGCTCCCGGATTTGGCCAGGCGCACGTCAAACTCCTTGTTCAGCGTATTGTAAACGATCTGAAGATTTGTAGAAGCATCGTCCACAACTAATATAATTTTCTTTTTGCCAACCATTGCGGCGCCTCCTCGACTAAATTTTAATCCGAAAAAGCAAAATGCATAGATAGGCTCCAGCTGTCCCGTTTATAAAGCACAACTCAATCCGTAATAATGGGCCAATTATAGCATGTCGCGAACTATTATTTATACGTTCACCGAATATTTACAATGTCATATTTGGTCAAAGTTTTGGCGCGTTTCTCCTGGGCCTGAATCGTTTTTATTCGTTTTGATGGTCGCCGCGTAGATTGAATTTAAAATGCCAAGGAATGCGGAGAGCGAGAACAGCAATTCCATCCCGACATGTTCCCAAATCCAGCCGCCGACAAGCGCGATAAAAATACTGATGAGATGATTGACGGAAACGCCGGTGGATAAAGTAGCGGTCAGCTCCTCCGCGCTGTCGGAAATATCCCTGACATACACATTGCTTGCCATGCTTGCAAGGGAGATGATGGAATCCATCACATAGTTGACGCAGACGATCACAAACGCGACGTCCGTGGAGAATATGCGGTGGGAAAAACCGTAAAAGAAACAGACCACAACCAGAATCAGGGTATCCGATACCATAACCGTCTTATACCCCAGTTTATCGATCAGGCGGCCGATCATGGGGCTTGCGACCGCGCCGCAGTCGGCGCAGATGGCAAGGAGTATGGAAATTGTGGACGTATCCGCGCCGTATTGCAAAATCAGCACATAGGGCGCAAAAGTCATGAAAACTTGCTTGCGTGAGCCATAAAAAATTTCCAGCATATAAAATTTCGAAAACTTTTTCGCAAAGTAAAACCGCTTGCGCTCCGGCTTGATTTTGGATTCCTGCAACGTGAGCGATACCAGCACCGCGCCCACCATCAGGGCGACGGATATGGCAAAAACGGCCTTAAACGGCACAATGCTGCCCTGCCCTAAGCCAAAGCGTGAAAAAGCGACAAACAGCCCGGTAACAACCACAAATCCGGCAATATGTCCGATCTGGTTCAAAGAACCCGAAACGCCAAGCGCCATGCCGCCCTGTTCCGGTTTTGCCAAATCCATCGCGATGGTGCTTTTTACAGGCATGATGATGTGTTCGCCAAAGCTGAACACAACCATAAAAACAACCACGATGAATTTTCCGCTGCCAAATAGCATCAGCCCCGCCACGCCGGCCAGCATAACCGCCATCCCGATTTTGAGAATCTTGCTTTCCGTCAGGCGATACATGGCAGCGAGCGTCAGGACGACCAGCAGTCCCGGCAGCTCCCGGAAAAACTCCACAATCCCGCGCTCGAATTTGGAAATATGAACGATTTCCGCAAGGTAGTTATCCTGCACGCCGCGATATAAGCCATAAGCGATTCCGGACAGAAGCATGGTCAGCAAAAAACGCCCGTACTTGGCGTCGCCGCGATAAATACTCCCCAAATAAACGGCAACTCTTTTTTTCAATTTTATGCAGCCTCCAATTCAGGATGTGTTAAATTAGTATTATACTATAGTACGATGCGGATAGGGAGTGACACTTTGGTCAATGCCTTAATAAAACTGATTCCGGGAATGATCATAACGTGGTGCGCGGCAAAGGACTACGACTGGTTTATGGAAAGCTCCAAGATGCATATCATACTGGGCATGGCCGGTCGCGGAGGCTTGAGAGCAATCTATATCATCATTGGAGTCATACTCATCATCTTGGGTATCGCGGAGTTTATATAAATATGAGCACTTTCGGAGCGCGCTGTTTGATATTTCTTGGGGTGGGTATCGTGCTGATAGCGGCGAAGACCGATTATTTCTTTCGTTACGACAGATATTTAGAAAGATTGGCAGAGAAGAAAAGCGGCAAGCAGGTTAAGCCGATTCTTATATTCGGGTGCGACTATTTCCTATTTTGGAGAACCGTCTATATCTCGCTCGGAGTCGTCGCCGCCATTGTCGGTATAGTTATTGTCGTGTTTGGGCTGGGAGATTGATAACCCCCAAGCCCCGAAAGCCCAAACCCCAGCCGGGGGTGTTTGGTTTTTATGTTTACGCGTATAGTTCGTCCAGCCGAATCAGCGATACCGCATAAATTTTAATTGCCTGCATCAGGTCGTCTATCCGGACTGCCTCATCTGCCGCATGTGCCGAGCCGTATCTCTTGGGAGCGTCGCCCGT
>JAITOL010000112.1 GCA_031289955.1 Synergistaceae bacterium
CAGAACGAAATGCTCACGCTGATCGCTGCCGACACGGACGAATACCGACAGGCAAACGACACAAGGGCCATAAAGAAAACGCTGTCCATTCCATCATGGCTTAACCACCAGGCCGAAAAAGCAAACGCGCCGTTCTCACAGATTCTTCAACAGGGGTTAAAAGAGTATCTGCGCGTTTCCGAATGAACGGAGGACATTATTTATGAGGTACGTTTATCCAGCAAATAAAATCAACACTTGGGCCTGTTATTCGCTATAATGTCGTCTTAGAGGAGGGATTTCAGATGACAGATTTTCTGTTTGCCACTCCAAGTTTTCTGGGGGATATGGGGCGAGTGATCGATTTGGGCAATACCTTGACCATTTATAATTATACCGATTCACCAGCTGAGGCGGATAAACGCGCGTTATGCAATGATTGGTCGGTTGTGGGTTCGGAAATTAGAAACGCGGCAAAACAAGCGGAAGCCTGATGTCGCGTAAAGCAAAGAAAAAATTGCCGGCATCAAAGACACCTCAAAGTATAACCGCTGCCAGACAAGTAGCGGTTTCTTATTTTGGCCCTATTCCTCCGGCAAGTGAAATGATGAAATACGAGGATGCCTGTCCAGGACTAACTGACCGAATAATGAAAATGGCTGAACGACAATCTAGTCACAGGCAGGAAATAGAGCGTATTGCCATTGCCGCAAGTTCCAGAAACAGCACATTGGGAGTTGTGTTTGCCTTTATCCTGGCTATGGCGACATTGGGCGTTGGAGCTTTTTGCATATATCTGGGAAAAGATATACTTGGCACATCTATAAGCGGAGTCGGTTTAGCGGCTATAGTTGGAGCGTTTATTTATGGGACGAGGTCAAACCGCGCCGAACGAGAAACCAAACATAAATTATCCAACGCTCCGTAAAACCCCGCACGTCCGTCCACCGGCCTTGCAAGGTATGTAAGCCATAAGCCGAAAAGGCCGAGGCCGATGCTGTGATGAGGAAAGGGACTGATCCCCATGTCGAGCGAGATAGTCGGTTATAAAGAAGTCGAGGAGAAAGTAGTCACGCTGAGGGGCGAAATCGTGTTGCTGGATTCCAGCGTCGCCGAACTGTATGGCGTTGAAACCAAGCGCGTCAATGAAGCGGTGAAAAACAACCCCGATAAATTCCCGGAAGGGTATATGATCTCGCTAAACCCAGATGAATGGGCTGACATGAAGCCGAAATTTTCGACTTCAAGTTGGGGAGGCAAAAACAAACTGCCCAACGCCTTCACTGAAAAAGGATTATATATGCTTGCCACCATTCTCAAAAGCCCCAGGGCGACACAAACCGCCATAGCCATCGTCGAAACTTTCGCAAAAATACGCGAACTCTCCCGCGCCATAAATCAGTTATCGGAGACCAAAGAAAAAGAAGAGCAAAACGCGCTCATGAGAAAGAGCGGAGAGATTCTAGCCGGGGTACTCGACGACGACGCGCTGGAGGTCTCCGGCGACGAAACCACGATAGAGATAAATTTCGCGATCATGAAAATCAAGCACACGATCAAACGAAGTAAAAAAACGAAACAGGAGCAAGGATAAGTCGAAAAGCCCGAGGCTGATGCTGTGAGAGGGGCCGCCAAGGATAAAAACCGACATATATACTAGAATGACCTCGGCGGACTCTCGGCGATAGCAGGGAGCCGGTGAGTAGGGTTCTCCCTCTGGGGGAGTTGATGTGATGTCGGAAGACAAAACAAACCTCTCAAGCGACAAAAAAGAGGAGCGGGGCCCACTCTCGCAGGTGATAAGCCTCGCTCCTCTGCTTGCTGTGATCCTCCAGTTTTTTGAGTTAATACTCAGAATTCTGGGAGTGATCCAGTAAATCGCTTGAGGGCATTGTAACACGCCGTTGCCCCACCGCCAAGGGCAACGGTTAATTTTTCTCCAAAGTGATCGAGGCCAATGCCGTGAGAGAGAAGGACTGATAGAGATGAACGCGGTTTATACAGTGCGCTACACAAAGACTGAATCCGGCTATACGGGGCAGCTTGTTGAATGGCCCGCAGTTATTTCAGAAGGCGTAACACTCGAGGAATGCCGCGACATGGTTATAGACGCGGCAAGGGAGATGACCATTGCCTATCGTGAACAGGGGATGCAAATACCGGAAGAGTCTAACGTGATCGATCACATTATGAAGAGTTCTGCTCTTGAAGCCGAGACGCGGCGACGATATAATTTAAAAAAAGGGGGGGGATAGTCCATGAAATATCCAAGTCTGCACGTAGCGTCACACATTGCGAATATTTGCCATAACGATGGCATTGAGTTCAACAATACAAAAATTCAGAAACTCATGTATTGCTGTTATGGTTGCGTACTTGCGGTTTACAACAGCGCACGAATCTGCGACGAATATCCACGAGCTTGGACATATGGGCCGGTGTTCCCCAGAGTTTTTTCTTACATTAACAAAAAGAAGGATATTTTGGTAATTGGTAACTTGAACGCGCCCGATGACATCCTTAAACTGCTTACAGACGTTGTGGCGGCGTTTGGGAAATATACCGCAAATTCCTTATCTGCCTGGACCCACAAGAAAGGCTCTCCGTGGGACATCGTGGTCAATGACATGGATGCACCAAACAGCATCATCCCAGACGATCTTATTCTTGAATACTTTAAACAAAATGTAGTGGTCATGGACAAAAATGCCTGAAATTAATCCAGTAGACGAAATTCTTGAAGAACAACCTCGATCCGGCGACAAGGAGTTTTCTGACAAACCGCTCGACTACAAACGCAGAGTGATGTCATTTAACGAAGAACGCTGGTTTTACTACGTCCGCGTCTTCTTCTTGCTGATGTCGTCTATTTGCTCCGCAGCTATCGCAATAGTATTTCTATTTCATATAACTGCGCCTGAGCGTTTCCGTTGGCTTAACAGCAACGAACTCGAACGCATCCGGGAATTAGCGCTAACAATCATCGTCGGTTTGGTGATGAGCGGCTCTACCACGTATTTTTTCAAGAAAAAATAATGTTTTCCGCAATTATAAAGCCCGAAGGGCACGAGTACGGCGTGGTATTGCGCGTCGACAAGTCGAAAAGGCCGAGGCTGGCGCTGTGACACAGGCCCACAAAACGGCCTACACGAAAATAGCGGATAAGGCCATATCAACAGATCAACCCCTGCCAGCAAGTCCCCCCTTCGCACCAACCATTGATTTAGCATTTTCACAAAATCCGCTCTACCCCAAAACCTTATAAAATATTAAAATTAGAGTATGTGCTAAAATTAAATAAATATTGGAAGGGCGGTGGCGGTTTGGCTCATTTTTACCGTGATCCTGTTTCGATGACGTCATTTCTCGAAGGTTGGATAAAAGAGGAACTGGAAACTACAGCCTCAGCCGGCGGCTTGGTCGGCCTGAACGGGGGCGTGGATTCAGCTGTCGTGGCGGCGTTGCTGCGTCGCACATGCGGAAGGGATAACATGTTGGCACTGATAATGCCCTGTCACAATCCCTCCGATGACGAACGGCTCGCGAGGCTGTTTGCGTCGGATCTTGATATCCCCATCAAGAAAGTGGACCTCTCGGAGGTATGCGACATGCTGGCCAACGGCATCGAAGTGTCGTGCGGGAAGCTCTCCGACGACGCGAGAACCGGGATAATACCCAGGCTTCGCATGTCCACGCTCTATTCCGTCGCGCACAACAGGAATTATCTCGTGTTCGGCGAGGGCAACAAAGACGACCTTTACTGCGGGCGCTTCACGAAATACGGCGACGTGGGAGTCGACATGCTGCCGCTGGGAGACCTGCTTACCGGTGAAGTGGCGGCGCTCGCCAGATATCTCGGCATCCCGGATGAAATAATAGCCAAGCCGAGAAGCGGCGACAGCACGGACAGCGGCGAGCTCTCCTATGACGACCTCGATCGCTTCATCGCTACGGGAGACGCGGAGGAAAACATGGCAAACCGTATAAAAGAAGCCTATGAAAACTCGCAGCACAAGAGAAATCCCGTCCCCATCGCGGCCATCCCCCACAATTTTTAGCGAATGGGCGCGACCTTTGTGATAGAATATTTTGCGGTTATGGCGTCTAATCTTGTCGGGGCAATTCCGTCGGCGTGACCGTCAGAATTCGAAAAAAAAATTTTCCGAACTCAGTCCCCGTGCGTCATACTCGGGAGACGTGAGTCGGAACGCAGAGGTGATTTATAAATGTCCGGACATTCACACTGGGCCGGTATCAAGCATCGCAAAGCGGCTCAGGATGCAAAGAAAGGCGTGGCGTACCAGCGGCTGACGAAGAACATTATAGCGGCGGCAAAGGCAGGCGGCGGGGATCCAAACGCCAATTTCTCGCTTAAGGTAGCGATCGACAGAGCTAAAGAGGGCAACGTACCGGCCGACAACATCGAGCGGGCGGTAAAGCGCGGCGCTGGCAACCTGGAGGGGATCACTTACGAGGACGTCACCTACGAGGGCTACGGCCCGAACGGCATCGCCGTCATGGTTGAGACGTCGACGGACAACCGCAACAGAACAGCGCCGGAGATACGCTCGCTCTTCACCCGCACCGGCGGAGCCATCGGGGAACTCGGCTGCGTCGCGTGGAATTTCGAGCGCAAGGGCGTCATATCGATCACGGGCAACGGCATTGACGAGGACGAACTTCTCAGCGCTGCCATAGACGCCGGAGCCGATGATATGAACGAGTCGGACGACGGGTTCGAGATAATAACGGAACCATCCGTGCTGTCCGCTGTGGCTTCATCGCTGAAAGAGGCAGGCTATATCGTCAGCAACGCCGAGGTGATGATGGAACCTAAGACGACGATACAGGTGAAGACAAAGGAAGAGGCGGAGAAGATGCTCAACATGGTCGACCGCTTCGAGGAGAACGACGACGTTCAGAACGTATACTCGAATTTCGAGATACCGGACGAGATCCTGGCCGATCTAGGCTGATCGTCATTTCTCCCCGCATGGTCTGTTTCGGAATCGATCCTGGCCTCGGCAGACTTGGTTACGGAATAGTGAGCCAGGACGGCGACGCTCTTCGCGCGCTCGATTATGGAATTATATCCACAAAAGCGGGCGTGCCCATAGCAACGCGGCTTGCCGAGCTTTTCACGTCGCTGGAGGATAAAATATCGAGCCACAAACCGGACGCTATAGCGGTCGAGCGCCTTTTCTTCGGACGCAACACAACCACCGCCGAGATGGTTTTTCAGGCCCGGGGCGTCGTTCTTTTGGCGGCCGCGCGGTTTGGCCTCATTCCATATGAGCCAAAACCGTCGGAAGTGAAGATGTCGGTCTGCGGTTACGGCGGGGCCGAGAAACAACAGGTGCAGGGCATGGTCAAAAATATCCTGAACTTAGAGAGCATCCCGAAGCCGGACGACGCGGCGGACGCGCTCGCCATAGCGATAACTGGCCTCTCGCTCTCGATGTACGACATGCGAAACGGCGGTATGACGCGATGATACGCAGTCTTTCGGGAACCGTTTTATCGATGGAATCAGACTCCATATGTCTCGACGTGTCCGGGTTCGGCATCGAAGTATATGCGTCCGGCACTTTGTTGTCATCGGCGGTCGTCGGCGAATTTCTGAGCTGCCGGGCGTATATGCATGTGAGCGAGGCCGGAATCTCCATGTTCGGATTCTCGGACGAGACGGAGCGGGAGCTGTTCCTCGAAATAACACAGGTCAAGACGATGGGCGGCAAGCTCTCCGTGGCGCTCCTGCGCCATCTGGACGCCCAATCCATAGTATCGGCAATACTGACAGGCGATCATTCGCGTCTCTCAGTGCCGGGGCTCGGCCCGAAAAGGGCGGAGCGGATATGCTTCGAGCTTCGCTCAAAAATTGAGAAGAAATTCGCGTCGCTCGCGGTTCCCGGCGCGCACGCGCCACGCATCGCGGGCTCACTGGAGGGCGAGGTCACAAGCGGTCTCGTAGGTCTCGGGTTTTCGCAGGACGAGGCGGCGCACGCCGTATCCCAGTCCAGGCTCGCGGACTCGTCGCGTGAATGGAACGAGGAAGATCTGATGATGTCCGCTTTGAACAAGCTCCAGAGGCGATAGGATGGAAACGACGGACAAACCGTTTGAAAATCTGCGCAGAGGCGAGGAAGATGACGCGGTATCGCTCCGCCCTCAGGTTCTGGATGAATTCATAGGGCAGAACGCGCTAAAGGAAAAACTCTCCATATTCATAATGGCGTCGCGGAGCAGGGAGGAGCCTCTCGACCACACGCTATTCTACGGCCCCCCAGGTCTCGGCAAAACGACGCTCGCCAGCATAATAGCCCGCGAGATGAAGGGCAACCTCAAAACAACGTCCGGGCCGGCGCTCGAACGAGCCGGAGATCTGGCCGCGATACTCTCGAACGTGCAGCCGAACGATGTCCTCTTCATAGATGAAATCCACAGACTATCGGCAAATATAGAAGAGATACTCTACCCCGCCATGGAGGACTTCAACCTGTCCATCGTGATCGGCAAGGGTCCGCTCGCGCGAAGCATCAAGCTCCAGCTGCCGCGTTTCACCCTCGTCGGCGCGACGACGCGCCTCGGGCTCCTGACCTCCCCTCTGCGCGCCAGATTCGGCATAGTGGAACAACTCGACCTCTATACGCCGGACGAGCTGACGCGGATCGTGCTTCGCGGCGCGGGGGTGCTGGAAGCCGAGATAACCCAGGAGGCCTCGCGCGAGATAGGCATGAGGGCGAGAGGAACGCCCCGCGTGGCGCTGAGGTTGCTGCGAAGAGTCCGCGATGTCGCCACCGTGCGCGGCAGGGATATAATAGAGGAGACTCTGGCCCGCGCCGCCCTCGATATGCTGGGCGTCGACAAACAGGGTTTCGACGATCAGGACAGGAAATTCCTGAGCGCCCTCACGGAGTTGTTCGACGGCGGCCCTGTCGGGCTGTCGACGCTCTCGGCCGCACTCAACGAGGACACGGGAACGATAGAGGACATCTACGAGCCGTACCTGATACAAAAGGGCATGATCGAGCGCACGCCGCGCGGCAGAAA
>JAITOL010000149.1 GCA_031289955.1 Synergistaceae bacterium
TTTGTTGCCAAGTGTCAATCTTCGCCCAAAATATTGACAACCGCGCCATCCATAGTTAAACTAATTTTAAATTGCAATCATAGGATTACTCATATTCTAAATTTTGGCGGTGTATCGGAATGATTACCGGGACTGTCTTCGACATAAAACGCTATACCCTTCACGATGGGCCCGGAATACGCGTGGCCGTGCATCTGAAGGGGTGTCCGCTTTCGTGCCGGTGGTGCCACAATCCGGAGAGCCAGAGCTTCACGCCTCAGCTGCTTTTCAGGCCCGACAGGTGTATACGTTGCGGAGAATGTGTTTTGGCATGTCCGAACGGCGCTGTCTCTAACTCCATAGACACGGATCCGGCGCTCTGCTCCGGATCCGGCGAGTGCGCGGACGCCTGCCCTTCCGGGGCCCGGGAGATATGCGGGCGTAGTATGGGCGTGGCCGAAGTGATGGCGGTCGTGCTAAAAGAACGAGTTTTCTTCGAGCAGTCCGGCGGAGGAGTGACGCTGTCCGGCGGAGAGCCGATGACGCAGATGGATTTCGTAATATCTATGCTCGAAGAGTGCCGGAGGAACGACGTGAAAACAGCGATAGACACGAGCGGATTCGCCGAATGGGCGGCTATCGAGTCAACCATTCCGCTCACCGACGTTTATCTATACGACATAAAGCACATGGATCCCGAAAAACACAGGGAATACACGGGAGTCGACAACGAGGTGATACTGGACAACCTGATCCGCCTGGGCGAGAGCGGAGCGCGGATAAACGCGCGAATCCCATTTGTGCCGGGCGTCAACACGGACGAAAAAAACTTGCGGGAGACAGGAGAGTTTATCTCCGGCATCAAGGGAGTCGAGGCGCTCAATTTGCTGCCTTACCATACGGCAACCGAGGACAAGCACAAAAGGTGGAACATGGAGTTCCGTCTGAGGGACGTTTACCCTCCCACCGAAAACTCGCTCGTCACAGCCGCCGGTATTATAGAAAGTTTCGGAATAAAAACTATCATAGGAGGCTGATAGACAATTAAAAGTAATATAATAATTGCATGGCATACCGAATATAGATACTCTGAACATGATATCAGCCCAAGGAGGCAGGTACGATGAACGAACGCATAGAAAGGCTGCGCAGGGAGAGCTTCGAAACAGCGCCGAGTTTTTCGGCGGAACGTGCGGTTCTGGAGACTGAGTTTTATAGAGAGAACGACGGAAAATACTCCACCCCTGTGATGAGGGGGCTCAACTTCAAGTATATCTGCGAGAAAAAAACCATCTACATCGGCCCGGACGAGCTGATCGTGGGCGAACGCGGCCCGAGGCCGAAAGCCGTGTCGTCGTTTCCCGAGCTCACATGCCATTCGGTTCAGGATCTCGAGATATTGAACTCGCGCCAGATGCAGAGCTACAGCGTCGACCCGGGCGACATCGAGATTTATCGCGAGAAGGTGATACCCTACTGGAGGGGACGCAGCATGAGGGACAAAGCGTTTGCCCGCATGCCGCAAAAATGGCTCGACCTTTATCAGGCCGGGCTTTTCACGGAGTTCGGCGAGCAGCGCGCATTGGGACATACCGCCCTGGACGGCCTGATCTACGAAAAAGGGATGCTCGATCTGAAGCGGGATATCGCGGAGGCGAGAGGCCATCTCGACTTCCTGAACGACCCGGAGGCCGCGGCAAAAGACGACGAGCTTCAGGGAATGGATTATTCGTGCGACGCGGTGATCGTCTTCGCCGCCCGCCACGCCGAGCTCGCCAGGAAGATGGCGCTTGAAATGACCGACCCTGTACGCGTGAAAGAGCTGCTCAAGATAGCGGACGTATGCCGATGGGTTCCCTCCCACGCGCCTCGCGACTTCTGGGAGGCAATCCAGATGTACTGGTTCGTCCATCTCGGGACCATAACAGAGCTGAACGGCTGGGACGCCATGAGCCCCGGGCATCTCGACCAGCACCTCGCGCCGTATTACGAAAAAGGATTATCGGACGGCACGCTGACGCGTGAATCCGCGAAAGAGCTCCTCTCCTGTTTCTGGATCAAGGTGAACAACACCCCTGCCCCTCCGAAGGTCGGAGTTACGGCGGCCGAGAGCGGCACTTACAACGATTTCACGAACATCAACCTGGCAGGGCTGAAGAGCGACGGCACGGACGGATCGAACGAGGTCACGTATGTGGCCCTCGAGGTCACCGACGAGCTTCGGCTGCTCCAGCCTCAGTGCAACATACAGGTCAGCGCCCGCACTCCGGACAGGGTCATCAAGGCGGCGGGGGAAGTGATCCGCCACGGCATGGGTTATCCCTCCGTCTTCAACGCCGACGTCATCATCCAGGAACAGATGCGGGTCGGGAAAACTCTCGAAGACGCCCGCCAGGGTGGCACGAGCGGCTGCATCGAAACAGGATGCGCCGGCAAGGAGGCGTATCTGCTGCACGGATACCTCAACACGCCCAAGGTGCTCGAGCTGGCGCTCCACGACGGAGTCGACCCGATGACCGGCAAGCGGATTGGCGTTAAAACGGGCGCGCCCGACAGTTTCAAGACATACGAAGACCTGTACGCCGCTTTCGAAAAACAGCTCGAATACGTCGTCGACACGAAGATAGAGGTGGACAACTACCTGAGGGCGCGCTATGCCGAGTTCTTCCCGGCAACGTTCCTCTCGGTCGTCATCCGCGACTGCGTGAAACGCGGTCGCGATTATTACTCGGGCGGCCCGCGTTACAATTCGGACTACATCCAGTGCACTGGGATAGGCACAATTACCGACAGCCTGTCCGCGATAAAAAAACACGTGTTCGACGAAGGCAAAATATCGCTCGGCAAACTCGTTGACGCCTGCGACAAAAACTGGGACGAAGACGAACCGCTGAGGCTCACGATGTGGAACAAGACGCCGTTTTACGGCAACGACGACGACTACGCGGACGACATCATGCGCGGCGTGTACGAGAGCCTGTTTGAAACGATAGACGGAAAACCGGGCATACTGGGGCCCAACTATCACCTGAATATGCTGTCGACCACATGCCACAACTACTTCGGGAAGATGACCGCGGCAACTCCCAACGGACGTTTCAAGGGAACTCCGATATCAGACGGCACATCGCCGAGCCACGGCGCGGATCGCAACGGACCGACCGCCGTCGTCAAATCCCTCGGAAAGATGGATCAGGTCAAGTCCGGGGGCACGCTCCTGAACCAACGCTTCCTGCCGTCTGTCCTCGATGGCGAAAAGGGAATCGACGGGCTTGTGAACCTAATTCGCGCATACTTCAAACTCGGAGGGCACCACATACAGTTCAACGTTGTGGACGAAGAGACTCTGCGCGAGGCCCAGAGAAATCCACAGGAACACAAGGGGCTCCTCGTCCGCGTAGCGGGCTACAGCGATTATTTCGTCGACCTGGACGATTATCACCAGGAAGAGATCATAGCCAGAACGGCCCAACAGGCAATCTGAGCGAATAAAACACACGGCGGCCCGGCATCTCTTGCCCGGGCCGCCGTGTGTTTGCCCCGCTCCCCGACGTGTGGTTCATTTCACTTTTCACTGGTATTGGCCCGCCATGTCCTTTAAAATTTCTTCGATCGATCATTTTTCCTTGCCGTCGCACAACTCATTTGATAAGATGTCTCACGAACGCGACGGTTATTTTATTATTTAAGGCAGGAGAAACTTTTGCCGCGGATGGGGGAATAGTATTGAGCGCTGCCAAATACGATTTTGACGCCGGGATAGACAGGCGGGGTTCTGGTTGTGAAAAATGGGACGACCTGGAGCACTTTTTCGGGGCGCGCGACCTGCTGCCTTTTTGGGTCGCGGATATGGACTTCAGATCAGCGCCGGAAATAATAGAAGCCTTGCGAAAACAGGTCGAGTTCGGCGTCTTCGGATACGCGACGGAACAGACTGAAAAATACAGGGCTGCAGTCGCGAACTGGGAACGCAAACGCCACGGATGGGACGTGCTCCCGGAACAGGTCGGTTTTATGCCTGGGATAGTGACGGGAATTTCAGTGGCCGTAAACGAGTTCACGGCGCCCGGCGACGGAGTCGTCGTCCAACCTCCCATATATCCGCCGTTTTTCAGGGAGATACGCAACAACGGAAGGGTCGTGGTGGAAAATCCACTCGTGGAGACGGACGACGGCTACGCTATGGATTTCGACAACCTGAAAGACGCCCTGAAGCCCGGCGTAACGGCGATAGTCCTGTGCAGCCCCCACAATCCCGTTTCCCGCGTCTGGAAACGGGAGGAGCTCGCGACTCTCGGCAAAATTTGCGTCGAGCGCGGCATCACAATAATATGCGACGAGATACACCAGGATCTCGTATACAGCGACGCGAAACACATTCCCCTCTCCCTGGCTTATCCCGAGATAGACTCGTTGCTGGTCACATTCGTCGCCCCAAGCAAAACATTCAACATTGCCGGGCTGCGCTCATCGGCCTGGATAGCGCGCGACCCCGAGATGGCGCGCAGAATGGGCCGAGCTTTCCACCGGTTCCACATGTCCGGACTCAATATAATGGGGCTCGCCGCTCTCGAAGCGGCCTACACGAAATGCGAACCGTGGCTCGACGAAGCGTTGGTCTATCTCGAGCGAAACCGCGACTACGTGGAGGATTTTCTCAGGGAGAAAATGCCGCGTGTGAAGCTGAAGCACCCGGAGGGCACGTACATATTTTGGCTTGATTTCCGCGGTTATGGTTTGAAAAATTCCGAAATTATGGATATTCTTGTAAATAAGGCGAGAGTAGCGCTGAACGACGGATCGACTTTCGGCTCGCAGGGCGAGGGTTTCGCCCGTCTCAATGTGGGATGCCCCCATTCACAGCTCGAAGAGGGCATGAATCGCATAGCGGCCGCGTTCGAGGGCCTGCGGCGCCCATGATAAGGGATATTGCGGCGCCTCTCAAATATTGCAGGTTTTCAGTCGACGGCAAAACATACAACGGGACGCTTTACGGAAACATGGTCGACCTCGTGGAAGGGGACTTCCTGGGCGGATTTTCGACGCTGCGGATGAGTTACCCGTTTGATCGCGTCAAACTGCTGCCGCCATACGCGCCGACAAAGATATGGTGCGTGGGGCGTAACTACGCCGGGCACGCGAGGGAACTCGATCACGAGCTTCCGACAGAACCTATGATATTCATGAAGCCCGTCACCTCGATAATAGGCAGCGGGGATCCGGTGCGCATACCGGAATGGGCCGGACGCGTGGATTATGAGGGCGAGCTCGCCGCGATAATTGGCAGGAGATGCCGCAAGGTATCAGAGAAAGACGCGCTCACCTGTGTCGCCGGATATTCGTGCTTCAACGATGTCACCGCCCGCGATCTTCAGAACCAGGACGGACAGTGGATAAGAGCCAAGGGATTCGACACGTTCGCGCCGTTCGGACCAGTAATTCTGCTGACGCAGAGCATGCCGGCAAGTGCTGTGATAAGCACACGCCTAAACGGCAATGTGGTTCAGCAGGATTCGCTGGGAAGCATGATTTTTTCAGTAAGCCGAATAATATCCCATATCAGCAGGTTTGCCACCCTCGAACCCGGCGACGTCATAGCGACCGGCACTCCGGAGGGTATAGGCCGGGTAAAACAGGGAGACAGGGTCGAGGTGGAGATCGACGGGATCGGGATATTGAACAATCCGTTCATTACCGACCACTGACGCTTGCGGCAACTGATCGAAAAGCAGCATAAGGAGGATTGAAGCCATGACGCTCAAAGAGGAAAAAATCTGGGTCGTAATCGAAAAGACGGACGGGGACGCCCTCGACGCGACCGCTTATGACAACGAGGCCGACGCGAACAACTACTGCCAGGAAATGAGGGCGCTGCACGAAAATCCCTCCTATGGCCGCATCGTAATGACCGACCTCATCAGGAGAAACGAGGCGATTCCATCCGACGATACACCGTGGGGAGCGCTCCGGATGGATATAAAATCGGAGTTTGTCGAGGGCCTCATGGAGGACATGGTTCCGCTGGATCAAATAAGGCCCGGAGCGGCTGAACGCTTCCTCCACGACAAGATCGAGATGGTTCGGCGCCGCACGCTCGAACATATCGAGACGATCGTGAAAAAAGAGACGAAGGAAGAGCTTATCATGGCCCAGGATGAATGGGCGCACACGAAGGACATGGAGGACTGACGATCATCCGCGCTTTATGATAAAGCTCTTCAGCTACGTCAAGCTCTCCGCCCTGACGGCGGCCATACGCGCAAAACAGGCGCGCGAAGCGGGCGACGGCGTCGTTTATATGCTTCCCTCCATGTCGTGCGAGGAAAATCTCCTGGACATGCTTCGGAGCGAAGGAAGCTATTTCGGTTCCCGCCCTGACATATGGAGCTGGCAGGAGCTTTATAACAGGATAGTGCCCATAACGAAAAGGCGAAGATGCATCGATCCGCCCGATCATAACCTCGCCTTGAAGTTCGTCACGGATCGCACGGCGGCGGATTTCGAGGCGAGGGGGATCCAAACGCCGGCCGGTATCGGTATGAGAGGGTTCATAAATGTACTGGGAGACGCGACGCGAGAGATGCTGCTCGAAGGCGTGGAACCCGATCTGCTGCTCCCGCCGGATGCCGTCGACGGTCCGCCGTCGCCGGACGAGCTTCTCTACAGGCTTTATACAGATTACCTCATGTATCTCGAGGACAATGGGCTCGCCGACAATTCCGACATACCGTCCCTCGCCAGACGGGCTATGTCCGACGCGCTCCCAACTTCAATAAAAGACAGGAAAATGCGCTGGGTCGGCTTCATGTCTTTCACCGGCTCTCAGCTCAAACTAATACAAGCTCTCGACGCTCTCGGCGCCGACATGGAGTTTTACATGCCCGATTCAGGCGGCGTCGACTTCAGAAACGCGGCCGTTCAACTCGGCGCCGACCACGCTCCTCTCGCGTCCGAACCATGCGTCATACGGCGCGTATCCTCGCGAGACGTTTACGCGCAGTTTGAAAACATATCCGATATGATCGTCCGAGAGTACGCGGGACTTAACATAGGCATACTCGCGAACGGAGATCACAAAGAGCTGATGGCGCACGCCCTCGCAAAGCGAGGAATACCATGGCAATCCCGTTCCGAGGTGACGGTCGACAAAACATCGCTCATGGATATAGCCGTGCGGACGTGGGAAGCTCACAAGCTAGGCTGGCCCCCAACGCGCGTCAGGTACATACTTGGAAGCGCCCCCTTCGGAATCGGGCTTGACCTGGAAAAGTTCATCCGCTTTATGCCGGAGGGCATCGATATGTGGAAAGAGTTCTTTTCCGGGGACGAATCGGCGCTCGAAACGATAATTAGCATGGAGTCGTTCTGCCGTCTGCTGGAACGCGAAGATGGATGCACCTGTGAGGATCTGCTGCGCGGGCTTGAGGAGCTCTCAGGCGCGGGAAAATGGGAAAATCGCCTCGCCGCGATATCCGGGGACGACGCCGATATGGACTCCGCCATACGCGAGATAGCTTCATCGCGCCTGGAGATCGAGCACAAGATATCGATGATGGAGGATGTGAACCCGGCGCTCGGCGAGGCGGCGTCCGTGCGCTTCGCTGGAGAGGGCGCGATGGGTTTTCTGCTCAGCTGGGCAGGCGAGGCGGCCGTAGCCCTTTCTCCCCTCTACAGAGGGGCGGTATGTCTCTACGAGTCTCCCCCATCGGTCCTGGTCTCACACGATGTATGGATAATGACGGACGTCGACGGAACCCGCTACCCCGGGCAGTCGTCCGATCAGGCTTTATTGGGGGAGGAACTCAGAACGCGCGTAAACGGTTCCCCGGACGATTTTGTCCATCTTCCGACCATGCACGAAAAACGCCAGCAGAAGGAGGCCATGTTCCACAGATTGATGGCCGTCGGAGAACAAGTCTCCATCCTGTCCCGCTGTGAATTCGACGCTGGCGGGAACCCTATTGGGGACTCCCCTTTCGTTTCGAGGGCCAGACTCCGAAATTCGCCCTACTGGAAAATTGGGGACGAAGAGCCTCTTGCCGCCGAAATCTCCGTACCCCATCCAAGATACAGAGGGAGATACCCCAGAACCTCCCGCTTTCAGCCGGGCACTGAGAAGATGAGAATATCGCTGAGCCACGCGGACGAATTTCTGGATTGCCCATTCTCCTACTGGTGTTCGAGGATAGCGCGTCTCGACCCTTCGCCGGAGCCGGCCGGAATAATGGATCGCATGTCGCTCGGGAACTTTATGCACGACATGTGGCAGATGGCTGTGACCTCATACTCACAGGGCGGACGGACGCTGAGATCGATTCTTGAATCGGAATGGAACCAGGCGTCGGAGGATCTCGCGGCTAAATATCCCCTGGTCGCGGACAGTCGCGCCCGGGCCGTCGTGTCCGATCTCAGGGCGAGAATGATCGGTATAGCCGACATGGAGGACGAGGCGGACGCCAGGGCGTATGCCGGCGGCATGGCGCGTTCGAGGATAGAGACGGAGATGAAGCTCCCCGCTATCGAGTTCGATCACGTCACGTTCACCGGCCGCGCGGACAGGGTCGATTTCTGGACGTCCCCCGCCGGAGATGCCGCCGTGATATTCGACTACAAGCTCGGAGGAAGCTCATCCTACACAAAAAGCTTCCAGCTCGCGTCATACGCCGAAACATTGCGAAGCTCCGGCGTCTTTATCGCGGGCTTCTGCTATCTCTGCCATGGAGACGGCAAAATGAGCGGATCCTGGTCCGAGGAATTCAAGCCTGTATACGCTAAATCGTCGCGAGGCTCGTCGTGCGAGGAGAAGATGGATATGGCCCTCGAAGGGCTTCGCGATATGGAAAAAATCGTGGACGGCGGCATTTACGAGGCAAAATACGACTCTCCCCGCTGCGGGTACTGCGGATACGCGACGATATGCCGGAGGGCCGAGAGATGCGGCGATTACGCGCGAAATGGGGATGACTCCGACGACGACGAATGAACTTGAAGCTTTCATCTCCGACGCCAGACCGGAACAGCGACAGGCCATATGTTCGCTCGACCCTTGGATAGTCGTCAGCGCCGGCGCTGGAACCGGCAAGACCCGCACGCTGGCGAATCGTTTCGCGTGGCTGCTGGCGTCCGATCCCGAGTGCCGCGTGGACGAGATACTGACGCTCACATTCACGAACGCCGCCGCCGCCGAAATGAGGGAACGCATAAGAAACACGCTCAAAACATGGCACGCGGCCGGCGTTTCCCATCTGAAAGACTCGATAGACAGGCTCGACGAGGCGTACATATCGACCATCCACTCTTTCGCCCTGCGCGTCATACGGGAATCGGGAGTGCTGCTCGACATAGACCCGGACTCGCGGATCGTGGACGAGCCCATGGAGCACGAGTTCAGAGAGGATTTGAAGTGGCGCCTCCAGACGGATACTCTGGGCAGGATGACTGAAACCCTCCGGGACGTATGGGGCGAATATGCCCGGTCTCTTCGCGAGGATCCGTCCAACATCTCCATGCTGAATTATTACGGCGCCGATGCGTTCGCAAAGCTCGGGAACGAAGCATGCAACGTCTTCGGCAGCATGAACAGGCGTCCGGAGGATTTGATGGATCCGGGGGACGAAGCGGAACTGGCGGCGCAAAGACGCGTCGCGCGCGTCATGTCGAACAGATGGAGCGAAACATGGGACGCGTGGCAGCTCGATATCTTTCCATCGCTCGAATCAGAGCTGCGGGAGAATATATCGGGCGCGAAATTTCCACAAACCGTCAAAGGCTTTTATGACCGGTGGAGCGGAGCGGAGCGCACACCGGAGTCCGAAAGGCTGTTTTTCGTCTCTCTCATCACCTCCGCGCTGGGGAGCCTGCCCGGCAAAGAGAGGCTGAAGAGCGCGATCGAGGATATGCTGGGATGCCCGCTCAAAACATGGCGCGACGAACGAAAATCCGACGCCGTCATATCCTCGACGTTGTTCAATGACCCAATGTACGGAGAAACGGAGCGAAGGACTAAAAACCTGCTCCGGGGGGTGACGTCGCTGTTCTGGGAGTGCTGGGACGAGACACGTAAGACGCGCGGGGCGCTCTCGTTCTCCGACTTCGTAAGATACGCCGGTCGTATCCTGGCGATAAACCCATTGTACTCCGGTCGTTTCAGGCACGTTATGATAGACGAATTTCAGGACACCGACGAACTGCAGGACGGCATAATACGGTCGATCGCGAAATCAGGGCCCGAAAAACCCGGCGCGGCCCGCACCATCTTCATAGTAGGCGACATAAAACAGTCCGTCTACCGCTTCAGACACGCGAACCCGAGGTTGTTCGCCGGCTACATGAAAAGCTCCGCCCCCATAGGCATGTCGCGCAGCTTCCGCATGAGCGGACGCCTGATGAATAGCGTAAACATGGTATTCGGGCATATATGGCGCGATGGAGTGCTAACGGACGACGACGTGAAGATCGCCTACGAGCCTCTTTTGCCGCCGGAAGACGCTCCATGGTGGAGCGAGCGAAACGGAAAACGCGCTCCGGCGTCGCCGATGGAGATTCTCGTCTATACGCCCATCCCCCCGACGGAGGACAACCCCATCAAAGAAAACGCCGGAACACAGAGAAAAAAACTGGCGTCCGCCGCCGCGTCGAGACTCTGGGAGCTCATGCGGGACGAAGCGGAGATATGGGACAAGGATAACCAGTCATTCAGGAAACTCGGGTGGAAGGATATAACGATACTGGTGCGGGGACGCACCCCATATCCCCAGATCGAGGAAGCGTTCGGGGAGGCCGGCGTTCCCGTCGTATTCAACCTCGGAAGGGAGTATCTGAATCGCGGCGAGGTTCGCGACCTGGCCTGTTTCCTTCGCGCGCTCGACATGCCGGACGACGAACAGGCGCTCGCCGGATGGCTGGAGTCCCCATTTTCGGGAATGGAACCCGGCGTCGTCCACGAACTGATAAACGCGGCAAAAGACCGGAGGGATTCTCTGAGGGCGGTTTTTTACGAGCGATATCCGGAGTCCGCGTCCCGGCTCGAACGATTCCGCGGGTCGGCGCGACTATATTCTCCGTCGCGCGCGGTCGGGATGCTGCTTGAAGACGACTCGTGGCTCGCGTGTTATCGGGAGGACGCCCGGGGGCGAGCCCTGGCCAATATAAGAAGGGGTTTTGAGCTGCTCCGGGGTTACGAAGCCTCGTGCGGCATATCTCTTTCCGCCTGCGCGGATTACCTGAGACGGGAGATGCGCTCCGGCGCGGCGGTGGATGAGCCGGAAACGGCCTCAAACGACCGGGACGCTGTGCGGGTCATGACGATACACGCCTCAAAAGGACTCGAATTTCCCGTCGTCCTGCTCATGTACATGGAATCGTCGGCGAATGTCAACAGGAACCGGTCAGCCCGGGCCATGGTCTCCCGCTCGCTGGGCGTGGTTGCGTCAAAACTGCCGGACGGAAACGAATCCGCGCGTAAAATGTGGCACGACGCCATAGAGCGTTCCGAGGAGTTCGACGAGAACTCGCGTCTGCTTTATGTCGCGATGACGAGAGCCCAGGAACGCCTCATATGCTGCGGGCTGCCCGCCGGAAGGAACAAAAACGGCCTCGACTGGCTCTCCTGCGTCATCGGGGCAAACGAGGCGAACGGCAATCCCATGCCCCTGATCGAGGCGACGGACGATATGACCGGCGGGGAGAATACAGCCTCATCCTCGGATCGCCCCGATGATCCGCCGCCGCCGGACTGCGAAAACCACGCCATATTCCCCGCTCCGAGCGCGGCCATGCTGTCCGCCACGGCATACTCGCTCCTGTCATGGTGCCCCTCGGCATACAGGATACGTTACCGTCAGGGCAGGGAGCTCAAATGGGAGAAATACTCCGGAGGAGGCGCGGGGGGAGCTGATCTTGGCTCTTTGGTTCACTGGGCGCTTTCGCGGTGGAATTTCGACCCCTCCCTCCTGGATGAATTTTTCCCCGATGACATTACCGAGGAGAAAACGAGCATGGCGCTCACGGAGATAGCGCCCCGCCTAAGACCTGTCTGGCGCGGACGCTCGAACAGGCGCGCCGCCAGGCAATGGCTCGAGTCGTTCGCGCTCTCCGACTCGTGCGAAGAGCTCCGGAGGGCGCACGCCTCGGGCGCTCTCGTCCGCGAACTGGCTTTTTCGGTCGACTGCGGAGTGAATCTCGTGGGGAGCATCGACGTCTTCTGGGAGGATGAACGGGGATGTCACGTGAGGGATTGGAAGATCACGCCCGAGGAGAGCGCGCCTCACGAGCTCTACACGGCTCAGCTCGACTTTTACGCCATGGCGTGCCATATCGCGCGCCGCGCGCCGCGTGTGGACGCCGGACTCATCTACCTTCGCCCATCGGAGGAGAGCGTCCGCGAAGTACGCGCCATTGAAAATTGGGATGAGCTGAGCGATCTGATTCGAAAATCCGCCGTTCATACAAACGGCCCTTTTAAAAACTCTCCCCAAAAGTGCGAAATGTGCCCTTTCAGCTCGCACTGCGCCGAAAAATTTATTTCCCATACATCGTCAAACGTGCTAGAATAAAAAAGTTATTTGTTACAAAGGATGTGCGCTTATTACACAATACAAAGAAACTTGGTGTATTCTAGGTTGAGCGATCCTGTTATCATCGATGATGAAATGATACCGGAAAAAAAACACGAACAAACTCCGACATCAGGGGTAATGACGCCTCCGATTGCTGATGGGGATTTGCTCAGCTTCATACAAAAACTTAACGACATCCTTTTTTTAGTCGATACGGACGGAGTGATAGTGGCGGCGTCGGACGCTGCCCTCAAACTCTTCGGCATAGAGGATCTGTCCGGCAAAAACCGGCCCATCGACGACTATTTTCCAAAAGTATATATAGACGCGATCTCCCAAAGAATCAAAGACGAGGACGCGCGAAGGATGAAGCTGACTTTCCCCGTAAAAAACAGCGCCGGACAGGAAATCCTTCTCGAAACGCGCTTCAACTGGTTCGAGTCCGAAGGTTCTCATTTTCTGTCGATCACATGCCGCGACATAAACGAATTCATGAAGATGATGTCGGATCTCACGGAACGCGAGGACCGCTACAGGACGATATTCCGCGAATCGCCTCTCGGTTTCATCCATGTGAACAGCGACGGATACATTACGGACTGCAACAACGCCTTTCTCAATATATTCGGGCTCGAAAAGTTCGAGCTGCTCGACGTCTGCCTTGCCGAGGAGAACAAACTCGAATTATACCCGCGCTTCAAAAAGGCCGCGATGGACGCGGTGGTGGGAATCAGCTCGAGCCACGAATCGCACTTCACGTCGACAAACGGCCTGTATGACGGATGGGTGAGGGTCTCATTCAGCCCGGTCATATCTGAAAACAGGGCATTCCTGGGAGCGGTCGGGATAGTCGAGGACATCACGGAAGCCAAAAACGCTGTGGATCGCATAAGTTTCGTCAGCAGTCACGATGTCCTGACGGGGCTCTACAACAGAAGGGTCTGCGAGGAGTCTCTGAAGCTATTCGACAATCAGGAATATCTGCCTTTAGGGGTCATATACGCCGACTTGAACTGCCTCAAACTGGCAAATGACGCGTTCGGTCATGAAGAAGGCGACATTTTACTCAAGACGGCCGCCGCCATACTGCGGGAAAATACAGGCGCCGGAGGGGACGCGTATCGCTGGGGCGGAGACGAGTTTATCGTGCTCATCAAGAACACAAGCGCCGGCGGCGTGGAGTCATGCGTCAAACAGATAACGGAGGCTTGCGAAAACTGGACAGGAAAGGGACTCATCTCTCCGAGCATAGCTTTGGGCTGCGCGGTTAAACTTTACGGCGACCAGAAGCTCGACGATATAATAAAAGAGGCCGAGGATACGATGTACGCAAACAAGCTGCACAACGGCAAGGTTACGCGCAATCGCATCCTCGCGGCGCTGGAGACGAGACTGCACGGCATGATGGACGGCTCCATGGGAAACCGCTCGAAGCGAGTAATGCAGTGGGGTGAATGGGTTCTGGAAAACATCGGGCCGGATTGCGATCCCAAACTGCTCTTGCTCCTCTGTCGTTTTCACGACGTGGGCCTCCTGGCCTCCCCGGAAGAAATAGCCGTTATCAGCGGAGACCCGGGCGCGGAAAACGTGGCGAGCCCCTTGCAGCATATGGCTGTAGGATACAGAATAGCGAGATGCACAATGGAGATAGCCCCGGTAGCGGACTACATACTATCGCATCACGAGTGGTGGGACGGCATGGGTTATCCAAACCAGCAGAGGGGGGACGAAATACCGATGATATCGAGGATCGTGTCCATACTCGACTCCCTGGAGGGCATGCTCTCGCTTAACGGCGGCACGGGACGGTTCTCTCTCGATCGCGCGCTGGACACAATTCAGGCATGTTCGGGGCGTCAATTCGATCCGGCGCTGACAGCCGCCATCGTGTCGCGGATCCGCTCGAATACGCCAAAATTTCTGACGAACGTGGAGTGTTGATTTATGGATGAAAAAACATACGAACGGATAAACGCCCTGATAAAAGAAATAATGGAAGCGGGCGACGACGAACGCAGATTGTCCCTGGCGGAGGAGATATTGGAGCTCGACCCCGGCAGCGCCATCGCCAAATACTTCAAGTGGCAGTCGGATGACGACGACGAATCCTCGCGCGACCTCACCCTTCTGCGGGAAGCCATAAGAGATCTGCGCCCGACTATCGAAAATCTGGATGAAAATAATGACGACGACGTCATGACATATTCGCTATACGTATCGATGCTGTCCGATCTTGCGTCTTTTCTCTACGTCGCGGGCGAACACGAAAAAGCTTTCGACGCGGCCAAAGAATTCATGGAGCTCGACAGGGAAGGTTACATCACGGGCCGGCTCGTCTATTACGCGGTGCTGATAGAACGCGGCGATTTCAAAACGGTGCTGGAAGCGGTAGAGGCGGATCTGTGCGAGACTCCCGCCGGCGAATTTTGCCGCGGCGTAGCCTCGCTCGAGCTCGAAGGCCCCGGCGACGCCGCCGCAGGATACCTTCTCGACGCTTTTTCCATGGATCCCGATCTTCCCTATTACATCATGGGATTGTGGACTATCGACGACGAGGATCTCGAGTATGAGGACGATGAGGATGGATATATCGAAGAGACGCTCATGACGGTGGCGGTGCTGTCCGACATGTGGTCGTCGTCGGAAGAGCGGCTCGCGTTTCTTTCCATACTCGCTTTCGCTTTCGGTTATCTCACAGGCAGAATGGCGGGCGCCGACGACATGGACATGATAGAGGACAGTTACAGGGACGCTGGTTGTCTCGAGGAGATGCGCGAGTCGCGGGATATTTTGCACGCCATGCTCGCTTCCGGAAAAGAGCAGGAGGAAGTGGACGAAGAGGCCATTTCCTCCATCCGCAAGACCAATTACTTCGGACTACTTGGCTGACGCGACGCCTTCGGAGTCCTTTAACAGAGCGCCAAGCCGCTCCTTTATGGAGTCGTATTCGAGGTTGTCAATCTGCTCGCGCAGCCAGGACACGAGTTCGCCGCTCGATTCATAGGCAAACTGCTCGAGCTTTGACATGGCGTTCTCCATGGCGTTCATGTCATATTCCTCACATGCCTTCAAAATAACTACTAAAGACGCCTCGTCCGGCGATATTTTTCGGGGCTTCGTCGCGGCGGATTTTGACGCGAGGATCGTCGAGAGTTCGGCCAACAGGTTCTCCGTCATGAGTATGAAGTCGGCGTTGCCCGCCTCCACAGCTCCGAAATCCCCTCTTTTCGCCGCAGCCTCCAGCGCCTCGGCCATATTTCCGACGTTATCGGCGCAGATGCCGTAACTGCTGCCCTTTATCCCGTGGACAGTTATAGTGTAGTCGAGCATGGCGCCCGGCAGCGGAACCCGGATCTTCTCGAGCAGGGACGGAGTGTATTTGACATATGTGCGCAGCACGCTCAAAAACTCATCGGCGCCGCCGTAGCGCCGATGGGCCTCTTCGACGTCTATTACTCCGGGGCGAGGTTTTATCATTTTCCAGCTTTCCTCCGACCCGGCATTGGAGGGAACATATGCCGCGAGCTTCTTTTTGCCGGTGGGCAGCCAGGTCAGGAGCGTCCTGTTGAGCGCCAGGGCGTCTATCGGTTTCGATATGAAGTCGTTCATGCCGGACGCCAGGAACATCTCTTTCGTGCCGGTAACGGCATTGGCCGAGAGAGCTATTATAGGGATCTGCCCGTAATATTCGCCCCCGAACGACCTTATTCGTTTCGTGGCTTCCACACCGTCCATCACGGGCATCATGTGATCCATGAAAATGAGGTCATACCGTTTTTTCGTGATCATCTCCACGGCTTCAAGCCCGTTTTCCGCCGTATCCGCGAATATGTTGTGCTTCGCGAGGAACCCGAGAGCCACGGTCATGTTTATCTTGTTGTCGTCAACGACCAGACACTCAGCTCCTCCGGTCGCGATCACCCGTTCGAGGTTGGCGGGCGCCTCGACCCTGGACTCGTTGCCCTTCACGAGCGGCAGCCAGACGGTAAATGTGGAACCGCGGCCGTATTCGCTCACAAGTTCGACGTATCCTTCCATGAGCCCCACAAGCTTTTTAGTGATGGCGAGCCCCAGCCCAGTGCCTATTATTCCGCGATTTCTTTCCCGATCGAGCTGTTCGAAAGAACCGAACAACTTCGGAAAATCCTCCTGTTTGATCCCTATACCGCTGTCCTCCACGCGGAAGATCAGGTAATCCCTCCCGTCCCGCGCTCTCTTCTCCAGGGCAAAGGATACGAAACCTTCGTTCGTATATTTGACGGCGTTGTTCAGTATATTCGTCAATATCTGGCGGACGCGCAGTTCGTCGCCATAGAGCACGCGGGGAATCGAGGCGTCGAACGAGCGCGCGAACTTCAGCGATTTTTCTATCATAGTGAATTCCGTCATTGAACAGATGTTGTCGTATAGAGCGATAATGTCGAAGTCGGTATTGATGAGCTCCATCTTTCCCGCTTCAACCTTCGAGAAATCGAGAATATCGTTTATTATCTGAAGGAGCGAGCGCGACATTTTGTTGATGCTGCCGAGATAATCGCGTTGAATGGAGTCGAAGTTGTCGGTGCGCATCAGCTCAGTCATGCCCATTATGGCGTTCATCGGGGTGCGTATTTCATGGCTCATCAGCGCCAGGAAATCGCTCTTCGCGTTATTCGCCTGTTCCGCCATCTCCTTTGCATGAGTCAGCTCGGTCGTATCGTGAGCCAATACCATAAAACCGTCTATTTCGCCGGAACCGTCAATCATGGGAGTGACGTGAATTATGTAGTTCCGGGAAACTCCCGTGTTGCCTATATCGAGCGTCAACGCCGCCTGAGCTCCCGCTTTTCCGTCGACGACCCCCTTCATGAGCGTCTCCCAAACGCGTCCGCTCTCCTCGTCCGCCACGTAAGGCTCGAAAACATCGCTGAACTTATGTCCGTTGACGAAAGCGAAGACCTGTATGCCAGCCATGCGCAGAAACTCGTCCGTGCAGTACACAAAACGCCCATCGCGGTCGAGAAGGATTATGAGATCCTTGCTGTTGTTCAATATCATAGTCAGGTATTTTTCCTGCCTGGCTTTCTTGGCGTCCAACGCGGCCTCGAACTTCTCCCTGGACCGCTCGACCGATTCGGCGAGCATCCGCGAGCTCTGCATGGCCTTTACCTCGCGGTTCAGCTTACGAACGAGAAGCTTCAGTTCGGCCGCTTCGCCCTTGATTTGATCCAATTCGTTAAATCCCGCGCCGAAATAATCCATGTTCCGTTTTAGAGCGAGCAGGCTATCAGAGTAAAATGGTGAAGCCTGTTCACAAGCGTCCCGTCATCCCTGGGAACAGGGCATATCTCCCCGCCTGAGCACGCGTAGCTGTATTGAAATTTTCCGTCGAGATATTCAGCGACTTTCCGCATCTCCTCTTCGGACCTGGCGCCCATTGCCCATTTTCTGGCAACGCATGAATATATAAAAACGGCGTCTCCGTCATGTCCGGAGATAATGCTCAAAAGTTCCTCAGCCGACGTGACGACGTAGTTGGAGTCTCCGCGCCCAAACCTGATTGTCGAACCGGATGGCGTGGAACCGTGAGCCAGAATATACCCCTCGTCGGTAACCTTGTAGGGCACGCGGATGATCTGGCTTCCATCCGGCAGCGTCAAAATGAGCGGCATCGAGCTTATGCCGGCTACCCGTCCGTTTTCGGCGAGGCCTATCGACTCGAAAAATTCGAGCGCCGGCATTTCATTTATCCCGCGCATGCAGTTGCGCTCTGAATCCGTTATGATGGCCGCCTGATGGAGAATGGTCGCCTCGGACATCGTGGTCGTGTAAAATTTCGGGCTGCAAGCCCCGCTTATGGCCACGAGAGCGACGACGTCCCTGTATTCCTCTCCGTTACAGAACGTCCGCACGTCGGAAAAATCAACATTGGGCGTGAACGCTATGGAACCGAAGAGCGGAACACCTCCCGAAAATTCATCGATCGCGTCGATATATTCGTCGGTCGGCACGTCGTCCAATATCGGAAACAGCGTGTAAAAAAGAACCGGAGGCTCGGGCAGCCGAGACCTGAGATTGTGACAAAGGGCGCCCAGAGCATCTCTCGTGGCGCCGCCGCATACCCTTGCCGCCCCGGCGGCGAAATTCGCGTCGTCGCTGGTAAGCACCGCGAGGGTCAGAATTATATCGTCCATCGCGCCGGGTACGGACGCGTCCGACGTACTCCCTCCGATGACGTCGAACGGCAGCGCGGCGCATATCGCTTTCGCCACTCCGGTGTCGCAGAAATCAGGGTAGTACATCATTATGCCGACCGAGTTACGACGGAGGTTTAGTTCCAAATTCAGCTGCCCAAGTATCTCACAAACCGCCTTTTGAGCGTCGTCAGCCTCTCTGGTATAAGCAGTCACCATCTTTATCATATCCGCGCCCCTCCATTGGCGAAAATACGGTTACTCCGGCGCCTCATCCGGCGGATTCTCCTCGTCGACGCCATCTTCCGGAGAATCTCCCTCAATTTTTATGAGCTTGTGTATTATGCCGTCGACATAGTAATTCGTCCGCACGACCCTCATGGAACCTTCGTTCATCTTTTCGTCCCGCATCTCGCTCTTCAGCTTGTCGTTCATGAGGTCGTCGGGATTGCCCTCGCGCGCGCGCAGAATCTGGGCTTCGAGAGCCTCCTGACCGCGAATCTCCATGACTATCTGATCGTTTGTCTCCTTCGCGTCGAGCTCGCGCAGAAGTATGGGCAGACTGCTGATGCTGCGCCACGCCTCATGAAGATATTCGGCGTCCTCCTCCGCTATCCCCCCGCCGCGCACGAGAAGCCGCGCTATGCCTGTGACGTTCTTGGGAACCGTGAGAGTGTATGTGCGCACGAATGGATCCTTGCGCCACGGACGGAGAGTTATGTCGAACGAAACCCTGTCGCCGGGGTGAAGCGGCGTTTTCGGCAGCACGACATTTTCTATATAGAGCACGCGAGGTTCCTGGGTTATCTCCACGGCGACGTCTATGCCGAAAGGACGTATCTCCTGAAACTGGTTTACCGCGAACATCTGAGTCAGCATCTTGAATTCTTCCAGCATTTTCGCGGCGACGTCGGACTCGGCGACGAATATGTTGGTGCGCTTCCATCCATCCCGAAGAACGCTGCCGGAGTACGTGGCGGTCACTTTGGCGGAACCTCCGCCCACGCGGCCCCACAGATCCTCGATGCTGCCGACTATGGCGGGGGCGGCTAAGTTGGAGAGCAGATATTTGTCCTGAACCATCTGGAACGCCTTTTTGTACGAACGGCCCGAGTCTATGTCCTTGAGATTGACCGTTACCGACGCGGCCGGCGCGAAACGGCTTATGCGCCCGCCTATTCCCTGCGGCCTGTCCTGGGTCACTATCCCGATAATGTCCTTCGTGGAACCGAGCTTGAACGAGTTGTTGATGCTCGGTATGACGCTCGATATGCGGGCGTCGGTCAGAACCGCGGCAGTCGGCCCGAGGTTGAGGAACGGATGCGCGAACGCGACGAACCGCCCATCCTTCGACACGGCGGTGAGCGTCCCTATCGCGCCTATCTCGACGTCGCCCCACAACACCGACACGCCGATCGCCATTCCCGGCTCGACGCGCGCGTCGTATTTGACGCTCTTGTCCCCTCCGGACAAGCTGCCGAGGGGGACGGCGTCCACGCCCAGAAGGTCCGTTATCCGATCGGACATTCTGCCGGACATCCCGGCGACGAAAACGCTTCCCGCCATATCCTCCGACGTTGTACCGATATCCCGCGACGTGATTATGTCGCGCGATATCGGAAAGTCGTCGGAGACCGGCAGAACATCCTCTATCACGACGTCCGATGAGACCGCTCCGCCGCTTTTCGGAACGTCGGCTTTTTCGTCGTCCGATGTGACCGGGGACTCGGCAATGAGCGGAACCGGCTCGAACGACGGCAGTATTTCGGGATTATTCCATATCTCCATCATTTCCTCTATCGGCGTGACGAGCCCCCTGTTGTGGTCCGCGAAGCTCCATCCATATCCGATGGCGCCGACGAGACGTTTGCCGATGTAAAACGGCGATCCGCTCATTCCGGCGGCTATGCCGCCCGTTTCCTCCACGACTGAACCGCTCACTTTTATAAGTATGAGGTTTTTCGGCGTCCCTCCCGTGGGGATTACATCGACCACCTCCGCATTGAACGAGGTCACATCCGAACCCTTTATAACCGTCAGGCACTCGCCTTTCATTCCGGGCCTCACTTCGGCGAGAGGCATTATCGGAACATTCGGCACAAAGGGCTCGAAATCGTTCCTCGCGCGGTCAGCCGCGTTCACCTCCGAGCAAAATATCAGGAGCAGCACAACAGCAGCCATCGCGTCCCGGAACTTAAATTTCATCTCTTTCCTCCTCATAAATCAATCCTCCGCCGTATCGGAACCGGTGGAACCGACCGTCCGCCCTGTTTTCGCAAATCGCAGATACGCCATTATAAGCCTGTCCAGATCGCCGTCCAGCACGGAGTACACATCGCCTATCTCAGCGCCCGAGCGGTGATCCTTTATGAGCTGAAATGGCTGCAGCGTGTACGAGCGTATCTGGCTTCCCCACGCTATCGCCCGTTTTTCGCCCTGGAGAGACTCGATCTGATCCCGTCTCTCCCTTATCGTGCGCTCGAACAGGCGCGAGCGCAGCACCTGCATCGCTATGGCCCTGTTCATATGCTGTGAGCGCTCCACCTGGCAGCTCACGATTATGCCGGTCGGGATATGGGTTATCCTGACCGCGGAATCCGTCATATTCACATGCTGCCCGCCGGCCCCGCTGGAACGGAACGTGTCCATCCTCAGATCCTCCGGCCTTATCTCTATCTCCACGCTGTCCGGCAATATCGGCAGAACTTCGACGGACGAGAAGCTCGTGTGCCGTCTGTGCGCCGAATCGAACGGAGAGATGCGCACGAGCCTGTGCACTCCCTGTTCTCCCTTCAGATAACCGTAGGCGAAATCGCCCTTCACCTCGAATGTCACGCTCTTTATCCCGGCCTCCTGATCCTTCAGTTCGTCGAGTATGAGCGTTTCGAAGCCGCGGGACTCAGCCCACCTGGCGTACATGCGGAACAGCATCTCGCACCAGTCCTGCGAGTCAAGCCCCCCGGCGCCGGCGTGAACTGTCACAACAGCGTTCGATATGTCGTATTCCTCGTCCAGGAGAACGTAAAGCCGCTCGCTCGCCATGTCGTTCTCCAGCCGCTCCGCGCGTTCGTAGAACTCGGCCTGCAACTCGACGTCCTCGGCGTCCGACAGCATATCGGCCAGAGTCTCCAGCTCCTCGAACTCGCGCTCCACTTTTTCGATTTTATCTATCCTGGCCTGAAGCGACGCCATCTCGCGCGCTATGTCACGCGCGTCGTCACGCTCCCAGAAACCCTCTTCGAGGGTGGAGCTTGTCAGTTTCTCCGATCTGATTTTCAGCCCAGGCGGGTCAAAGACTGTCACGCAGTTCGCCGACTGACGAACGCAGGTTGGACATGACCGTGCTTATTGGTAAAACGACCATTGCCATCCCCCCTAACAGCTTCGTATTATAATGCAACGCGGACAAAATAATAACCTCACAAACAACGTTGGATAAAAATGTCAGGCACGCGGTTCGCTCTTGGAGCTTCTACGGGGTTTCGGTCAGATATTCCCGCAATTTCTCCAGAACGTCGTTGAAATTCAGCGGTTTTCCGACGTGTCCGTTCATTCCCGCGGCCAGGCATTTTTCCACATCCTCCCGAAACACGTTGGCGGTCATGGCGATTATAGGCGTCGTCCCTGCCTTTGGGAAACCCAGCGCTCGTATTTGCCTCGTCGCCTCGTATCCGTCCATCTCGGGCATCTGCACATCCATAAAGATCATGTCATATTTTTCGGGCGACGCGGTGAACATCCGCACTGCTTCCACGCCGTTTTCCGCGCAGTCGATCTCAAGTTTTGTCGGTTCGAGCAGCGAGAGCACTATCTCGCGGTTTACCTCCACGTCCTCGACCAGCAATACGCAACGTCCCCCGAAGGCGTCCGTATCCGCCCGATCATCGCCGGAAGCGTCATGCGCGCCCAGACATTCGTTCAACAGGTCGGCGATAGAGGAGGGGAAGATCGGTTTTGAGAGATATCGGTTGACTCCGACGCTTTTGCCCTCTTCAGCTATGGCGTTCCAATCGGATGATGAGATCAGGATGACGACGGAGTCGTCCGATTCGCGGCGCTTTATCTCGCGCGTAAGCTCTATTCCGTTCATGCCGGGCATTTTCCAGTCGATGAAATATATGTCGTAAGCGCCGTTTCTCTCGATCAAGGCGAGCGCTTCGGCGGCGTCCCCGGCTACGTCGCAGGCAAATCCCATGCGACGGGCGATCTCCGCGAAAAATTCCCGGACGTCATCCTCGTCGTCGACAGCCATCACGCGGATATTCTTCCAGTTCACGCCGGGCGCGAGCAAAGAGGCGCGTTCCCGCGCGCCGCGAGCGACCCTCACAGTAAAGGCGAATTTTGATCCCTTGCCAGGCTCGGATTCGACAAAAATCCGCCCTCCCATCATCTCGACGATTCGCTTTGATATAGCCAAGCCCAGCCCGGTTCCCCCGAACCTGCGCGACGTGCCGCTCTCGGCCTGCTCGAACGACATGAAAAGCCGCGATTTCTGCTCCTCCGTGACGCCGATGCCCGTGTCCGTCACCTCGATCTGGATGGTGCAGATACCGTCTTCCTCTTTTATGAAATTCGCGCCAAGCGTGATGGATCCGCCCTCGGGCGTGAATTTCACCGCGTTGCCGAGCAGGTTCGTGACGACCTGCGCCAGCCGCTGATCGTCCGCTATGAGAGTTGTAGGTATCGCTTTGTCGATGCGCACGGAAAATTTCTGCCGCTTTTCATCAACGCGGAAGGAGATGACATCGGTCACCCGCTGGAGCGTTTTTTCGAAGACGAACTCGGTCGGTGAAAGCTCAAACTTGTTCGCATCTATTTTAGACATGTCGAGTATATCGTTTATGACGCCCAGCAGATGGGTGGAAGCGTCGTCTATCTTCCCGAAGCAGTAGTCCTTTCTCTCTATATCCGTCGCGATTCTGCCTATGGAGGTCATGCCGATCACCGCGTTCAGCGGCGTGCGTATCTCGTGGCTCATGTTCGCCAGAAAATCGCTTTTTGCCTGCGCGCTCGAAAGAGCGTCCTCACGCGCTTTTACGAGTGTGTCCGTCATTTCCTTGCGCGCCAGAGCGTTTGCCATCAGCAGGCTTCCGGAACGCAGGATGTTAGCCTCGTCATCTGAAAACTCGCGTTCCTCGCGGCAATCGTCGAAGCTTACGAAACCCCAGAAAACATTCTGAAGGAACAGCGGAATGACAAGAATGGAGACGATGCCATACGGCGCCAGCCGTTCGCGCTCGACCTCCGAAAGCGCGCTCAAAGGGCCGTTTACCACACCTTCGGACGCAAATTTTTCCTCCCATTCCGGAATGCTTTCGATGTATGGGAAACTGATCCCGCCAACCGAGGCGTCGGGCCTGGGCGCCGAGGCGTCCAGCCATGCTGTTTCCTGTCTATAGTGGAGCTTCCCGTCACGCGTAAAATTACTCCATATATACACACGATCCGCGCTGACGCTACAGGCCAGGATCTCCATGCTGCCGCGCAGCATTTCGTCGAATTGTCCGGCCTCCGATGTGAGAAGCATCGTCGCCACGACGTGCACCACGTGCAGAAGCTCGTCCTGTTTGGCTATTTCGATGATAGCGGCGTCCGCTTTTTCCTTTTCGATGAGATACATCCTGTTCTGGAAAATAATGACGAAACCGATGAAAAAACCGCTGACCAGGATGGACTGGATGTGATCCACCAGCCGCTGGAGCGGGTTGAGCTGAATCGCCGTGCCGAAGAAGAAAATGACGGCGTATATCGAGACGATCACGGCGATATGAGCCAATAACATGATTTTGCGCGCGGCGCCTTTCGCGAGGAGAAATATCAACACGACGCTCAGCACGAAATATGCGGACATTCCGCTGTCCATTCCACCGTTCGTAAAAAACATCAGGGGAAATAAAATATCGCCTACGACGAAGAGGGTACATAGGGTGACGCGCGTCCCGAAGCGATAAAAATCCAGGCGATTGACCGTCGCGAAAAAAGCGGCGATCAGGGCCATCAACACCGCCATCACCGCGATGGCGGCCATCGACATGCGTTCGACAATACGGGCGCATGTGGCTATGAAGGAGGCCATGAAGCCGAAGCAGCAGACCATATTCAGGATTCGGACGTCCAGCGGAATTTCGTCCGAGAAAAAATACCGCCGGATGAATTTCTCCAACCTACTCAAATACTCACGACCTCCCTCGATCGAACGGATAAAAATACCCGGTCAGGATGTCATAGAATCCTCAGGTAAACGAGAGTCTGGTTTAAGAGCTGCCACGCTATCTCGCCGAACGTTATGGGGCCGTAAAAACCGCCCAGTTTTTTGCCCTCGAGCCCTCCGTACAAAAAGTTCAGGATGCAGTTGCAGACGAACTCGACTTCCATGCTTTCAAGCTCCGTAATTTTTTTGTTGAACGCATCCGCATAGTCGGGGATATTTTCGGCAAATCTATAGTCGATGCCGCAAAATATCGGGGCGTAAAAATTGACTACCCCGTCCGCGATGTTTTTGATGGAAATATTGACGCCGGCGCCGGAATAATCGCCGATAAGGGGCAGTTTTACGTCCAGTTTGTTTTCCGCTATGTAATCGGCGAAGAGCGTCTCGCGCCCGTCCACGAAGCACGTCCGCGCGTTGAAGCCGCCGGAGGCGAACGTGATGACCGGGCTTGCCGGGTCAGGCGTAAAAATGTTGAGGATATTGACGCACACGGTTTTATCCTCCGGCAGGCCGATGTGCAGCACGACGGCCCTGTCGCCGAAAACTTCGCCCCTGCTCCCGTCAACGGCCACCGGGGTCTGATCCGCGGCGTTCAGGTTGAAACCGGCGATCCAGCCCACTATATTTTTGAGGAAAATATTCTCATAGTTCGACGCGTTCTCCGCGTATTGCCGGTGCGCCGGCGTGTCGAAAGGCAGAATTATGATGGAAAACCCGTTTGGAAACGCGTCGGAAGTTATCGACGGCAGAGTCGCCTCGTCGTAGGAGACGAATTTATAAGTATCGAACGGCAGCTCCCGGACGTCCAGCAGCGCTCCGCTCGTCCGCCCTCCCTCCTCATCCATGAAATACTCGGTCGAACCCCCGATCCAATTTCCATGCGGGAGCCCCCGAAGCAATCTCTCCGTTCCCGAGATGTGCAGCAATTTTTTTTCAGCGATCGCGGCGGCGGCTTGATCAAATGTTATGAGCACCGGACATCCTCCTACAATTTAGTGATCCAATCAAAATCGGATTGCATGATTATCGCGAATTTATCGAAAATAGCGTTGATCTCGGCAGTGCATTTGGAAATCGTGGCTGAGGAGGGGTTGGCTCTGTATATGGTTTTGAGCCTTGTCAGCGCCATGTTGAGCGATAACTGTCTTATTCGCACAGGCCCGGCGTATTCAAGAAGTTTTTTGGTCTGCTCGTCGTCCAACCTCAATACTGCTGCCCCCTTTATAATTTCAAAACGCCGCATTATATAATACCAGAAAACGCCGGGGTATAGGGTTCCCGGCGTCTTAATACACATTTTTCAATTAAAAAATCAATAATTTATACGACAACCTTATCCGTTTATTATGCGGAGCATCCCTTTGGACATCTCTTTGTCCTGGTATTTCAGATCGCTCAGATCGAGCAGGCTGTTCTCCCTGCCCGTCTCTTCGTGGAGCTTCAAGTACGCCGTCCCCTTCGCCCCGTCCGTGTCGGTGACGAGGAGCGTGGCCTCGAACCTGTCGGGAGCGTCCGTGGCGGTGAGCAGCAGTTTCACCTCGCCCCTCACGCATCCCGGCTTGTCGCATGTGGCGACCCCTATGTAATCGGCCCCCGGATATACGTCGTAGTCGTTTTTGACGATAGCGAGCCTGAACGACCTAGCCGCGCCCTTCTCCGGCTGCCACTCGAGATAAATGCCCCAAAAACCCTCGACCGCGTCGCGCCCATCGCGAAGGGATCTGGTATAAGCCTCCAGCCCATCCACCACCACGGGCTCGTCGCAGTCGCACGCGGCGGCAATCGCCGCAGTCATGACGACGAGCAGCAAAGTGGAGGCAATTATTCTAAGGTGTTTCAACGTTCCTCGTCCTCCATCTCATCGAAAATTCCTCGTAGTACTTCTCGGAATCCCAAAGGCCTGTCAGCGCTGACCATCTAGGATTACCCCTGAACTTTTGGGATTCGGCATTCTCAATGTCGCGGCCGGTTATGGAGTTGTCGCCCTCCGCTATGAGCCACACGGTGACGCCGCGCCCATCGTCATCCTCTTCAAAATGAATGGCCGTGATGCCCTCCACCCGGTAAGCGCGGGACACATTTTTTGCCAGGCTCAAGGCGCTCAGGGGCATATCCGCGCTGGTAATATCGGCAAAAACGAATGTCGAGCCACTGTCGACGTAGGCAACGCCCGCCCTGACATAATACATATCGTGGAGCGCCCTTATGACGTTGCGCAGCAATAT
>JAITOL010000179.1 GCA_031289955.1 Synergistaceae bacterium
GCTTCCTAAAACACTTCATGCCCGCCTTGCGATAGAGGCTGAAAAAGAAGGCGTCTCTCTAAACCAGTATGCCATGTATAAACTAAGCGCAACGGCATGAAAGAATGGATTGAGCGGCAGTAAGTCAAAAAGGCCGAGGCCGGTGCCGTGATACAGGTCGCCAAGGATAAAAAAACCGACATATATGCTAGAATGACCTCGGCGGACTCTCGGCGATAGCAGGGGGCCGGTGAGTAGGGTTCTCCCTCTGAGGGGAGGTGATGTGATGTCGGAAGACAAAACAAACCTCTCAAGCGACAAAAAAGAGGAGCGGGGCCCACTCTCCAAAGTGTTAGACCTCGCTCCTCTGCTTAGTTTGGTTATCCAAGCCCTTGAGTTTGCGCTCAAGCTGGCCGGGATAATCAAATAAAATCGCTTGAGGGCATTGTAACACGCCGTTGCCCCACCGCCAAGGGCAACGGTTAATTTTTCTCCAAAGCGCCCTCAGCTAACCCACATGAGGACAGACCCGAGGCCGATGCTGCAAGAAAGAGGTACACAAAACGGTAACAAGAAAAAATTGCTTTAATCATAAATGCTTGATATCAGAAACACCATTAAACTCAACCAAATCCCTCCCGCCTACTTTAAACCCAAGCCAGCACAAGGATACATAAATCCCGATCATCACAGAATTTCTCCTTTCACAATTCTGCCTACAGTAGTACAATTTTGGATAACGATGAAATCAAATATAGCGCGTGCGGCCTTTTTTGAAAATCTCGCGCTGTACACGGCTTATTAAACTCTTACGAGGAGAAATCACATGGCATACGAATGGAACGAAAATCTCGCTTCCGGACACGAAATGATCGACGGGCAGCATAAACAGCTCATAGACGCGCTGAACAAACTCGTGGAGGCGTGCGCTCAGGGAGAGGGACGCGCACAGCTCGGCAACACGCTCGAATTTTTAAACGCTTATATCGTCAAACACTTCGGCGACGAGGAGAAGATAATGGATGAGTACAACTATCCCGATTATCTCATACACAGGGGTTATCATGAGGGCTTCAAGACAGCGGTTCGCGAACTCACGAACAATCTCCTGAAGTTTGGGCCGACTGATACTCTCGTCGGCGAAGTCCACTCCAGCGTCGCGGGCTGGCTCGTCAATCACATCAGAAGCGAGGATTTCAAGCTGGTAGCCTATATAAAAGCGCACTCGAAAGAATAAATTTCCATATGGCCGCGACGAAACCAGCCGGGACGGCGATCATCCCGGCTGGTTTTTATTTTCGCAAAGCGTTATTTCAGCTTCGCCCTCTCTTCTATAGCGGGCTGGTAATTCGGATTGATCTCGATAGCCCTGTCAAACCACCCGGCCGCGACATCCTTGTTGTTTTTTATCTTGAGCGCGGACATTCCTGCCCAGTAGGCCGATAGGTAGTTGCATGACGGATAGTCTTCGACCAGTTTCGCGAATCCGTCCAGCGCCTCTTTGTAACGTTTCTTCGAATAAAGAGTCCATGCGCCCCTGTGTTGAATCCCAAGCGTGTTTTTCTCGTTCGACGATATTGGATATGTGCTTATCACTACCGCGTCGGTCGAGACGTTGGGATCCAATTCCGCTTTCGCCGGGACGGACGCGGGTTCCTTTGGCTGACTGCCCTGCGTGGCCTGAGCAGGAACGGACTCGGGCGCCGGATTTTGCTCCGCGGCGTTCTGAGCCGTGTTTTGAGGCGTCTGGGCCTGCGGCGCCGCGCCTCCAAAGAGAGCGTCCATAGTGGAGTTCGACGCGGCGACAGCGGGACGCTTTTGCGGCAGCGCCTTCCTGTCCGCGAGGCTCTTCGCTTCGCTCGCCGATATAGGAGCTATCTTATCTCCTCTCTGGATGACGCCCGATTTGCTCGGCGGCGCAACGGTGCATGTGCTGAACTGAACGTCGGTGTCCCGCACCTTCAGCACTGCGAGCGGTATTTTGTCATGGCCAAGAAGTTCCCCGTTGATACCGAGGATGGACTTCCCGTCCGCATACGCCAGGTAAAGAGTGTCCGGCTGTACTCCAAGTCCCGATCCGACGTCGATCATTATGTCGAGGCCGTCCATCGACACGACGTATGAATATTCTCCGCCAAGTTCCCCCCGAAGGGTGTGAGCCAGACGCGAGACGGCGTCGGCTATGGCGCGGGCCTCGAGTCCGCCGAATTCCGTCTCGACGCTCGTAAATCCGCCGATGGATATCGCTGTGGTATTGTTCGTCGCGCCCCCCCTCTGAGACAGGGCAAGCCTTATCTCGGACGTCGTAACGTCGATGACGCGAGCGTCTATCGTGGCCCTGGCCTCGTGCTTGGCGTTCGCGAATATGGCAAATCCCGAAGCGCCCGCCCCCTGGCTCAGCTCGGTCACGGAACCGATCAATATATACTGAAGACCGGCTATACGCCCTATTTCTACGGCCGTATCGAGGTCGACGAGCCCCGACATGTTGAACCTCTGTTCGTCGCCTATCTTCTCGAGAGCCACGCGTTCCAATATCGAAATGCTCTTCGAGCTGGCGAGAGTTCGCGTGAAAAGATCGGTTATGATCTCCGCCTGCCTATCGGATACGCCGCTCGCCTTGCTGTCGAATTTGAGAATCCCGACGCGGATTTTGTTCCCGACAGCCGCGTCCGCGCTCATTGCAAAAAAACATATTAAAAACACAGCAAAAATGATTTTCCCAAAACGTTTCATTAAATATCCTCCTACTCCTGCCAGTTTATTTTTTGCATCGTTTCAACGTGCTTTATGACCGAATCTCTTGTGGCTGTGGCCAAGATTCCTCCGTAAGAGACCGACGCGAACCCGCCGAATCTCGTTATGAGCCCCGAGGCTTCGCGTTTGGCTTCGCCCTGCTCCGCCGCCGCGTATATGACTTCGCTCGTGGAGTTGTCCACTATGCGTATGTCGAGCGTCACGTAAGCCGTTTTCGACCCCGCTCCTCCGCCGGCTATGCCCGGAACATATACGATCCCGCCGGAGGCGTTGTAGTAATACACCGTTATCGCTCCCGTCATGGAATAACGCGCGCCTTTCACCATTCCGGCCTGCGGCGCGGTCGAGGGATCCATGAGGCCGGACTGAGCGAGACGCTGCTCCTCCGCCACATAGTCGAGTTTTTCCCTCTCCACGAGGCTGAACAACCCGGCGTTATAGAGCTCAGTCGTCATCATATCGGTGATGGCCTGAGCCGGAACGTCGGTTCCTCTCTCGGCTTTGTTGTCGAACGCCCTCACGGCCAGCGTGGGACGCGCGTCCGCTCTCGACGATAAAAGAACGCACAGCAGCAGCAGAAGGGTTATGAAATTTATTTTTTTCATCACTTCGTCATCCTGTCAGCGGCGAGCTTGGCGGCCGCTTCAAGAGCTTTCTGGGCCGCCTCCGACTGAGTATACCCGACCTGCTTCCCGGATACCGTATCGGCGTAAAGCTGCGCTCCGTTCGACCCTGTAACCATCACCGCGACGGACGACGTTCCGGTATAAAGCTTGAACTCGTTTATCATCGGCTCGCCAGACTCCGCCTGAGCCGCCACCAGAGTGCTGAAACCGTACTGCGAGCTCAGCTTCATAATGGCTTCGACATTGCCGTCGAGCGCCAAGGCAGCCGCCTTGTTTTTCCTGATCTGTTCCAGCTTTTTGGGATCTACTACCTTGTATCCGCTCGCTATGAGCTGCTTCGTGATAATGGCTGTGGCGGAGGCCACGTGCTGCTGCGACGGTCCTTTGACAAGCACCGCTATGGAGCCGTTCTTCGGTATCGCGGCGTCCGCCGCGGATGAAACCGCGCATACCGCGCACAATACCGCTATCGCAAAAAACAATCGAGCTGCTTTTTTCATAGTTCAGTCATCTTCCCTTCGGACGCAAAAGCTCCTTTGTAGTTTTAATCATATATCACTATGTCCTGCATCAGCGCGGATATTTCCACTTTATAATAAGCGCCCTCTATTTTTTCGGACGTTATACTGTGAGGCCCAACGCGTCCCGAGACGTTTTTATTTTTGCCGTCGTATGTCCCCAGCAGTTTTTGGGCTTCAATGAGCAAATTGCGTCTTGCGTCGGTCAAAGCCGCCCTGCGGGCCATTATGCGCCCGTATTGATTGTCTTCAGTTATGCGGCCTACGCCAGAGGCGGTGATCACACGCGCCTGCTTCGGGGATTTTCCGAGATCGGCGCCGAGGGCCGGAGACGACTCGCAGAGCAGCATCGCGGACATCAGCGTCAGGTATGCGAGCAATCCGAGAAGGCGTATGCCTGAGGGGCCGCCGCGACTCGTCATATCAATCACCCCCGATGCCGCGCCCCTCGACCGTCGCGCTCGTGATATCCTCTATCTCGACTCCATGTTCGTCAAGGATCGAGGCTATATCCTCGGCGGTCTTATCCGAGACCACGTCCAAAACGAGGTTTTTGCTCCTGTATTCTCTCTGGTAAACGCCCGTAACGCCGTCCACGCCGGAAAGAAGCTCCCTGAGTTTTTTGGCGTCGCTGAACGAAATCCCCATTATCTTGACGTTGACAGTCCTTCCGGGGATTCCCCCGGCGGAACCGGATATGAGGGCATAGGCCACTTTGTGGACTATGCTTTTCGCCGCCCTTGGAGCGGCCGCCTGGAAACCCTTTATCGCGCCGTCTTCCGCTGAGACGCCCTTCGTTTTTTCCTCGAATGTCTCGGAACCGAGCTGATAAGCCGAGTTGGCCAAAACCGCCTTGAGCTGGACGGTCGACCGGACGCCGAATATATTGACCCCGCTCACCTTCTGCTGCGCGAACGAACTGCCGTAAGCCTTGCCGGTTATTATGACGTCGGCCCGGAATGTGCGGGCTATTTCGCGCATTGTCTCATCATCGCCCGACGCGCGCGCCGAAGCTAAGTCTATATTTTTCAGGACGTCCGCCTGAGACGAGTCCACCAAAAGATACCCCGCCTTCTCAAACGCCCGCTGCACCTCTCCCTCGGCAGTGGAAAGAAAAGACTGCTTATCCCCGATCCTCTCGTCTATCAGCACCATTATCCTCGGGTTGCCGAGCGCGTCTATGACGGCGGGCCCCAGCACCCCGTCCAAAGCGGCGCTCGAAACTTTACAGAGCGCCGAGATATAAAGAATCCCGTCGTCGTCCTCCCACTCGCGTACCACGTCGAAATCTTTCACAATGCCCTGGGTCTGCGAGAAAACCTTGTCGCTTATGACCTGATAATTCTCGACTTTGGTTATGCCGTCGACATAAGCGCCGAGAGCTTTTTCCAGCGCGTCGCGGTATGCGGACCTGCGGGCCTCCTCACGGGCGGCGTTGCGTCCCCCGTCTTTTATAGGCGCGAACCCCTCCGCCTCGACCGAGATGATCTCGCTTGCGGCGGCGACGGCGGCATACGCGCGGCATTGCGGCAATACCGCGGCGCTGATCGACAGCAATGCGATAAATAAAATTTTTCTCATCAGATCGCCCTTACTTGCAAACTATTATCACTTTGCACTCTTTGCGGAAATCGTATGAGCTCCCGCGCATCTTGGCGGCCGCGTCGTTCGGTATCACAATGTCGTAGTTATCGGACTGAAGCCTGACGGCTTTTGTGATGATCGGGTTCGTCGCGACCCTGATTTCGCCTTTCGCGTACTCGTAGTTGTTGTAGTACGACGCGAGACCCGACTGTGCCAAAAACTTCTGATCGGCATAGCTTATGCCGTACACTTCGTGCCCCGACGCGTCGACCACCCGAAACGAAAGCGTCGGCACTCTCGGAAGGTGACGCGCGTCAATGACGATGCCGGTGTAGCGCCCTTTCGCAGACGACGGCTTCGACGCGGCAGGCGGTTTCGGCGCGCTCCGCTGTACCGCCGCGCACTCCGGAGCGACGACCACGAGCAGCTGCGGAAGCCTGACGCGGCCCGACACAGTGTACGACTCCCCGTCCCATGTTCCGTCGAGCAATTCTATATTCCTGATGATTCCATGAACCTCCGACCTCACTCTGTCCTCCGCCATGAAATCGTTCATCGTCGTTCGCGAATCCACCTGAACTCCGCCCATGAACTCCAGCAGGTTGCGCTGTAAATCGACTATCGCGCCGCGTCGCGCCAACGCTTTCGCCTGAGCGCCGTCCGTCCCCTTAGGCGCAACGGCCATGCCGGTGGCCTCGATGTAGTTCTGACTCCAGTCGATGAGTCCGTGTTCCTTTTGGAGCGTCACCGATTCCGTTTCCCCCTCGGCGCTTTCGCACATACTGGCCATCATAACCGCAAGACACGACACAACCGTAAACAAGAACGATCTTCGTTTCACGAAAATTCCCCTCTTCTTCTTTTAAATTTTTATCCTACTGCCAGAGACAATAATAGAAACAGCGATATTTTATTTAGGGACAAAAGTTAGAAATGATATTACCATCGGCGCAATATCGAGTCAACATATCGCGCGCAACAAACGGGGCAAACGCGTCAAAAACAGGAGGAGATGTTGCGGGGAACATACATGGATCTCCTCAAATCAATGGGCGCTGTTTGACGCGTTTGTCCTGCGCGGCAGGGAGAGAACACAATCCTTGACTTACAGGATATAGAGCATTATACTTTTTGAAAAGTAGGTTTTTATTTAATTTCCTACCTTGACAAGGACAGGAGGGTCTTCATGCGGGAAATAATGACCGTTTCCACCAAGGGACAAATCACTCTGCCGATTGATATTCGTGAACAGTTTAATATCATTGCGGGAGATAAGGTTTTTGGCGAAGTGACGGACGAAGGGTTTTTAATTAGGAAGCCTCAAAAAAGCTTGCTCGATTACAAAGGATTTATCAAAGCAAAATATGATCCGAATGACGACCGGCAAATCGCCATGGAAGGCATGGCGGCCCATGTTTTGGGAGAAGAATAAATGCGCACGTTCGTAGACGCCAATGTGTTCCTCCGACTGTTTGTGGAAAAGGATAATCCGGAGCAGATCGTTCGGTCGGAGAGATTGTTCGCGCAGGCCCGCGCGGGAAATATTGATTTGATGACCGGTCCTCCGGTGTTCTTCGAGATAGCCTGGACTTTGGCGTACCGCTATAAAGTTCCCAATGCGGCGATACTTGACTTGCTCGAGGCGATTTTGGCCTTTCCAAACCTGAAAGTGATCGACAGGAATTTGGTTATGGCGGCCATTTATCTGGCAAAAGAAAAAGGAGGGAGTTTTGCCGACAGCTATATTGCCGCGTCCGCAAGCGATAACGACGCCGATAATATTGCCACATTTAACAGCAAACATTTTAATAAGTTAGCCGCGACATTGTATGTTTTCGAGGTTGCGCGGTAAGG
>JAITOL010000194.1 GCA_031289955.1 Synergistaceae bacterium
CATCTCTTCCGCGCGACGGCGGAACCATGCGCTTAGCGATATAATTTATAGCCACAATAAAACGCCCGCCGATCCTGTACGAAATCGGCGGGCGTTTTATTGTGGTCGAGTTTTACTGGATGTTGTACTGCTTCAGCAGATCCTGATAGCGGCGCTCAATTTCTTCGGCAGGCGCCGGATCCAATTGATATGGGAGTATATCAGGCTCCGGCAGCGGCGCCGGATCGGGAGCGCCTGTGGGTTCGAACGGCTCGATCGGGATATCATCCCACGGTCTGTCCATATCCCAATTATCCCTTATATTCTCGTCCTCGGGCGTCAAAAGAAGCTGCGGCGCGTTGGGGTCGTTCTGTGCCTCAAAAGCGTCTCCGCCATGCCAGGGACAGTGCGTTTCCGGTGCCTGGCCGACCGCGATCAGAATGTTCGCCTTGCTCGGGCATGCCTTATTCGCCAGATAGCCGGTCGCCCTGCATACGGTGATGCTCTGCACTCCCACGCCGGATGGTATCTGGAATTTCTTCGGCGTGTCCATCAACTTGACCGCGCCCTCCATGAATTCCTTCCAGACGGGCGCCGCGACTGTTCCTCCGAACGCCCGGCCGAGCGTCTTGTGGTTGTCGTTGCCGACATATACCACTGTGACAAGGTTTGGCGTGCCTCCGACGAACCAGACGTCCGTCCAGTCATTCGTCGTGCCGGTCTTGCCGAAGGTCTCGTAACCTTCTTTGGCGAGGTTGGCCCTCGTTCCGGTTCCCCAGCTTACGGCCTGCATCAGCATCGATCTCACCGTGACCGCCGTCTCGGGCGAGAGCGCGTCCGTTATCACCGGGCCGTTTTGTTCGACTGAATCCCCGTTGCTGTCGATTATCTCCCGGACTCCGTACGGCTCGATCCTGTGCCCGTTGTTAGCGAACACGCTGAACGCCGCGGCCATCTCAAGAGGCGTCAGGCTGCTCGAACCGAGGGCGACGGACAGATCCTGAGGAAGGTATGGCGTTGTGATGCCCATGCGTCTTGCCTGGTTTCGTATTACCTCGACGCCCGTCACTTGGGCCAGCCTGACAGCCGATGTGTTTATGGACTGAGCCAGCGCGTCTATCAGCGTTACCTCCCCACGATTTTTCCCGTCGCTGTTTTTGGGCGACCAGCCGTTCGGGAATTTGAGCGGGGCGTCGAGTATCCTGTCGACCGGCCTGAAGCCATTCTCGATCGCGGCCGCGTACACGATCGGTTTGAAGGCCGACCCCGGCTGTCTGTAGGCCTGGGTCGCCCTGTTGAATTTGCTGTCGTCGAAGTTGCGTCCCCCGACCAGGGCAAGAATCTCTCCCGTGTTCGGATCGAGGCAGGCCAGCGCCCCTTCGAATTTCATCTTCGATACGACTGATTCCGCGTGTTTTTGAAGCTCGAGGTCTATGGTCGTGCGCACGGTCAGCCCGCCCCGGTATATTCTGTCCCTGCCATATTTCGGCAGCAGTTCCTTGAACAGTACGTGCGAGACGAAGTGCGGCGCGTCCTCCATGACGAACTGTACTTTCGTGTCGGCGCTCCTTATATATGTAAGGTTTGCCGCGAGCGCCTGGGATTTTTCCTGAGGAGTGATGATGCCAGTGTCGACCATGCGTCCGAGGACGTAATTCTGGCGGGTCTTGCCCTTCTCGGGATGCCGGATCGGCGTGTACGCGTTCGGCGCCGGCAGGAGGCCGGCGAGCATCGAAGCCTCCGACAGCGTCAGGTTGGTCGCGTTTTTCCCGAAGTAGTTCTGCGAGGCCGCCGTTATGCCGTAAGCGCCCTGACCGAAGTAGGCCATGTTCATATAAAGCTCGAGTATCTGATCTTTCGTGTATATCTTTTCCATCTTGATGGCGAGTATGGCTTCACTGGCTTTGCGCTTGAACGTCCGTTCGCTGTTCAAGTACATCATGCGGGCGACCTGCTGGGTTATGGTGCTTCCTCCCTGGGCCGAGGATCGTTTCATTATGTCGTTGATAGCTGCCCTGGCGATAGCCTTGAGCCTTATGCCCTGATGTTCGTAAAACTCGCTGTCCTCGGCCGCCAATACCGCCTTGAGCGCCCACGGCGATATCAGCGCGATGGGAGTCCATGTCCTGTTCTCCTCGAAAAGGCGCGCTATGACGTTGTCGTGTCTGTCGTAGACGACGGATGTGAGGCTCGGGGTTCGCATTGTCTCGACGGGAGGGAGATCCTGGGTTATATCCTGAAGCAGAATGACGCCCAATACGGACGCGAATGCAGCGACGCCCACAACGAGAAATATTATGAGCAGGAAAAACCCCCTCAATACAGAGAAGGTTGTAAAGCCTGGTTTTTTACGAGCTTTTTTCCCCATGCAATCATCTTCGTACATTTTCAGCAAATCCTCCGGCGATTCGAATAAATCTTTTTCCTCAATATTATACAACATGCAATCCCGTGCGCGCTCCTGACGATTTATGATCGGGGAAAAATATTTTCGGGAAATTCAATTTGCCCCCTTGCGCGTTTTTCAAATGAGTAGTATATTAGCCCATGTCGCGCCTGACGGAGCGACATCGAACCTTGCCAACAGAATACAGCGCGTAATATATGTAACGAACTAGGTCAGTCAATTTCAGAAAGCCAAGGAGAGTTTGATCCTGGCTCAGGATGAACGCTGGCGGCGTGCTTAACACATGCAAGTCGGACGGGGTATTATGGAGTCTTTGGTAGCTTGCTATTTAGAGAGGAAATAA
>JAITOL010000014.1 GCA_031289955.1 Synergistaceae bacterium
GGCTATCTGGACACGACGATGGATTTCCTCCTCGAGTTCCGATACGGCCTGCCGAGAAGGTACTACACGCTTTTAGACGCGCCGTACGCCATAGGTTTCTCTCGGTTTCTCTTAAACGACATCGGCATATTGCCCGCCCGCCAGTTCATATTGGACGATACTCCGGAGCGGTTCCGCGACGAGATCACGGACCTGTTCACGGAAATATCCGGCCTGCGGTCGGCGGAGATCCAATTCCTTTCGGACGCCGGGGCAGCTCACGAACTGATACGCGAGGACGAAAACCGCAACAGGGCGCTGATACTTGGAAGCGCATGGGAGAGGGAACTGGCGAACAATCTGGGCGCCGACCTTCTTATCGTCAGCGTTCCCATAACATACAGGCTGATTCTGGGTTGCGCTTACGTAGGTTACAGGGGCGGCATCCGGGCCATCGAGGATATATATGGCCGCGTATTGGACACGTTCCGGTAAGCGGCTAACTTGAGGAGGGTTTATCCATTATGAACAGGGTTTTGTCGTCCCTGCACAGACGGCTCACCGGCGTCTACCTGCTTATCGTCTTTTTCGCGTTCTGGCAAATCGTTCCAAGCGCCGGTTTTGTAAACGCGACGTACCTAACTCCCCTCTTTCGGGTGATAAGAGAGATTCCGATCGTCGGGTATTTCAATCTGGCGACGGACGTCCTCATAAGCCTGAAGCGCGTCGCCATAGGTTTTTTAATCTCGACGGCGGCGGCGCTGCCGCTTGGGTTCGTTCTCGCCGGGGCATTGCCGAGGCTCGCGAAGTTCCTGAACCCCCTTCTGCTTTTTTTGTCGCAGATCCCTCCGTTTATACTCTTTCCGGTCTTTGTGATAATCTTCGGCGTCGGAGAGAGCGGCATCGTAACGGTCATAATCTGGTCCGCCGTCTGGCCTATACTGTTTAACACAATTTCCGGCATAAATATGGTCGACCCGCTTCTTGTAAAATGCGCGAGGTCCATGTGCGCCGACAAACTCACGATATTTTTGGAGGTCGTCCTCCCAAGCTCGCTTCCGTCGATAATGACCGGGATGCGCTCCGGGCTCACGCTCTGCTTTCTCATGCTCATAGGCGCTGAGACGATGGGCGCCAACTCAGGAATGGGCTGGGAGATCAACATGGCGCAGAGGATGGCGGTAATCCCGAGGATATACCTCATGGCCCTCGTTGTCGCAGTGGTTGGGCTCGCCATAAATTATCTGTTCGAATGGATCGAACGGACCCTTATCACATGGAAGGAGGTAGAGCGCGATGCGCTTGCGTGAAGAGGCGGGGACATCTGCGGACGTTTTGCCGGCAAGCGCTGATTTTGCGCCGACGGGCCGGTTCGGCGAGTTTGTCAAAAAAGCCTGCGACGCCGCATATCGGTCGCTGTCGGTAATACTGTTTTTCGCCATCTGGCAGGCCGCGTCGAGCCTTGAATTTGTGCCGTCCGCCGTCATCCCTCCTCCGTCGCGCGTCGCATCCGCCATCGTCGAATCGCTTTTGAAGGGTCAGATGGCGGCGATGCTCTGGTACAGCATAATAAACGTCGCGTTGGGTTTTGCCGTAAGCTTCATTATATGCATTCCCGCCGGCCTCGTGATCGGGGCGTACTACAGCAGGTTCGAGCACGTTCTGCTCCCATTTTTGAGGATATGCGAGAAACTGAACATCTTTGCGCTTTTTCCTGTTTTTATGATCCTGTTCGGCATAGGGCGCCTCGAAAAAATCATGGTAGTGCTCTGGGTCTCCCAATGGCCGCTGCTTTTTGTGACGATAGACGGTTCGCGGAACCTCGACAGGTACATGCTGAAGGCAGCTCGCTCCATGGGCGCGCGAGGCTGGAAGATGGTCAGGAAAGTCATCATCCCCATGATGACTCCATATATTTTTGTCGGCATGAAGTCGAGCGTCCAGTTGTCGTTTTTCATGATAATCGCATCCGAGATGGTCGGAGCGAACCGGGGGCTTGGATGGCTGTACCGCACCGCGAACCACGCGTACAACGTCCCGCTGATGTACGGGATAATTTTGGTTATCACGGTGCTCGCGATTGTCATCAATGTGATTTTTACGAGAGCGGAGCGGCACTTTCTGACGTGGAGGCCCGACGCGTTCGGCGAAGCGGGCAGGAGGCGAGCCTGAACGTGCGCCTCGGAAGGGGGGGATTGCATGAAGACTGACTGTATATGTAGCTTTTCGCGCCGCGTGATCATGTCCCAAGGATCGCGCCAATGGGTTAAATTAATTAGATATTATCTATTAGGAGGAATTTATTATGGCGCTTAAACGAAAGCAAAAGCTTGCGGCGGCAGGGGTGGTATTGGCCGCGGCGGTTCTAGCCGTAGCCTTTACAGCTCTCGAATCAAAAAAAACGAACCCTGACGCGGTCGTCTCGGATAACGGTAAAGAGCTCACCGTAATACGCACGTTTACCCGCACCGACTGCGGCATTACTCCGTATCTAGTAGCGGATCAGATCGGTTTTTTCGCGGAGGAGGGCTTGAAAATCGTCTACACCGGCACAGTGGATTATAACCAGCAGCTCGCCACCATCTTAAACGGCGACAACGACATAGGCGACGCCCACCCAAACGAACTCGCGATGTTCATAAAGGGCGGAGCGGCAGTAAAGGGCGTGAGCCGGGATGACATCGAACCTCTCGACGAAAAGGACGCCGACTATCGCCACATGAAATATTTCGTCAAGGCTGACTCCCCCATAAAAACATGGAGCGACCTCGTCCAGTACAGGGTCGGCAGCGAAATCCTCATAAACGGCACGATACCGAGCTGCTCGACGTTTGTGCCGAGCACCATATTCGACAAGTTCGGCATTGGCAGGGAGCGCATAAAGTTCGTGACGTT
>JAITOL010000018.1 GCA_031289955.1 Synergistaceae bacterium
TGGTTTATGAAGTCGACGAGGAGTATGGCGTTATTCACCACGACTCCGACGAGAAGTATTATCCCCATGAAGCTCATGACGCTGATGCGCAGTCCGGCGAGATAGAGCATGCCGAACGAGCCCGCCGTCATGAGGGGCAGAGAGAACATGACCGTGAACGGATGCAGAAACGACTCGAACTGTATCGCCATAACTATATAGACGAGCAGCACGGCAAAAATGAGCGCTATCGTCATGTTGGCGAAGCTCTCGCGCATTCGCTCGGAGTCGCCGGTCGGAACCATGTTGTATGTTCCGTCCTGCGGCGCGTATTTGCGGAATACTTCCTCCATTATGATTATGCCCTCGCTCGGCGGGATGCCCTCCACGTTCGCGCCTATCTGGAGAGAGCGCTGGCGGTTGTAGCGCTTTATTACGTTCGGCGACGGGCCTATGCTCGTGTTGACGAGAGCGTCCGCGCGTATGACGTGTCCGTCCGCGGTCTGAACGAGGGTGTTTCTCACCTTGTCTGGATCGTCGCGCAGGTTCTGTTCGGCTCTCACCCTTATATCGTATCTGTAGCCGCCCTCGTTGAACGTGCCGCTGGTCGTCCCGCCGAACCATGCGTTGAGCTCGTCAGAGAGGTCTCTCACGTTGACTCCGAGGTCATCCGCCAGGGCGCGGTTGAGTTCGAGGTTTATGCGGGGCTTGTTCATCTGGAGATCCGTCGTGATGTCGACGAGGCCGCGCGGATTTTTGGCGAGGTCGGATTTTATCTGCTCGCCTATCTCCGCGAGAGATTCGCTCGTCGGCCCCTGTATCATCAGCGTTATGTCCGAGCCTCCCCAACCGCCCATCTTGATGTCGACGTCGCGGAACGACGCGAGCTTGCGGCGGAGCTGTCCCATTATGATGTTCGATCGCTCGCGCTGATCCCTGGGGATGAGCTCTATCGTGAGAGATCCCTTGTAGATCTCCTGCCCCTGTCCGCTTCCGGCCACTCCGTATGTATAGGCGACCCTCGGGTCCGCCTCCACTACCTTTATCATCTCGTTCATGACGCTCTCCGTGACTTCGAGCGACGTGTCGGCGGGAAGCTCGATATTGAGCCTGATGTATCCCTGATCCTCGTTTGGAGTGAACTCAGAGCCGAGCGTCGCCGCGAGCTTTATGCCCCCGGCGAAGAGCAGCACCGCTAACGCTATCACGGAGAAGCGGTGTTTCACGGCGGACGAGAGCAGGGCCCTGTAGCCGTTTTCGAGCATGATAAACGGCGCTTCCAGGACGCGCTCGATAAATCCGTGTTCGAGGCGCCCCAATATGCGCGAGCAGAGAAAGGGCGTCAGTGTCAGCGATAGAAGAAGCGATATGGTTATGGTCATCGCGACCGTTACGCCGAACGCGTTGAAGAACCTCCCCATGAGCCCCCCCATGAACGCTATGGGGATGAAGACGGCGAGAGTCGTGGCGGCGCCGGCCACCACAGCGAAACCGACCTCTCCCGCGCCGTCGCTCGCCGCTCGCATCGGGTTTTTGCCCATCGCCCTGTGACGCGTGATATTTTCCATGACGACGCTTGTGGCGTCGACGACCATGCCGACCGCGAGCGAGATGCCCATCATCGATATATTGTTTATAGTTATTCCCATCCAGTAAAGCACCGCGACGCTTCCAAGGAGGCAGACCGGTATCGTTATGACCGCGATTATCGTCGCTTTCATGGTGCGGAGGAAGATGAACATTATTATGGACGTGAGGCATATGGAGAGTATGATGTCCCCCCGCACGCCGTTCATGGAGCGCATGATGAAGCGCGCCGAATCGGAGATGACGACGAGCTTCGTGCCTCGCGGCGCCATTTTGTTCAGCTCATCGACGCGTTTGCGCACTTCGACGGCCAGAGCCACTTCGTTGGCGCCCTTCTGTTTGCGCACCTGCACCATGATCGTCGGGCTGTTTTCATAAAGAGACTGACTGCGCTTGTCCTCGAAATCATCCTCGATGCGGGCGACGTCGCGGAGCCGGATGATGGCGCCGTTCCTGTACGCGACCGGCACGTACGACAGTTCGGCGACGGAGCTGTACTCGCCGTTGAGCCTTATGCCATATTCGCGGGTGCCGGTTTCGATGCGTCCTGCCGGCAGCTCGACATGCCTTGTGTATATGGCGTTCTTTATGTCTTTTGTCGTGAGGCTGTACGCTTCGAGGCTGTCCGTGTTGACCCAGACGCGTATTTCTCGGTCCCTGAAACCGGCGAGTTGTATCCCGCCGACTCCGGCCACGGTCTGAAGGCGTTCCGAGACGACGTTGTCCACGTATCTCGCCACCGTCTTCATGTCGGTGCGCCCGTCCGTCTCGACGGCGATGTTCATTATAGGCATATTGGACGGGTCGAATTTGTCGACTCGCGGTTCTTCGCAGTCGTCAGGCAGGCGTCCTTTCGCCATGCTTACCTTGCCGCGCACGTCGGCCGCGGCGAAATCGACGTTCCTGTCGAGGTCGAACTCGGCCACGATGACGGAACGCCCCTCATAGCTGCTCGACGTGATGCTCTTGATGCCCTCTATCGTGTTTATGCTCGCTTCGAGCACGTCGGTGACGTCATTGTCGATGATGGCGGGGCTTGCGCCTTCCATGGCAGTCTGCACGACCACTATGGGGAAGTCTATATTTGGCATTCGCTCCACGCCCATCTTCGAGTAGGAATAAAATCCGATGACGACCACGGCGATTGTGAGAATGAGGACGGTGACGGGACGGCGCAGGGAAATGTCTATTATTTTCATGAAAGCCCACCCTTAAACGAATTTTATCGAATCTAGCATCCACTTTACGAAGATTCTACAGGATGCTGAATAATATTCAATATTAATATATTGTCACAATGTAAAGTATGTAGAAATATACAATTAGATGCTTCAAGGACGATTTGCAAATGTAGGCGACGCGATCTCTTTCTTTCATACATCCTCCGGGAAGCTCTATTTCGCGAAGGAGATTTCGCCGATTCTCCTCAAGGTCGCGCTGTCCGCGCCCGAATATAATTATGACAGGGAGGTGTGGCTAATGCGCGGAGATATGGCATGGGGAGTAATAGAGAAGGATCTCGGAGGCCTGGCGAAGCGTCTTGAGGCCACGTCTCAGAATATCGCCAATATGAACACGCCCCGCTATGCGCGTCGCGAAGTGTCGTTCGAGGATCAGCTCAAAGAGGTTATCGACTCGCCGAACAGACTTCCCCTGACGCGCTCCAACGAAAAGCATTTTTCCAATGTCAGGGCGAGCCTGTCGGAGGTCGCTCCTTCCGAGAGATCCGTGGGTTATGAAATTTACAGGCTCGACTGGAACAACGTCGATCCCGAGACCGAGACGGCGAGAATGGCCGAAACCCGCATGTCGTATCAGGCTATGACAAGGGTTATGACCCGCAAGATAGCGATGTATCGCCGTGCTATAGGAGGCGGCGCGTAATGAGGATTTTCAAGTCTATAGATATAGCGGGAAGCGGGCTCACCGCCAACCGCCTCTGGATGGACACGATCTCCGGGAACCTGGCGAACGTCAACACGACGCGCACTCAGGGCGGAGGCCCTTATATCAGACGCGTGCCGGTGTTTCAGGAGCGCATGATGGAGGCCGTCGGGGGGCAGGATGACCGCACCTCAAAGGGCTGGTTCGGTTTTCACGCCGCTTCGGGCGTGCGAGTCGCCGACATCGGCACCGACGCCACGCCGCCGCGCCTCGCGTATCAGCCCGACCATCCGGACGCGAACGCGGAGGGATATGTGGCGTATCCCAACGTCAACGTCGTGCGGGAGATGGCGGACATGATGGTGGCAAGCCGCGCTTACGAAGCCAACCTCACCGTGGTCGACACCGCGAAGACGGTCTGGAACAGCTCTTTGGATATTATGCGTTAAAATAAAAATATCATTCGAATATAACCGGCGGGGCGTTCGGCACTATTCCGGAGCGCCCCGCCGGTTTTACGTAATGTTTAAAAATGCGTGATATTGACATTGCCTCCTATACGTTGATACATAGAATTACTTATATATTCGGATAAAACTTGGGGAGGTTGTTTGTGTGAGCTGTGACGACAGAGGTGTGTATGTTGGCTCTGAGATAGGCAAACTGTGCCGAGTGTTCCTTCACAGGCCGGGGAGCGAGCTTGAGCGCGTCACCATCGACAATAAGGACGAGCTGTTGATAGACGAGATAGTGTGGGTCGAGCGGGCCCAGGCGAACCACGACGAGTTCGCCGGGCTTCTGCGCCAACATGGAACGGAAGTCGTCTATTTTCAGGACTGTCTCGCCGATATACTGAACGATCCGTCCGTCCGATCCTCTCTTTTGGACGATCTGCTGCTGTTCGAGACGAGGGATCGCACTCTCGCCGACGCCCTAAAGAGGACGGTCATGGAGATGACGGCGGAGGAAGCGTCCTCCACTCTGATAGGCGGCATGACCAAAAAAGAGGCCGTGGCCCGCATGGGCGACATCAAAAGCCTCGTCTTCAGGTCGGCCGGGGACGACGCGTTTTTCTTCTACCCCTTGCCGAATCTCTACTTTCAGCGCGACCCTTATTTCTTCGTGCGCAACGCCGTCGTTCTCTGCGCCATGCGATTTCCGGCCCGCAGGAGGGAGCCTCTTTACGCCAGATACATCTTTCAGCATCACCCGCTGTTCAAGGACGTAAAGATACTCTTCGGCGCCGATCCCGCCGACCGCTATCCGAACATCATAGAGGGAGGGGATTTTCTCGTCTTGAACGAGGAATGCGTGGCCATAGGCGTGTCGCAGCGCAGCACTCCCGGAACGATACAGAACGTTGGCTCGCGCCTCGCCTCCGAGGTCGGCATAAGGAGGGTTCTCGCGGTCGACATCCCAAAGGAACGGGCGTATATGCACCTCGATACAGTCTTCACGATGGTCGACAGGGACGCTTTTACCATATATCCCGGCGTGGCCGGGAAGATGCGCGTGTGGGAGCTCGATTACGAGGAGAACGGGCGGCTCGCGAATATCACGGAGTCGCGCGACCTCTTCGGCTGCTTGAAAAAAAGTCTGGGAGTGGATAAAATCAGGAGCATAGAAACTGGAGGCGGAGACCTGATCTCGGCTTCGCGCGACCAGTGGAACGACGGCACGAACACTCTTGCCATCGCGCCCGGGGTGGTCGTCACCTACGAGAGCAACATGGCGTCGAACCGCGCTCTGCGCGACAACGGCGTCACTGTGTACGAGATAAACGGTTCGGAACTCGGAAAAGGTCGCGGCGGTCCGAGGTGTATGTCAATGCCGCTCAAGCGGGAGGGATAACCTACGTATTACGATTCTCATGTGCACACCATATACTCTCACGATGGAAGCTCCCCTGTTTTTTCGATATGCGAGGAGGCGGTATCGCGCGGTTTGCGCGGCGTCGCGTTTACGGATCACTGCGATATTGCCTCGGGACGCGACGTCTGCGCGTCCGTAAAGGATTCGCTCGCGAGTGAAGCTGAACGAGCCCGCGAGACATACAAGGGCAGGCTCGAAATATCCATCGGCATAGAGCTCGGCGAACCTCATCACAACCTGTCCTTGGCGCGCGAGCTCGTCTCCGACGACAGGCTGGATTTCGTAATAGGCTCGCTGCACTGCGCGCGCGGACAGCAGGATTATTACTATATAGACTATGGCAAAACCGACCTCGACGCGATGATGCTCGGATATTACCGCGAGCTGCTGGAACTGGCCGAAAGCGGGTTTTACAGCGTCATAGGGCATATCAACTATCAGATTCGCTACATGCCGGAGTCAGTTAGAAAAAGCATAGATCTGACCAGGTATTACGACCTCCTGCGCGAGATACTGAAGGTCGTGGCGTCATCCGGAAAAGGAATCGAGATCAACACGTCCGGCATCTGGCGCGGGATAGGTTTCACTCTGCCCTCCTCCGAAGTTGTGTCGATGTTCCGCGAGTGCGGCGGGGAGATCGTGACGACCGGTTCCGACGCTCACAGCGCCGACCATGTTGGGGACGCTCTCGACGCGGCGCTGAAATGCCTCGGGGACGCGGGTTTCGACAAATTCGCGTTCTTCAGGAACGGCGCGCCGGAATTTCACGCAATATGACGACGATATAAAATAGCGGCGTCCCTGTCCGGGGACGCCGCTATTTTATATCGTCCGAGGATTGTCCGCCGGAGGTTATCTGATGCAGCGCAGCACTCCGTCCATCGCCGTCACGAATATCGCGTTCGGCCCCAGCGCGGGGGCGGAGGCGACGGAGCCCGACGTCTCCAGCTGCCATCTCGTTGCGCCGCTGTTGGCGTCGAGAGCGTAGATGATTCCGCTGTCGTTGCCGAACAACAGCAAATCGTCGCGCAGCGCCGGAGACGACGCTATGCGCGCTCCCGTCTCGGCCTTCCACAGCACATTGCCGGAAGCCGCGTCCAGCGCCGTCATCGTTCCGTTTATATTTCCGAAATAAATTTTTCCGTTGATCACCAGAGGAGACGATTCTATCGAGCCTCCCGAATCATAATTTCTTATTACGGCCTGGTTTTTGATGTCGGCTGTGTAGAGTTTGCCGTCCCAGCTTCCGAAGTGAAGCATCCCGCCCGATACGGCGGGGCATGCCGTGATCGGGCCGCCGACTATCGCGCGCCACTTCAGCTTGCCCGAATTGGCGTCGATCGCCAGCATCTTGCCGTCGTGGTTGCCGATATACACGACCCCGTTCGAGACGGCGGGCGAGCCGTAAACCTCGCGCCCGGCCTTGTAGCTCCATTTGCCCCAGCCCGTCGCGATATCGACGGCGTATACGTTGCCGTCAACCCCGCCGAAATAGACGCCGCCGTCCGCCACGGCAGGGGAAGACGCCACGCTGTTGTGCGTCGTGAACTGCCACTTGAGCTGTCCGCTGAGCGAGTCGAGCGCGTATACCTTGCCGTCGTACGAACCGAATATCACCAGATTGCCGGAGACGGCGGGCGACGACGCGACCCAGTTTTCCGTCTGATAGGTCCAGCGTGTGCGTCCGTCGGACGCGCTTACCGCGTACAGATTTCCGTCATTGGAGCCGAAAAAAACGATCCCGTTCGATACGGCCGGAGACGACTGGATGGCCTGCGCCGCGTTTATCTGCCACGAGACGTCGCCCTCCATTCTGTACTGCGACTGAGACGGGGGCGCAACGGTTCCCGTGCGCGCCGCGTTGCCGCGGAACATTGGCCAGCCTTCGCCGCAATAACCCACGCCGCTCGCTATGGACAAAAGCATCAGAGCGGCAAAGCTCAATGTAAACAACTTTTTCATCATCCGCACCTCTTTTGGTTTTTTATGTATAATACTCGAATACTTATGGTATCATAATATGCGCTATGTGGCGCGGATTACGTAAAAATACCGCGATAATTAGCGATTTATATTTGAACGAGTTTACTGAATGTGCGATAATACTACCGTAATTCCTCAGTAGAGATAATAAGAGGCGGGAGGTAAGGTATATGTCTGAGGTGTCAGCCGTGATGACGAAAAAAAATGTCGATGACGACGGCGCGATGATGGAACGCGAAAGAACTCTGTTGGTGTTCGATCTCGTCGGTGAATACTGCGGGCTCGACGTCAACCTTGTCAGGGAAATAGTCCATGTCCCGCCGAGGATAACCAGAGTGCCCAACGCCCCTCACTATGTAAGGGGCGTCATAAATCTAAGAGGAACGGTGATCCCTGTGTTGGACTGCGCTCTCAAGATGGGCGGTTCGCAGACGGGCAGCACCAGCGAATCCCGCATAGTCGTGGCGGAGTTCGAGGGGATACAGTTCGGCGTGCTCGTGGACGCGGTGCGCGAGGTGCGAAGCGTTCCGGATTCGCTGATAGAGTCGGAGGATTCCTCGAGCGCCGGTTCCATAGGAACGGAATATGTGATCGGAATAGCGAAGATGGAAGACGGCAGGCTGATAGTCCTGCTCGATCTGGCCGAGCTGTTCGATATAACGCAACTGCTGGAGGAAGAAAATTAAAACAATAGATCTTCATGTCCACAGCGTGTACTCCGACGGTACATGCACGGTGGATCAGATAGTCGGACTCGCTCGCAGGCGTGGAATCTCGGTTCTGTCCCTGACGGATCATGATACTGTGGACGGGTGGAAGACATTGAAAAAACTTTGCCATGACAGCTCGATACGCCCCATTTCAGGCGTCGAGCTGTCTTCTGTATATGGCGTGACCGTACATATCCTTGGTTACAGGATGGAGCGCATGGAACCTCTCGAAGAAGCTCTGTCATGGACCAGGGATCGCAGAAACGAACGAAACGAACGTATAGTTTCGCGACTTCGCGAACTCGGGTTGGATGTTACAATGGAGGATGTAAAACGTGAAGCGTCCGGCAGGGTAGTGGCGCGTCCGCATATAGCGCGGGCGCTCGTCGCGAAGCGATACGCGCCTGATTTGGCGGGGGCTTTCACTCGTTATCTGGCCCGGGGAGCGTCGGCTTATGTGGAAAGAGAGGGACTTTCCCCTCGGGATTGCGTCCGATTGATCAGGGAGGCGCGAGGTCTGCCGGCGCTGGCGCACCCATCGCTTACGGGCTATGACCGCGCCGCGCTGGGGGAATTGCTGGAGGATTTGAAATCATGCGGGCTTTGGGGGCTCGAATGTATATCGTCGCACTGTTCTTCGGAAGAGGCGTATAATTATCTCGCGATAGCGTCCGAACATTCGTTATATCCGACCGCCGGCTCCGATTTTCACGGTTCCACGCGTCCCAAGGCGATTCTCGGCGTTCAAGTGAGCGACGATTTTCTGCCCTGGGCGCGTCTCGGCGTAAATTTTTGATTATAATTTTATCCATCTGACATAAAGGGGTAGTTTTCTTGACGAATCTCGATTTCAGAAGCGATACGGTGACACAGCCGACGGACAGGATGCGCGAGGCCATGGCGTCCGCCGTCGTGGGAGACGACGTATACGGCGACGACCCGACGATGAACGAGCTGCGGGAGTACGCGGCGGAGCTCACTGGCATGGAGGACGCGCTGTATGTCTGTTCCGGCACCATGGGCAACCTTGTGTCCGTGATGGCTCACTGCGCGAGAGGAGAAGGCGTCCTCATGGGCGTCGGATCCCACACGTGGAAAAACGAGGCGGGCAACGTCGCTTTCATAGCGGGAGTGATGCCTTATCCGCTGGACGACGCGTCGGGTTTGCCCACCCTGGAGTCTATAAAAGCGTCTTATCAGCCCGTTGGCAACGTGCATAACGCCAACACGACTCTGCTTGTGGCGGAAAACACGCACAACAGCGCCGGCGGTCTTCCGGCGGCGGCCGGCCCGTTCGGGGATGTGGCGTCGCTGGCTCATGAAATGGGCATGAAAGTTCACGTTGACGGCGCCCGCATATTCGACGCGGTCGCGTTTTTTGGAAATGACATAAAGGATTACACGAGGCAGGTCGACTCGATACAGATATGCCTCTCGAAGGGCCTGGGAGCTCCCATGGGATCGATAGTCTGCGGAAAGCGCGAGTTCATCGGCCGCGCCCTCAGGCACAGAAAGGCGGTCGGCGGAGGACAGAGGCAGTCCGGTATCGCGGCGGCCGCCGGGCTCGTCGCTCTGCGCGAAATGAGGGGGCGTCTTGTGGAAGACCACCAAAACGCGGCTCTGCTCGCCGCTCTGGTGGCGGACATAGGTTTCGAAGTGGAGTTTGTCCCCAGGAGGACTAACATGGTATATTTCAAGACCGGGCCAAAGTTCAGTGACGCCGCTTCCCTGGCGGATCGCTGCCGCGGCAGGGGGCTTTTGATAGGCCCGGCCGGTACGGATCGTGTGCGCATGGTCACGCACGTCGGAGTGGACGAAAATTCCGTCCGCTCCGCGGTCGAGATTTTAAAAGATATCAATGAGTAAGGGCGCCGCGAGAGCGGAGATAGAGTCGGCGGCGGAGTTTCTCCTGGCCTCGGCCGGAGGGAAACCGGAAATGTTCGGCGCCGACGTCATGTATTCGTTCGCGGAGTCTCACTCGCTCTCTTTGATGGACGGAGTTCCGGAGGAGAACACGAGCGGAGCCTCCGGCGGGCTCTCGCTTCGCTGCATAGCGAAAGACGGGCGTCAGGGGGTTGCGACGGTCAACAATTTTTCAGGCGCTTCGCTCGAGGATCTCGTCGATTGGAGCTATGCCAACTGCCTCGCCTCTGAGAAGGACGACGGAGTGTCTCTCTACGAGGGGCCTATTCGCAATGAGGACGCGTCTTTGGAGATAATGGACGCGGATATGGAGACTTACGCCGACGCCGCTTTCAGGATGGAAACCTGCGCCCGGATGACGGAGACGGCGAGAGGCCGCGACGCTAAGGTTTTGTCCGTCCGTTCATCGTCGTGGTCTCACATGTTCGGCGAGATGTTCTACGCGTCCACGGCCGGAGTCTCGGGCTGGAAGGAGGGCACGTCGGCATCCTGCGGCGTGGCTGTCGTTCTGAAGGACGGCGACTCTTACGAAATGGGCGCGTACGGAAAGAGCGAAAGGTTCGCGTCCTCCCTCGATCCGGAGGAGATAGCGCGTCTTTCAGTCGACAGGACGCTTCGCATACTCGGCGGTCGCCCGGTCAGGACGGGAAAATACACCATACTGCTCGAACCGGAGGTATCCGCCTCCATCGTGGACGAGATAGGGGATATGTTCTGCTCGTCGGAGGTACACAAGGGGCGTTCCCTCATGGGCGGACGGCTCGGGCAATCCGTGGCCGGAGGCGTCGTAACCCTCGTCGACGACGCGAGGCTTCCCCGAAGGCTGGGATCGTCGTCGTTCGACTGCGAGGGCGTCCCCACGGGAAAAACGACGCTGATAGACTCGGGCGTGGCGAACGCCTATCTATACAATCTCCAGCACGCGTCGAAGGACGGGACGAAGTCGACCGGCAGCGCGTCGCGGGGCCTGTCCAGCCTGCCCGACGTGGGGACGTCTAACCTCGTTTTGCGGCCCGGCGCGGATTCGCCGGAACGCCTGATGGAAAATATAAAACTCGGTTTTTGGGTAACTGAATTGATGGGGCTTCATATGATAGACTCTATAAGCGGTAATTTCTCGCTCGGAGCGCGCGGCGTTCTGATAGAAAACGGCCGGCCGTCCGGGCCGGTTGCCGGGGTGACAATTGCGGACAATCTGATAGATTTTCTGAAAAAAATAACATCGGTTGGCCTCGACCTCGAGTTTTTCGGCTCGACAGGGGCGCCCACCATGGTTGTGGAGGATGTTACGCTTGCCGGTAAGTAGACGTTTTTCACGCATCACGATATGCGCCATAATATTGATTTTCGTAATGTGTTCCGTCTCGGACGCGCTGGAGATGGATCTGATGCAGGGAGATCTCAGGAAAGGCGCCGTCTCGGTCATGGACAACTCCGGCATGAGATTCGTAGCCCTCGAAGAGGTCATGGCCCGGCTCGCTTTCGCCGCGTCGCCGTCCAACGGAGGGTTTGTCGTCACGTACTCCGGTAAGAAGATAGAGTTCTGGAACGGCACGAGCGCGGCCAGGATAAACGGCTCGGTGAGCCCGCTCGCGACCGTGGTCAAGTACGACGGAACCCACTGGTGGGGGGAGGTCAATTCATCCATCCAGGCCATCGATCTTTTTCTGACCAGCGTGTCCCGCCCCTCGGGAATAAGGCTCGTTCCGGCCAGCCCACAGCCCGCTGTTTCGAGGAACGTTCCGGTCGCTCCTCCCATAGTCGCTCAAACCCCGCCGCCCGCTGATCGGCCTTCCTCCGCTCCGACCGCTTTACCTCAGCTTTCGGGTTCGAAGGTCGAAATATCCCGCGTGAGATGGGGGGAGCAGGTCGACGCGTACAGGGCGGTGGTGGACGTATCGGAACAGACAGACGCCATACTGACCGAGCGGCCTGGCAGCCTCGAAATCAGGTTTCGCAACGCTAAAACCGCTGATATATCCGGACGGAGCCCGTGGCCGCCTCTCGATGTGACGTCAAAGGCTCAGGGGAACGACGTTGTTCTCTCGTTCGCTCATTCGTCTCAGATGGTGAAGGGCTTCTGGGTCGCCGAACCGCCCCGGTATGTCGTGGACTTCTACTTCGGCGAATCTCCGGCCCCGATCCCAGCCATTCCTCAGAACACTGTGCCCATTAAGACGACGCCGAAGCCGGCGCAACCCGCCCAGAAGGATAAATTTCTCATAGTGATAGACGCCGGGCACGGAGGACATGACGGCGGGGCCGTGGGCAACAACCTCAAGGAGAAGGACATGAATCTGCTGGCGGCCCTTCAGCTCGGCATAAGCCTGAAGGCGCTCGGCGCCGACGTCAAGCTGACACGACAGGACGACAGATATCTGAAGTTGGCGGAGCGCACGGAGATAGCCAACGCGACTAACGCGGACGTGTTCATAAGCCTCCATTGCAACGCGGTTCCAAAGGGAAAACACGCGACGGGAACCGAGCTCTATCTCATGGCCGAACAGACCGACCAGGACGCGCTGAACCTGGCTATCCTTGAAAACAGGGAACTCAGCGGAAGCGCGGAGAGCGCCGACGATGTAAATGAGGCGGCCGACAAGAAAACAAAGATGCTTCTCAAGATACTCGGGGATATGCAGCAGAGCGACAAAATCAACGAGAGCACGACGCTCGCGGAATTCATCTATAACAAGATGAGATCCGACGGATTTCAGCTGCGCAAGGTGCGCCAGGCGCCGTTCTTCGTTCTGCGGGGCGCCGGAATGCCGGCCATGCTCGTTGAGATGGGCTATATAAGCGAGGCGAGCGACGCGAAACTATTGAATTCGCAGGCAAACCGGAAGAAAATGATGGATTCGCTGGCAAAGGGCATATTGAATTATCTTGGAAAGAGAACTGGGGAGGGCGGACGCCAATGAGACCTTCGGAAAGAAGAAAATGGAAGAGCGACGACGAACCGTCGCCGAGAGAAAAGCGGGAGATGATCGAGCGAGGCGAGTGGGAGGATGAGGACGAGGCGCCAAACAGAGCGCCTCTTGTTTTCCGCATTCTCGCATGGTCGGCGCTCGTCGTGATATTTTTCGCGGTTGGGTACGGGGTGACGTCGCTCGCTTTCAAGTGGCTGGACAGCAAGAGCGTGACGCCGGCGGCGGAAAATCTGACGCCGACTCCCGAGGATGCCGCGTCGCTGATGGTTCAAAATCAGGATCAGGATCAAAATCAGAATCCGGCGCAGGATCAGAACCAAAATCCGGTACAGAACCAAAATCAAAATCAGGGCCAGAGCCGGATGCCGACGGCGAGATCCGCAGACGTGGCGCCTCAGGGCGATACCCAGCAGAGGCAGGACGGTTCCGTGACGGTCACGATCTCCATACCGGACGGAAATACGTTCAAGCTGAAACCGATACAGATTCGCGGTTCCAACGCGCTCAGGGAGGACATTATGAAGCAGACCCTGGCCGCGTACATGGACGTCATGAAAGAGAACCAGATGCTATCCCGCGAAGCGCAGGATCTAAACATATTTCAGAGCGGAGAGTGGCTGTATCTCAACATGAACGGCGATTTTCTCGAGTCGATAAAGACGCTCGGCACGGAAAAATCGCGAATAATGCTCACCGGCATTGTCAAGACAATGGCTGATAATTTCGATCCGGTGAACAAGGTAAAATTCTACATAGACGGCAAGGAAGTGCGCGACAAAAAACCCATCGATCTGACCTCTCCCTGGGGCATCAGCGCGAGGTCATAGTCGGGTGGATTCGCGGTTTCGCGCCGACAACAGGCGTTATGATGAATTGAGGAGCATATCGATAGAACGCGGCGTAAACCGTTACGCCGAAGGTTCGGCCCTTATAAGATGGGGCGACACGGTCGTCAACTGCACGGCGTCCGTGGAAAATCGCGTTCCTCCGTTTCTGCGGGGGCTCGGTTCCGGATGGGTGAGCGCCGAATACTCCATGCTCCCGAGAGCTACACAGGAACGAAACCAGAGGGATGTGACCCGGGGCAAACCGAGCGGGCGCAGCAGCGAGATACAGCGCCTGATAGGGCGTTCCGTGAGGGCGGCCGTCGATCTCGCTTCCATAGGGGAGAGGACCATACTCGTGGACTGTGACGTCCTCCAGGCCTCAGGAGGCACGAGGACCGCGTCGATAACGGCCTCGTTCGTCTGCCTCGTTGACGCGCTCAGGACGATAGCGCGCTGCGACGGCAGGAGCGATCTGCCGATAACGGCTCAGATAGGCGCGGTGAGTGTCGGTATTGTCGGGGGCGCGCATCTGCTCGACCTGTCGTACGAGGAGGATCATGTGGCCGAAGTGGACTGCAACGTGGTGATGACGAGTGCCGGGGAGTTTGTGGAGATTCAGGGAACGGGCGAACGCGGTTCGTTTTCGAGGAGAGATCTCGATAATATGCTCCTGCTGGCGGAATCCGGCCTGAGGGATATATTTTCGATACAGCGCGACGCCCTCGATCTCTCCGAATCCGAGGCCGCAATGTTCGACCTCCTCGAGCTCGAAAAGGGAACAAACGCCTGAAGCTGCTTCTTGCGAGCGGAAACGAGCATAAATATCGCGAGTTCGTCGACTTCTTCAAATCGATCGAGCTATGCGCAAACGCGCCGGTCGAACTGTTATGCGCGCGTGACTTTCCAGAATCGCCGGGGAACGCGGAGGAGACAGGTTCCACATATGAGGAAAACTCGCTGATCAAGGCTCGCGCCTGGGCGAATTGTACCGGTATCCCCGCAATAGCCGACGACAGCGGTTTGGAAGTGAGGCGCCTGGGGTGGCGGCCCGGGGTTTTTTCGGCGCGCGCGGCGTCCGGGAGCGATTCGGACAGGGTCGTGTGGATGCTGAACGAGCTGTCGGGCGAGGCCGACAGGCGCGCCCGATTTGTTGCCTGCGTAGTGATAGCTTTTCCGGGCGGAGGATTTTCCTCGCGCGATTATTTTGCGGCGCTCGGCGCGTGTTGGGGAAATATTTCAAGCTCCCCGAGGGGAGAATCGGGTTTCGGGTATGATCCGCTGTTCGTTCCTGACGGCTATGACGCCACATTCGCGGAGCTTGGGCCTGCGGCGAAATCTAAAATTTCCCACAGGGCAAAGGCCATGCGGGGGGTAGCGCAAATGTTATCGTCTGTGCTAAAATATCATGCTGTGCATTTAGGATTATCTTGAGAGCGAGCTCTCATAGGAGGACTTTAAATTATGGGTAGAGTTCTGGCGGTTTTGTTTATGATACTGTGCGTTGTTATCATTGTGATGGTCTTCATGCAGCATCGCAAGAGCGGCGGATTCTCCGGCAGTTTCGGAGGCGGAGGCACACAGATGGACGCTTCGGGCGGTTCGTGGCAGAGGATGTCGGCGCTGGCAAAAATTACCTGGGGGCTTGTCGCTGTGTTCATGGTGCTGTCTTTCATACTCGTGAGGATCAAACTGTAGAGGCAAATACCCTTTGCGCTTGACCTTATGATTATGTTGAATTATAATCTTTTGGCTTGTCTGTAGCAGCTTTATGCACTGACCCCGTTCGAGGCGGTGTTTTTAGAGGAGGAGGAAGTTTTATGATCGGTACGCGCACTTATGTGGCCAAACGCGAAGAGGTGGAGCACAAGTGGTATGTGATAGACGCCACTGATAAACATCTCGGACGCCTGGCCGTTCAGGTTGCCCGTATTCTCACCGGAAAGCATCGTCCGACGTATACGCCCCATGTCGATACGGGGGATTTCGTTATAGTGATAAACGCGGATAAAGTTGGTCTGACCGGCAAGAAGAGCGAGCAATCGAAAATTTACAGATACAGCGGCTATCCTGGCGGGCTGAAAAGCGCGACTTACGGCGAGGTGTTGGAACGCCGTCCCACGCATCTGATCGAAAAAATCGTGTGGGGCATGCTGCCGAAGACGAAGCTCGGACGTGCCATGTACAGGAAACTTAAAGTTTACGCCGGAGCGTCTCACCCGCACGCCGCACAGCGTCCGGAGCCTGTGGACAGCTTCAAGTGGTAGGGGGAGTATAGATATGGACGTGCTCAATTACTGGGGAACAGGACGCCGCAAGAACGCGGTTGCGCGTGTGTTGATTCGTTCCGGAGACGGAAAGATCACCATCAACGACCGTGAGGTGGACGATTATCTGCCGAGGTTCTTCTGGAAGTCTCAGGCTATGGAGCCGCTCACCGTTGCGGGCGTCGAGGGCAAAGTGGACGTCTTGATCAACGCGCACGGCGGCGGTCTTACGGGGCAGAGCGGGGCGATACGCATGGGCATAGCCCGCGCGATACTGAAGCTCAACCCCGACGCCAGGCCGGTCTTGAAGAAGGCAGGTATGCTTCGCAGGGACTCCCGCATGGTAGAACGCAAGAAGTTCGGCCAGAAGGGCGCTCGCGGAAAGAGGCAGTTCTCCAAGCGTTAATCTTATTTCGGACAATATAAATACAAAGGCCGCCTCGTGTGTGGGGCGGCCTTTTTTTGAGCGCGCATGATCCGGAAACGCCGCTGTCCGCCTGCCTCAAATCCGCCAGAATCGCGGAGTGAATATCACCATCAGCGTGAATATTTCGAGCCTGCCGCAGAGCATCAGGAATATGTAGACGCACTTGACCGCGTCGGGCAGGGACGAATATCCCTCCGTCGGGCCGGCCATTCCGAAGCCCGGGCCCACGTTGCCGAGCGTCGCGGCGACCCCGGATATCGCGGTCGTCATGTCGAGCCCGAACAGCGTGAGAAGCACGAAGCCAACGGCGAATATTCCCATATACGCGGCAAAGAACGCGAAGCACGAGGCGACGACGCCGGCGTCCACGGGTTTGGAACCGATTCTCGTCGGCACTATGGCTCGCGGATGAATCCTCCGAGAGAACTCGGCCGTTATATGTTTCAAGATTATGAGCACCCTTACGCAGGTTATGCCGCCGGCCGTCGATATCGCGCACCCGCCGCAGAACATCAGCGTGAGCATGAGAAAGCGCACCGACGCCGGCCAGACGTTGTAGTCGGTCGTGAAAAACCCGCATGTCGAGAGCATGCTCACTGTGTGGAAAAAACCCTCCGTGACGGATTTGAGCGGCGAGTCGAATATCCCATCGCGGTAGAGCAAAATTGATGCCGCAACTCCGAACGATATGAGGACTCCGATGTAAAAACGTAGCTCGGGGTTTTCCTTGAGGCGGGTTCCGCCTTTATTTGTCACGAGCGTATGAAAAAACGTGAGGTTTGCCGCAGAGAGAAAAAGAAATATGGCGGTGATCCATTTGACGTAGTTGCCGGTGAAATGTCCCACGTTGTCGCTGTAGGGCGAAAAGCCTCCCGTCGCGAGCGTGCTGAACGACAGTGTCAAAGAGTCGAAAATGTCGAGCCCCCCCAGCGACAACAGAAATATCTCGGCCGTCGTGAGCGCCAGGTATGTTTTGCAGAGAAACGCCGCCGTCTGTTGTATGCGTGGAGTTAGCCTCTCATGTATCGGGCCGGATACCTCCGCCTTATAAAGCTGCATGCCGGCCGCCGACATGGGGAAAATGGCGAGCGTCAGCACCACGACCCCTATGCCCCCGAGCCACTGTGAAAAGCTGCGCCACAACAATATGCCGCGCGGCATCGACTCGATATCCCTCAAAACCGTGGCCCCTGTCGTCGTAAATCCGGACACGCCCTCGAATATCGCGTCCAGAAAGCCCGCGGTCCCTGAATAAAAATATGGCAGCCCCACCACCGCGGAAGCCGTCGCCCATGAACAAGCCACGGACAATATCGCCTCCCTCGCGGTCATCATCGAGCAGCTGGAGTCCCTGCCCGCGTAATACAGCGCCGCGCACAGAACCGTTCCGGAGGCGAACGAAAGGGACATGGCTCGCAGGCCGGCGCCGCCTTCGAGTGCGCTCCAGACGATTGGAAACAAAATCGCGACGGTCACAGCGGCCGTCGTCGTCGCGATGAATCGCGCCACCGGTCTGAAGTTCAATCCGTGCTTACCCCCAGAGCTTCGAGCGTTTCATTTATCACCTCTAGCGTCGAGAACATGATGACCCTGTCTCCCGCGTTGAGGCTCGACGTTCCCGTCGGTATGAAAAGATCCCGCGAACGCTCCCTGCTCACGAGTCCAAGCAGAGATCCGGTCGGCAGGGAGAGATCCTTCAGTTCCACCCCGATTGCCGGGCTGTCCTCGGGTATCGTTACCTGGATCGTCTCGGCCCCTATCTGGTCGAGCATCGCGAGAGTGCTCGCGTGGCCCGGATATCTGACCGCGCTTATCAGCACGCTCGACAGCGCGTCGTTTCTGCTCACTACCGCGTCCACCGGGATCGACTCCGACAGCCTCATATAGTTCTTCCTTCTGATGACCGCTATGCTCTTGCGCGCGCCGAGCGACTTCGCGAGCGTCGCCAGTATCAGGTTGACCTCGTCGCTCTCCGTCGCGGCGACGAATCCTCCGGCGTTCGCTATGCCCTCCTGTATGAGCAGCTCCTCGTCGGCCCCGTCTCCCCACAGCATTGTCACTTTCGGAAGCTCGCCGGCTATTCGCCTGCATTTCTCCCTGTCTATATCTATAATGCGAATGTCTATGCCCTTCATCCCCCGCTGGAGCAGAAGGGCCGTCTGGAAGCCGACCTTGCCGGCGCCGACTATCATGACGCGCTTTAGTTTCTTCGCCTTGTGCGGCTGGTACAGCTCCGCTATCTCCTGAATCTGGTCGAGATAGCAGAACGAGTAGCAGAGATCGCCCGCCTGAAGCTCGTCCGCAGCGCGAGGAATGAAGCCCTCGTCTCCGCGCTGAACGTAGACTACGATCGTGACGAGCGAGGGATTTCGGCGTCTCATCTCCAGCAGCGCTACGCCGCACACGGGGCTGTCCTCCTCGACTCGGAACGCGTATATGCCGGCCTTCTCGTCGAACTCGGACGAATAGACCGCGCTCTGCGTCTCCAGCAGGTTTTCTATCTCCCGCGCTACGCTCCGTTCGGGGGAGACCATCATATCTATGCCGAGGTCGCGGCTCCACGCGTCGGTGTCGGTGAACTCCATTCCAACGGCCCGGGAGATTACCCTCGCGACGCCCATTTTTTTAGCGATCCAGCACGCGAGGATGTTGACCTCGTCACGACTCGAACAAGCTATGAGCATCTCCACGTCGCAATCGGGTTTGACGCCCGCCTTCTCCAGCACGTTCGGCCTGGCGCCGTTGCCGCGGACGACCATCACGTCGAGGTCGTTTTCGGCCTTTGCCGCTCGCTCCGGGTTTTCCTCCACTATAACGATATCATGACCGTCATGAGAGAGGTTGCGGGCAACGCTGAAACCTATCTCTCCCGCGCCGACTATAACGATGTGCAAAACGCATACCTCCAGTCTAATCGCGTGCTTCTTCGAACCATATTACACCCTCGCGCCAGAACTCGCCCGAGAACAGCGCGAATACCGTGTAGAGCTCCAGCCTTCCGCTCATCATGAGAAAAGAATAAATCCACTTCGCCCCCTGCGCCTGTGATCCGAAATTATACTTGGGACCGAGATTGCCGAAAGCGGGGCCCACGTTGCCGAGCGCCGAGGCCACCCCGGATATGGCCGCTATGAGGTCGGTCTCGAACAGCGAGATTGCGAACGTGCCGGCCGCGAAAACTATCAGGTAAAGGCCTGTAAATGCCATGCACGACGACACGACGGCCGGGTCGAGCGTGGTTGTGCCTATGGGATATATCAGCACGGAACGCGGGTTGAGGGTGCGCGACAGCTGACGGGCTATCTGCCGTCCGGTAACGAGCAGCCTTATATGCTTTATTCCGCCGGACGTAGAACCGGCACAGCCTCCGAGGAACAGGCAGATAAAAAGCAGCGACTTTGTGACGTACGGCCACATTTCGTAATCGGCGGACACGAAGCCCGTCGTGGTGACGAGGCTCGTCACTTGAAACGCGCCATACCGCAGCGCGTCGAAAAACGAAAGATAAAGTCCCCCCGCGTACAGCGCGACCGATATTGCGAGGCTTGTCGACGCCACGACGAAGAAGTAGAACTTGAACTCGGGATCCGTGAAAAAGTTTTTGAGCGTTTTGCCCCTTAGCGCGCGGATATACAGCACGAAATTCGCGCCGGACAAGAACATGAAGAGCGTTATGATCCATTCGACGTATGGGTCTTTGAAGAAAGCGACGCTTGTCGAATGTGTGGAAAATCCCCCGGTCGAGATGGTCGCCATCGCGTGGTTTATCGCGTCGAAAAACCCCATGCCCATCAGGCAGAGACATACCGTCAGAATAGTTGTGAGGGCGAAATATACGGACCAGAGCGCTATAGTGGTCTGCCGGAGGCGTGGCGTCACTTTTTCGTGGACGAGGCCCGGGGACTCGGCGCTGAACATCTGAAACCCGCCTATGCTCGTAAACGGCAGCATGGCGAGCGTGAGGACTATGATGCCCATTCCTCCGAGCCAGTGCGTTATGGCCCGCCACGTCAAAAGCCCCCGAGGCAGTTCGTCGAGCGACGGGAATATCGTTGCCCCCGTCGTCGTATAACCGGACATGCTCTCGAAAAACGCGTCGGTAAACGTGGGCGCCGCCCCGTCGAGCCAGTAGGGAAAGGCGCTGATGAAGCTCGCTGTTATCCATGCGGCGGCAACGGAAGCGATCACGTCCCGCACTCTCATCCGAGACATATCGGCCCGTCTCCCGCCCAGGTAGAGCAGAAAACCCACGAAAACGCCGATCATGAGCGAGGCGGCGAAAGCGCGCGCGTCTCGTCCATTTATGGCGCAAGCATAGGCGAATGGGATCAACATCCATCCGGAGATGATGAACGCGACGATACTTAAAAATTTCAGAACAACGCGAAATCTCAAAGCGTTACCGCCTCCTTGCGTGATAATACCACAACGGCACGGACATGCGGCCGAGCGTGTCGTACAGGGATTCGCTTAAATGCCCCGGCTCACTTGATTATCGAACGCAGAATGTCGTTTACCTCCGGCGTGAAGCCGAGCCGATGCGAGCCCTCTTCTATTTCGTAGATGTGACATCCTTTGGGAAGCAGCGGTTTTGTGACAACGTCATGCCGCAGCAGCTCGTCGCGTCCTCCCAGCAGGACGTGCAGGTTGTCGGCGCCGCCCCGTTCGTAATAGGAATCGAGGCTGTCGTAGTAGTACAGGCCGAAGAGCTCGTGATACCTCCTGCACATCTCGAGCGGCAAGCCCTCCATCGAGCCGAGCGACAAAAAGGGTACGAAAGCGGGGTTTATGAGGATCGCTTTGATATGCGGGTAAATTCTGTTGAGCAGCGCCGCGAAAAAACCGCCGAGGCTGCTGCCCAATGCGTAATCGGCATCGCGCGCCACGCCCGATATGTTGTCCAAAATGTCGCGCGGCAGCGCGTGTTCATAGTCGAACGTGGGGGAATAAATCTCGTGATCCGTTACGTTGTCTCTTATCCACGCGTATTTTGAATTGTCTCCCGAGCTGGCGAGACCGTGAACGTTTATTATCATCCCGCTCATTTCTCCTCCCGATTCATGTGGCTTAGCGTATCTTACAACATTTTGGCGGCAGGTGGAATCTCGGGCCACACGGCGGCATGTTTTTACCCTCAAATAGCGCGTCTGGTATTGACAAGGCGCGGCGCAATTTATACAATTCTCAAGTTATGCGAACGTAACGCTGATACGCGCTCGTAGCTCAGTAGGATAGAGCGACGGCCTCCTAAGCCGTAGGTCTGCGGTTCGACTCCGCACGAGCGCGCCACTGATAACAAGGGTTCAGGGGTTTTGCTCCTGAGCCCTTTTGTTTTTCAGACTCCGTATAGACTCCGAGGTGGGAAGGCAAAAAAATAACCCCCTGCGCGGGGGGTTAGCTGAGGCGCTCTGATTGGTTTGACTATTTTTGCTATTTCGCCGTTGCGGACGCAATTATGAGCGGCGGCGAAGCGGACAATTTTATTAAAAGCAAAGCCGCGCGCGTAAGGGAGATATTGCCGCAACACGAATCGTTCAACGAACACTAAAAGCCGGGATAACCCGGCTTTTAGTGTTTTCAACCTTTAACGCGAATCGCTTGCGGGGGTTAGAATTTCAGGTCGTATTTTGCCGGGTCGAGCTTGTCGCAGTCGTCCGCGACGTCCTCGATCAGTTCCTCTACGGTTCCGGGGAGAGCGCCGACGGAGTCGATCAGTTTATTGAGCCAGTCTTTCTCTTTGTCGTTGATGCGGAGTTTGCCATCTTTGACGGCCTTCGCCATGGAGGCCAACGCTAGTTCGGCGGCTTTTTTAACGCGGTTGTAATGCCCGGTCTCGGCGACTATGCCCTTTGATATTTCCAGAACCACGTCCGGGCGGAGAACCCAGGCGTGCGGGTCGAGGCAGCTGTCCGAATCGGCGTGGAGGTCGCGGATCAGCAGGGCGGTTTCTTTGCCCTTTGCCTTCGCTTCGTTCATCAGGCGGCAGTCGTACGCCAACAGTTCGAAATACGCGACGGGCGCTATGCCGCTCAATAAATTTACATTCTGCACGGATTCGTTGGACCACAGATCGGCCACGCATATCGCCACGTTTCCGCACGAGCTCAAATGTGCGCATGAGGCGGCCCGTCCCTCCATGGATATCGGGTTGCCGGTTATCGCCTTGATGTAGGGCCCCTCGTAGCCGCAGTCTTTGTCGGGGCCGACCGCGCCGTTCTCCATAGCTACGAGGCTGCGAACCGCGCACATGACGCGATCCGTCGCCGCGAAAACGCGCGGGATGTAATTTTTTTCAGCAAGAACCATCGCTGTGTTGGCAAGCCCGCAGGCAGTGTCTCCCGCCGCTATGGTCCCGTGTTTGTCCGCGATATTGCTGATCGCGGTCCATATTACCTCCATGTCCCGGCAGCCCAGCACGGACAGCGCGAAAACAGCTTTTTTGACGTCGCAGAACATAAGGGCGTCGTCGTGAACTTCTTTGCCGCCTATCGTCTCGATGGCGAGAAGATCCGCGCCAGCCTTCGCGCTGCCCTCGAATACCTCCATCGTCTCGTCCCAGCGGTTGCCGCGCCACATATGGACGAGTCCCTCGCCCTCGCGGTTGTCGTTGGGGGTGATCCGGACCGCGCCTTTGATCCCGAGTTTCGCCTCGTGCTCTTTGATTATATCGACCACGACTTTGCAGACCTCTATTCCCCATTTCGGATTAAACGTCATATCCGGGAGGGTTTCGATCTCGGCGACAAACCCTGGACATTCAAGTTCGTGCGCCCGCACGCATGTTTTTGTGATTATCTCCCTGTAGTTTTCTATCGCCTCCGGCCAGGTCGAATCGTTCAGCGACATCGTGGGCAGCGTGAAATTCAACTCCGGATACATCGTGCCACCGCCTATGACCATCCCGTTTTTCAGCGTCACCGGGTTTTTCGCCGTGCCGAAGATAAAATCGTCGATATCTGTGTAAGCTGTGGTGTGAAACTCTTTCTTTGCCATGTACAAAGTTCCTCCTCTATATTGTGTTGAAATTCGGAAGCCATGCGGCTTCCGGTGCTGCGCCGGTGAATTCGGGGGAATAAAAAAAAGACCTCCATATACACAGAGGCCTTCGCTTATTTGCGTACGACAAAGTGCGATAACACACAGAGGCGTAACAAGACAAATATACAGCCCTCGCTAAAAGCATCCGGTTGGGTTTCCTGACTTTCGTTCACCCTACTCCCGCGCCTTCCCAGCTCCCTTGACAGGAGCCAGTGACATTATGCGGTTTCGTCCCGATTACAGTAGCGGGGCTGTTCTGGTTTCGCACCAGATTCCACACGCCGGAACTTTGACGCTATTCAATTTTTTTAGCCGGGCGAATTTCTCCAGCCCCGCATATCGGAGCAATTATATCACACAATATTGCCCGCCCTCGCGCTATGGCGAAAAAACAGCCGAAAAGAGCCTCTGAACGCTGTTCGGGTATGAACAAAAAAGTGAAATATTATAGTAATATTAAAGATGATGTATTGGTAGTCATTCAGGCGGCATATGAGTTGGCGCGGCGCGTCGGGTGATATTTATCGACAATGGCCGCATAGCGGCGGATCTGCCGACGGGCGAGTTTTTTTCAGTCGATGACGTCAGGATTCAAAAATTTTTGCGGCATGTGGAGTGACTGATCAGATCATGATTGCGGCGATGTGCGTTTTCCTTTCACTTTTTCTCCTGCTCCTTGGCGCCGGAAAATCGCGCGCCTGCACGACGGTGATAGTGGGCAAAAGAGCATCGGTCACAGGCGAGATTTTAGTCGGACACAACGAGGACAGCGATGGACGCTACGTCATGTGGACGCACGTCGTTCCGCCGAAAGCATCCGCGCCGTCAGTCCGTTTCGAGCCGGAGAGCGCTCTCATCCCAATGCCGGGGGAGAGCGCCGGGCTTTTCTGGTCGGAGGCGAGGTCATACCGCGCCTCCGGCGCGTCCTTCTGCGATTTTTACGTCAACTCGAACGGGGTCGTGATTTGCAGCGACAGCTGCGGGCCGTCCAAGGAGGACTCCCCTGAGATATCGGACGGCGGCGTGGGATACGGAGTCCGGCGCGTCGTGGCCGAGACCGCGAAAAGCGCATGTCATGCCGTCGAAATAACGACAGGCCTCATCGACAGATATGGCTACATCGGCAACGGGCGCTCGTATCACTTCGCGGACAGGGACGAGGCCTGGGTGGTTCAGGTCGCTGGCGGCAAACATTACGCCGTGAAGCGAGTCCCTGACGACGAAGTCTACCTGATTCCCAACCACTTTACGATCCGTGCCCCCTCCCCCGAGACCCCGCACCTCGCGGAGCTGATCTCCTACGCTGTCGGCCGCGACTGGTGCGGCTTGGAGGAGGCGACCAGCGACAGGTTCGACTTTGCCCGCGCTTATCAGGCATTGGGGGGATATCGCCCCAAAAGAAGCTTTCACCGGCATCTGCGTGGGTTGGAGATAATCCTCGGCACGACGCTCGATCCGGACGCGGATCTCCCGTTCTCCGTCAGGCCGCCGCGCAAAATAGGCGTAAACGATATAAAGAAAGTTCTGCGGAGTCATTTCGAGGGGACGGCCGACGATATTTCATCCTCCACGCCCTGGGGCACGCCACACGCCATGGAGACCCGCGCGATCTGCGACGAGTCGACTCTCGAAAGCAACATCGTCCAGATCCGGGATGATCCCAGTGCCATTCTGATACGCAGGGCGTTCGGCAAACCCTGCCTCTCGCCGTATACGCCATGGTATCCTGGAATGACGCGAGTGCCTGAGGGCTTCGAGGGCGGCGGGCACGAGTACGCGCTCAGCACGCACTTCTCGTCTCCGGCGTCGGATTTCGACTACTCGCTCACCCCGGGCTGGCGCGCTCACGTTGACCTCCAGACGGCGATCGAGCTGCTTTACCCCGAGTCGGCCGCGGACGTGCGGAAGCGCGTCACGGAGTTTGAAAAGGCGATCGAGACGAGGATAGCGGAGTTTGAGGACTCGCCGGCCCGTCGCGCCTGCGACGATTTTGTCGCGACGGCTGTGTCGGAATCCCTCTCGCTGATAGCCCGCCTTTATGAAAACCTCGGCATCGCCTCGCCGAAATTTGTCGGCATCGAGACGCCGTACGAGTTCGACGCGGACAAATTTGAACGCCCCGTTACCGTGCGGGTCGAGAGCCGCTTCGCGCCGGAGAATGTGGTTCTGGAGAGAACGATTCTCGGCATTGCGCACATCCCCCTCTCCGGATGGTCGAGGGCACAAAAATGCCGGCGCGCCGGGGACAGTCTTGAAATCACGTTCAACTTCGCGGCGGATTGGGCGGACGACATTGTCCCGTGCGCGTGCGACATGTGGCTGCTTTTGATCGATGACGCGGGAGCGCGCGTCGTGGGGAAAATACCCGTCACGTTCAAATATTAGCGAATGATCCTTTTTTAATTTGTTCCTTCTTTTAAAATCGCCAGATACGATTCATAGGCGAAGACTCGGTTACGCCGATTCCCCGACATTTGTGCTAAAATTCCCGCTTCGCAGAGCCTTTTTACCGCTTTGGATACTGTAGCGTATGTTACATTCAAGGCTGCCGCTGTTTTTTGGATTTCGATGATCGGGTTTTCCTCGAGATAAGCGAACAGCTTGACGCTGGTCTTTGCTCCGCGCCCCAAATTTTCAACCAATGCCGCGTTTTTCTCATGCAAGGAGTCGAGCCTGTCGATTGTCGCGCTGGCGTCGGCGGCTGATTCCAGAATCGCTTGAAGAAAGAACGTCACCCATTGTTCAAAGTCGCCCTTGTCTCTGACCTCGCTCATGCGGTCATAGTATTCAATGCGATTTTTTTTGAGAAAGTATGAAATATACAAAGCGGGCGTGCTCAACACATTCCGTTCCAGCAAAAAAAGAGTGACCAACAGCCGCCCAATGCGGCCATTACCGTCCAGGAATGGATGGATCGTCTCAAACTGATAATGAATCAATGCCGCGCGAATCAACACGTCGAGATTGCTGTCGCTGTTGATGTATTTTTCCAAATCAGACATGGCGTCCGTCATGTCTTCGGGCGTTGGCGGGATATAGCGGGCGTTGTTGAGGGCGCTTCCCGCGCCGCCAATCCAGTTTTGGGAACGGCGAAACTCGCCGGGATTTTTCTCCTGGCCGCGAACTCCCCGCATCAGTACCGCGTGCGTTTCTCTGATGAGACGGGCGGAAAGCGGCAGACGTCGCAGCCGCTCGATGGCAAACTCCGTCGCTTCGACATAATTGATGACCTCCGCGACATTTCGATTGGCGTTATGGTCTATAAATGGATCGAGGATGTCTTCCAGCGTCGCCTGTGTTCCCTCTATCTGTGACGACATCAGGGCTTCTTTGCGGACATACATTGATATAAACAGATTCACGCTCGGAATACGCGACGCTATGGTTTCCAGCCGCGCTAATTGTCTATTCGCCTCCACCAGCAGCCCGACAATGTCGCCGCTCAATTCGATTGGCGGGTCTGGCGGCAAAGGCGAAGGCACGAAAGACCGATACTCCAATTCGCCCGACAAGTTTGTTTTGTATTTTCCAGCTCGCAGGGGTTGAATGTTCCGGGGCATGTTTAATCTCCCCTCTCCAAAGTAAAATAACAAGCAAAATTATACCGCGTTATTATACTTTATGGCATATAAATATAATTCAGTCGTATACGACCCACTCGTAATAAATTTCGGACAGCAGCCCGGCTTTGTCGATAGTCAGCTTCAGAGCGTCCGCGCCTGGCAAGTATTCCATGACGGAGTTGCCGCGTTCGTCGCGCGCCAGGTTGTCCGGAAGTCCCAGCGCTCGTTCCATGTAATTCACATCGCACCACTTCTCGCCTATCGCGAGCCCGCCTATAGAGGATCCCTTGCGCGAGAACCTGAAATTGCCTCCCAGGTCGTTCCCGTTGCCGTCCGCGGTGTCGTCGATTACTATGTCCCCGAAGTCAGATATCTTGCGCGTCCAGTGGTATCCGTTTCCATCGTCGGACTCCTCCCGTTTGACCGACGCGGATGGCCCCCATTTTTTCTCCGCCTCCTCGCCCGACCCGAGGTTCAAAACAGCTCTGCCTATAAATGCCAAAGCTTTCTCTCCCGGCGTAGAGTTGTAAAAGTTTCCCCGGACGTGAAGCTGTTTTGCTTTGATCCAACCCGCGTCGCCCGGCCCGGTCATCGCGAGATACCATCCCGAGGAGGGGCCGCCCTCGCTCCAGCCCAATATCCGCACATATTCTTCTTCCGTCAATGTCATGCTCGTTCCGGAGTTCTCGTCCGGGGAATTATATAGCGGCGCATCCTGGTCTTTCTCTATCGTGGCGAACCAGGGGAGTCCGGTCAGCATGGTCATACCCTGGGATTTTCGCGATATGTCTCTCGCGTCGACCGGGCCTGACAGGGCTTCTTTGAGGCTTGTCCCGGCGATTCGCCCCACAGCTTCCTCGTCGTCCGTCCCGACCGATGAAATGGCGATATATTCGGCGCTGACGTAACTTCTGGAGGGCGGTTTATCGCCTTCCGCCACTACGGAGTACCACGTGCCGTCCGGCGCGTAAAGAGGCGGGCCGGTCACTGCCAGAACATCTCCATATTGAACCTGGAATTTGACCCGGCCCTGCAAGCCGGGCGTTTCACGTATGTTTACGAAATAGCCGAGAACAATCGCGCTCATTCGCTCCTCCGTGAAAGATTCCGAGACCCCCGTCACATTTATGCCCAGTTTCCGGGCGAGGTTGACCCAGCGCCCGGTGCCGTCATACACGTATATATACGCCAGATCCACGCCCTCGCCGTTCACGGACACGCTCCAGTAGTCCTCTCCCTCGTCGCTGACAGATACCCGCGATACGATCTCCGCCTCCGGCGGCGCGTCTCCGCATGGTTCGCAGAAATTTCTTATGTCTATCTGCGCCTTCAGAACGACGCTCGCCCGTTCAGCCTCGTTTCGGCTGACAAGAGCCGCCTGATCCGCCTCGGACGCGTTAGTGAAAGCGCTCGCGCACGAAAAAAATAAAACCGCGAAAAGCAACCTGCGCATTACGGCACGCTCCTTATGGGTATGTTTTCATTATTGATATTTAAGCGTTCATATACGTGACTGCTGCGCCGTATACTAAAAACTCCACCACCGTCTGCATTATTTCGGACGACGAAAAACGCACTCCGACTATGGCGTCCGCCTTCAGTTCGCGGGCTTCGTCGAGCATCCGGTCAACCGCGATCCTGCGGGCTTCGGCGATCATGCCCGTCGCGCCGGGAAGTTCGCCGCAGGGAGAACCCGCAAACAGGTTCTGCGCGTCGGTCACGATGTTTCCGGCGTACACCACGCTGCCCTGCACAAGCCCCAGATTGATAAATTTCTTGCCCCCTATGGTCTCGGTCGTCGTCACAAGTATTTTGGAATCGCGTCTTTTGGGTGAGTCGACCGCGACCGAGGGGCGGGGCCTGTCGCCATACTGCCGCTTCCATTTGTCCTGCTCTTCCTGCTCCCAAGGCGGTAAATCCATGAATAACAACCTCCTCCATCTTCTCTTGATAATATAGTGCCAAAATAATACCTCGAACTGGGCATATTGTCACGAACAAATTGGGCTTTATCGTGAAATTCATCGCTTGCCCGGCTGTCGTTGCGCTTTTGTCTATTTTCGACGCCGGAACCACATTCAACAACGCGGGTTCAGGTTTCAGATATACCTCTTGATTCTCTGGTCGTGTTTTTATATATGTTTTTACCTACTTCTTGACCATCTTTTTTGCTGATGGTAAAATTATTTTGGTGCTAAATTTAAGGGGGTGTTTACATTGCAGTGGTTTAAAAATCTGCGCACTACGGTGAAAATTCTGTCTCTCATGATCGTGATGCTCATTCTCATGGTCTTTATAGCGATAACCGGCTACAGGACGAGTCACTCCATTTCCGGCGATATAAAGATACTCTATGAAGACTACGCGACGCCCGCCATCCTCATGTCCGAGGCGAAAACCCTCGCCGTGATGAACAGGCGCATGATCCTGAGCCTCATCAACGCGAATACGGACGACGAGGTGAACGGCTACACGAGCAGGGTGCTGGATGACAGAAAAAAAATCGCGGAATTGATAGCGAGATATGAGCAGACGAACCTCACTCCTGAGGAAGTAACCCTCATAGGCCAGCTCAAAACCCTTGGCGCGTCGAACGAGAAATTGCAGGACGAGGCCATGAAGCTTGGCAGGGCCGCTTACGGACATGAAGAGCTCGACGCCCGTCTGCGCACTGGCGGCGATATGTCGGCGTCCGAGAATTCCTACACGGAAGTATTCGACAAACTCGTCGCTCTGCTCGTGAAGTTGTGCGACGAGACGACTGCGGATTCCAAGAAGCATGCCGAATCCGGGACGTTTCAGATAGCCGTCTCATCGCTCATAGCCATAGTGATCGGCCTGATACTGGGCGTCGTGGTTTCCCGCATAATAACCGCTCCCATAGGCAGGATACAACGCAGCGTGAAACTGTTTTCCGAGGGCGATCTCATAAGCACGTTCGACACGGAGGGACGCGACGAGCTCGCCAATATGAGCAGAGGCCTTCAGGATATGGCCGATAATCTCAAAAGCATAATCAGCTCGGTCAAAGACGCAAGCGGTAACATGAACGAGACTGCCCAGGAGTTCTCGGCCCTCGCCGAGGAGACGAACGCGTCCGTAGAGGAGTTCCGGGCCAATGTCGAGGAGATGGGGGCAAACCTGAACTCGCTTGCCTCGACAGGAGAAGAGGTCAACGCGTCCGTCGAGGAAGTGGCGGCCGGAGCGCAGGCCACAGCGGAGAAGGGCACCGACATAGCGCGTCAGGTCGACGAGGCCATGGCGGCGGGCGAAAATGGCATGAACGCGGTTCGCAAAGCTGTAAGCGGCATCGAGGGAGTGGCGAAGAACGCGGCGGACGCCGCGAAGAGCGTGCAGGAGCTCGGCGAACGCACGCGCCAGATACAGGAGTTTGTCTCTCAGATCGGCGGAATAGCGGATCAGACGAACCTGCTGGCGCTGAACGCGGCGATAGAGGCCGCCAGGGCGGGCGACGCCGGACGCGGTTTCGCGGTCGTGGCGGAGGAGGTTCGCAAATTGGCCGAGGACAGCAATGTGGCGGCCAAAAACATAGAGGAACTCGCCAAGACGATCACGGGAGATCTCGACGGCGTCGTAGGCATATCGCTCGGCAACGCGAAAGCGTCGCAGGGCGCGAGCGACCTCTCCCACGAGACGGCGTCCATTATAGCGAGCATGATCAGCTACCTCAGAAATATATCGGGCGCGACGCAGGATCTTGCCGCCGTTTCGGAGGAGCAGGCCGCGTCGAGCGAGGAGATAGCTGAAGCGGTGCAGAATATAGCCATGAAGGTGGGCAGCGCGGCGGAGGCAGGAGAGAATATCCGCAGCGGAATCGGGGAGGTGTCGACCGCGGCGGAGAGAATGGCCTCCGGAGCGGAGGGACTGTCTCGTCTCGCCGGAGAATTATCGGAGCTTCTGGAGTTCTTCAAGATGGAGGAAGAGGTCAAAACATCGCAAAACGCTCGTCTGAGAGCGTTGCCATCACAAAAAAGATAGCATAAACGTTCCTGTCAAAATATAAACATATCGCATGTTTGATTTCAGAATCGGGCATGCGATATGTTTTTATGATAAAATATACATATTTCCAACAACAACAACAACTAGTTGTTGCTATTGACAATGTATATTTCTCAAGTTATTCTAGCATGGGAGGAGATGCTTACATTTCTAATTATAGTTATTGATTTGTTTTAATATGCTGTCCATCTTCTATTTTTTCCCTTGTTTCTGGTTTACGGCCGTTTTGTAGAGCGGTCATTTTGTTTTAGGTTTACATAAATATTCTTAGGGGGTAAAAAGTATGTCGTGGTTAAAAAATAGAAGTATAGGTGTCAAATTGGGCATACTGGCTGCGGTTCCGCTGATTTTGCTGATATTTGTGGCGGTTTTTAATTATTCCGCGTTAACAAGGATAGACGAGCGTTATTCTGTGGGCATCGATAATTACGCTATGTCGGCTACCGATTTCGCGATTTTTAGAGCCAACCTTCAGGGGAACCAGAAGAACGTCCTCAAGGTAATAGCTATGGAGAATGTCGAAAAACTCAAACCGGTTCTGGATGATATGGACGCGAGAAGACGACAGAACGCTGAAATTTTGGAAAATTTTAAAAAATTGCCCATGGATGATAAAGCGAGAACTCTCGTGAGCCGCATTGACGCGTCGCTGACGACATTGCGCGGCGTGCAGGACAAGGCGGTCGAGATAGGCAAATCAGGGACGCAGGAAGCCGGCGAGGAGGCTGCGCATTACTTCTTCGACGAGGTCGAACCCATCGTCCTCGATTTCAACGCAACCCTGGTGGAATTGTCTGATTTGCTGGTCAAAGCAACCGATGACGTGCAGACCAGCTCCACCGAATACACTAACGAGGTCGCCGCCACAGGAGCGGCGGTTTCCGCGTTTGCCACCATATTCACCCTGCTGCTGAGTTTCTTGATATCGCGTCTCATAACGAAGCCGCTAAATTCAATGAAGGAAAAGATCGTGCATTTCTCCGCCGGAGACCTTACTGTCGAGTTCGACACGTCGGGCCGCGACGCCATAGCGCAGATGGCGGTCGAGCTGGATAAGATGGCCGTGACGCTGAGGGGTGTGATGAACACCATCAAGGATGCCGGGGTCAATATCTCCGACTCCTCGCAGGATTTCTCGGCGATGGCGGAAGAGACGAACGCCTCGGTGGAGGAGTTCAGGGCGAACGTCGACGAGATGAACGTGAACCTGAGCGGGCTGGCCTCGGCCAGCGAAGAGGTCAACGCGTCGGTCGAGGAAGTGGCGGCAGGGGCGCAGACCACGGCCGAAAAGGGCACGGACATAGCGCGCAAGGTCGACAACGCGATGAGCGCCGGAGACGAGGGGATGAACGCTGTGCGCAGCGTCGTCGAGGGCATAAGCAGGGTCGCGGACAGCTCCGCGGCGTCGACGTCCGCCGTGCTCGAACTAGGCAACAGGACGCGCCAGATACAGAGTTTCGTATCTCAGATAGGCAGCATAGCGGATCAGACGAACCTGCTGGCGCTAAACGCCGCAATCGAGGCGGCGCGCGCCGGAGACGCCGGACGCGGGTTCGCGGTTGTGGCGGAAGAGGTTCGCAAACTCGCGGAGGACAGCAACGTCGCGGCGAAGAGCATCGCCGATCTGGCAAGTCAGATAACGGGCGATCTCGACCGTATTGTCAACTATGCCCAGGCAAACACGGAGGATTCCAACAAGGCAAAGGATCTTTCGAGCGAAACGGAAAACGCCATTTCGAACATGATCACGTACCTGCGCGACATCGCCGCGTCGACCCAGGATCTGGCTGCTGTGGCCGAGGAACAAGCGGCGTCCAGCGAGGAGATAGCGGAGGCGGTGCAGAGCATGTCGACTAAGATCAACGACACCGCTAACGCGAGCGAGAACATACGCTCGAGCGTAGCGGAAGTGGCGGCGGCTTCGGAGAAGGTAGCCGAAGGTTCAGAGAGCCTGTCGGGGCTCTCGGGCAATCTGCAGGAGGAGCTCGCGTACTTCACGATAGGCGACGACTCCGCCCCGGCCTCGAAGAAAAAAGGCTTGAAGGCTCTGCCGACGAGGAGATAACGATTTTTCACACAAATAATATATAAACTATAAGGACGCCCCCGTAACATACCACGCGAGGGCGTTCTTATATTCATTTACATATCACTTACATATAGATGAGGCGGACGAGCGAGCTGGCTATTTTTTCGAGCCCTCTTTCGTCGTCTTTGTCGAAACGCGAGCGCATCGTGCTGTCTATGTCCAGCACGCCCAGAACGCGATCTTTCTTCAAAAGCGGTATGACTATCTCGGACGCCGACGACGCGTCGCAGGCTATGTAATTGTCACACGCCGCAACGTCGTCGACCCGCACTGTTTTTTTCTCCTGCGCGGCCATTCCGCATAACCCTTTGCCCAGTTTGATGGATGTCACGGCCGGCTCGCCCTGAAACGGGCCGAGCGTCAATATTTCCCCCCTGAACAGGTAAAAGCCCACCCAGTTTGTGTGGATGAGATATTTTTTGATAAGAGACGACGCGTTCGAGAGGCTCGATATTACGTCGTCACGTCTATCTATCACAGCCGCGCACGCCGAATCGAGGTGCGCGTACATTTCGTTTTTATTCTTAAAATCTTCCATTTCGAGAATCATAATTCCCTCCCTCCCTCTCGCCGTAATCAGCGATCTCTTAAATTACAACCGTTATTATAGTTCCACTTCCGGGTTCGGACCAGAGGTTAAATTCTCCCCCAAGCAGCTCGACCCTTCGTTTCATGCCGGTGAGGCCTCGCCGTCCCTCCTGGAGGAGGAGGCCTATCGTCTCCGCGTCGGGTTTGAAGCCCACGCCGTTGTCCGATATGCGGAACTCCACGCCGCCGCCCTCGTGAGGGTTCGCGTCCACATTTACCTCCGTGGCGCCGCCGTGACGGACGGCATTGGACACCGCTTCCTGGAATATCCGAAACAGCGCGAGAGTCGTCTCCTGAGGAACGTCGAGGTTTGCGTCCACATTCGTGTTGACCGTTATCGAATGTTGGCGCTCGAATCGGCTGGCGGCCTCTTCCAGACAGGAGACTATGCCCAATGATACCCATGGAGGAACGAGAGAATCGCATATGTCCCGCAGGTCTTCCACGAGATCTTGCGCCACTTCCTCCGCCGTTTCGAGCTGGGACGCCGCCTCACGCGGCATGCCGAGAGATGTGAGATTCAGCATCTGTATGCGCTGTACCAGGGCGGAAACCACCTGAATGGGGCCGTCGTGTATATCCTGAGCTATCCTGCCTCTTTCATCCTCCTGAGCCTTGATTATGTCCCCGAGATAACGTTTTTCGAGGGAGTCTTTGTCGATCATCCTGTGGGCCAGATCCGTAACCGCTTTCTTTAAAGATGATATTTCCTCGACTTTGAGCCGTCCGAACGCGGGCGGTCCATCCTCGTGTTTAGGAGTCTCTGAGCCCCACTTGAGCGTGTTCACCTCCGCCGAAAGAGATTGAAGCGGAAGAATGACGGAACCGCGGAGTATGAGAAGCCCCACGAGGCAGATGAGCATTCCCATGGTTCCGGCGAACGCGAGTTTCATCATGTTGAAGTCGTTTCTGCCCATCCAGCTCATCATGGTCACCGCAGCCACCGCGTATACCTTTGGGTTGTCCGTCGAGGATATGTGAGCCACGTACGTCACTCGTTTATCGCCGAGCCTGAAGCTGCCCGCGATATTGCTCCCGTCCGCAGCCACGCCGGCCGTATCGCTCATTGTGCCAGAGAATATGTTCGCCAGTATCGCGGCGTTCTGAGAGAAAGAGATGAGTTCCCCGCGTTTAGTGATATAAGCCACCATGCCGGGGATGAATTTTCCCCTCGCGTTTGGGTTGCGCCTGAAAAGTTTGTTCCAGCCCGCTTTATCGTTGTCGTTATAAGAGACGAGCGTGTCGTATCCGTGGTCTGCCAGCAAAGAGAGGAAAGCGGCTATCCTTTCGGGGTTTCCCTCCTTCCATCTGTCGGCGGCGTAGTCGGCGAGGTTTTCGACGTATCGCCCCGCGATGCCGGTGGTCATCTTCTTCTGTGACATTACCGTCGTTGCGGATTCGAACAGAATTACAAGCACCGGCAGCAGTATGCATACAAATAGTATTGTGAGAAGTTTGCGCCTTAACACTAGTGTCCGCCATCGTCGAGGGAGGTGTCCTCGAGAAGCTCGTCGAGCGTCATTATGCCGTATTTGAGAGCCACCAGGAGAGCTTCGCTCTTGCCGCGGCACCCGAATTTCGCGTATACGGATGTCAGGTGAGCCTGTACGGTCCGCTCGGTGATGCAGAGCATCACCGCTATCTCCTTTATGGAAAATCCCCTCGACGTAACGAGCAGCACTTCGCGCTCGCGAACGGACAGGGGCTCGGGGAGGGCGCTTTTGTCGCTCAGGATGCCGGCCACTCTCGAATCGAGATAAAACCCGCCGCTCATGACCTGCTTGATCGCGACCTCGAGTTCGCGTATCGCGGTCGTCTTGAGCACAAAACCCATTGCTCCGGCGCGGAGCGAGGCCATTACATAAGGCTGCGCGTTGAAGCTCGTCAGCATTATGGCGCGGGTCGGAATTCCGCTGTCTTTTATCCTCTGCGCGACGGCAATGCCAGATTCGCGCGGCATCTGTATGTCGAGCAGCGCGATGTCAGGGCGCTCCTGTTGGATGATCTTCCATGCCGTCTCTCCATCCTCCACCTGAGACGTCAGCGTGAAGTTTTCGTTTCTTTTTATCCACTCCGCGAGACCCGAGCGCGTCAGAGGATGATCGTCCGCAATCACAATTCTGATCGTCATGCGCAGTCTCCTTTCCACACATTCATAATATATCGTACATCCGAACGATTCTCACAAGATACGTATAAATATACAAAGGAAAAATTCTCGCGAAAATTATTTTTCATATTTTATTGACATTTTAGATAATCAAAGCAAATTAAGCCCAGATATCATGATAATTAAATCTTATTTTAGCTCTAATTGTAATGTAATATATACTCAGGAATTACTTTTTAGGGATTGTTAATATCTAAAAGAAAGCGTTGACAGATAGTGCCAAGCTCATTATACTTGCCCTTGCTCGCTTGAGCACGGCACCTTGAAATCGTTCTCCAAAAGAGAACGCCCATACTGAGCAAGAACAGAATACCAATAAACGTTAGGGCAATTTTGCAATTTCAGTTTGAAAGGCAAATGCGGCAACGCATTTCGCAAACAAACTAAAAGTCCGTGCGAAGCCGCTCTCGCGAGTGGGTTTCGCATAGTAAAGAAAGCCAAGGAGAGTTTGATCCTGGCTCAGGATGAACGCTGGCGGCGTGCTTAACACATGCAAGTCGGACGGGGTATTATGGAGTCTTTGGTAGCTTGCTATTTAGAGAGGAAATAA